>JAZBOA010000627.1:0-24605 GCA_036350935.1 Anderseniella sp. | reverse complement strand
CACCTCCCGCATCAACCCGCTCAGCGAGGGCCGCACCGAGCTGATCTACAACTTCTACTTCGCCGACACGTCAGAAGAGAAGCGCGCTGCCCGCGAGGACACCATCGCCCGCAACATTGCGGTGGTCGAGGAAGACTTCAGCATCTGTCTCGAGACACACAAGAACTACGCTTCGCGCAGTTACTCGCCGGGTCCGTTGTCACCACGCCATGAGAAGGGTGTGGCGTGGTTCCAGAACCGCATCGGTGAGGTGCTGGCGGGGTAGCAAAGTTACTCGGCCGCCTGCGGCAAGGCTTCGGGCTCAGGCGTAACCGGCTTGCGCTCTTCGCTCTTGGCGGCCGTGCCGCCATCACCCTTGCGGAACCGGCTCATCAGCCGATGCCAGCCTTCCTTCCACACAGTCGGTGCCGACAGCATCACCGGGCAGAACACCAGCGTCAGCACCGTGGCGAAGGCGAGGCCGAACACCATGGCCGTTGACAGGTGCACCCACCAGGCGGAGGTCATTGAACCGATGCCTACGGTGCGGTGCAGGAAGTCCACATTGAGCTGGAACATCAGCGGCAGCAGGCCGAGGATCGTCGTCACCGTGGTGAGCAGGATCGGTCGCAGGCGCTGGGCGGCGGCCCGCAATGTTGCATCCACCGCGCTCATGCCTTTTCTCAGCAGGTGCTGGTAGGTGTCGATCAGCACGATGGCGTTGTTGACCACCACGCCCGCCAGCGCCACCAGCCCCGTTCCGGTCATGATGATCGAGAAGTAGTGGCGCATCACCAGCATGCCGAGGATCACGCCCACCGCCGACATCACCACCGTCGCGAGGGTCAGGGCCGTGTGGTAGAACGAGTTGAACTGGATCACCAGGATCATGAACATCAGGAAAAGCGATCCCAGCAGCGCCTTCTGCAGGAACGCCGCCGATTCCTTCTGGTCCTCGTCGGCGCCGCGGAAGGTGAAGGTGACGCCGTCCGGCCACTGTTGGCTCTTCAGCCACTTGTCAAGCTGCGCAATCTGGGCAATCGACTGGTAGCCCGGCGCCGCATTGGCCTTTACGAACACTGACGGACGGCCGTTGTAGCGGTACAGCGTGTTGACTTGCTGCTTGACTTCGCGGCTGACGAAGTTGGACAGCGGCTGCTGGCCCTGCGGCGTCTGCAGCTTCAGCGTGTCGAGCGCGGCCAGCGAACGCTGGTCCTCCGGCAGGCGGACGCGGATGTCGAGTTCGTCCTTGCTGTCGTCAGGCCGGTAGGTGCCGATCAGTGCGCCGTTGGTGATCAGCTGCACCAGCGAGCCTGCCGCGGCGACCGACGCGCCGAAGCGGCCGGCTTCCTCGCGGTCGACGCTCAGCGCAATCTCGTAGCCCGGCAACGGCGCATCGTCGTCAATGTCGGCGAGGCCCTCGATGTTTGCTTCCATCCAGTCGCGCACCTGCTGTGCCGCTGCGATGGCCTGGTCACGGTCGTTGGACTGCACCTGCAGCCGGATGTCCTTGCCCGATTGCGGGCCGCCGGCCAGTTCGCGCACCTCGACGATGGTACCCGGCACGCCGGCGGTTGCCTCCCTGAGTTCGCGCTGGACAGTCGTCCAGTCTTCGCGCTCGCCCACAGGTTTGAGCTCAAGCTGCACCTGGCCGATGACATCGGCCGGCACGTCCTGGGTCGAGCCGAGGCCGCCCTGGCCACCGGTCTCGGTGCCGGCATAGGTGGTGATGTTGTCGATGGCCGGATGGTTCTCGATGCGCTTGTAAACGTCGCGCACGATAGACAGCTTCTGCTCGTTCGACAGGTTGCCGCGCGCCCGCACATAGACGATGGCCACTTCCGGTTCGGTTTCGACGAAAAACTCGACACCAGTGGGCTTCAGCGAGTAGGCATAGACGATGCCGCTCATCGCCATGGTGAGCACGATCATCACTTTCAGCGGATGCCGGATCACCCGGTTGAGGAACCGGATGTAGACGCCGGTGAAGCCATGGATCTCCAGCAGGTTGCCTTGACCGTCCGCCGCCAGCCGCTCGGCGGTGGCGCGGTCGGTCTGGCCGGCCTTGCCGAAGATGGCCCCCAGCGTCGGAAGGAAGATCATTGCCGTGATCAGCGAGGCAGTCAGCACCACGATGACCGTCAGCGGCAGGTAGCCCATGAAGTCGCCCGCCACGCCCGGCCACAGCAGCATCGGCAGGAAGGCGGCCAGCGTGGTGGCGGTCGATGAGACGATGGGCCAGAACATGCGCTGGGCAGCCTGGATGTACGCCTGCTGGCGGGCGATGCCCTCGGCCATCTTGCGGTCGGCAAACTCGATCATCACGATGGCGCCGTCCACCAGCATCCCGACCGTAAGCACCAGGCCGAACATCAGCATGATGTTGACCGTGTAGCCGAGGAAACCGAAAAACAGGAAGCCAACCATGAACGAGGTCGGAATGGCCATGCCGACCAGCAGGCCGGAACGCAACCCCAGCGCCGCCACCACCAGCGTCATCACCAGCAGGATGGCCAGCAGGATGGACGAACTGAGCGAGCCCAGGATGTCACCAATCAGCCGCGACTTGTCGAGCGTGGTGTTCACCTTGATGGTTTCAGGCCAGTTTTTGGTCACCTCGGCAACGATGCGTTTCACTTCCGTGTTGTTGATCAGGATGTTGGAGCCGATGCGTTTGACCACCTCGATGGCAATGGTCGGCTTGCCATTGAACTCGGCATAGCGGTTGCGGTCCTTGAAGGTGCGGCGGATTTCAGCAACCTGGCCCAGCGTCACGGTGGTGCCGCCGGACGACTTGACCACCAGGTTGAAGACATCCTGCGCGTCCTCGAACAGGCCCGGAATCTTGACGTTATAGCGCCCTGTCGGGTTGTTGACCGCGCCTGCCGCCACCAGCCGGTTGTTCAGGTTGGCGGCGCTCAGCAACTCCTGCTGGGTGACGCCGTAGGCTTCCAGCTTGACCGGATCAACGACCACCTCGAGCAGTTCCTCGCGCTGGCCGGTAAGGTTGGCTTCCAGTACTGTCTGGATGCCTTCCAGTTCGTCCTGAAGTTCCCGGGCGTGCTTGAACAGCGTCCGCTCCGGCACGTTGCCCGAAAGCGTCACGATGATTGTCGGCTGCAGCGAGAAGTTGATCTCGTTGACGGTCGGCTCCTCGGCGTCTGCCGGCAGTTCCGACCTCGCCAGGTCCACTTTCTCGCGCGTGTCGGTGATGGCCTGGTCGATATCGACCTCGGTCTCGAACTCGACGAAAATGCCGCCGTGGCTCTCGGACGCGATGCCGGTCATCCGCTTGATGCCGTCAAGCCCCTTCAGCTTCTCCTCGACCGGCTTGACGATCAGCCGCTCGGAGTCCTCCGGGCTGACGCCGGGCAAAGGGATGGAGATGTAAACCGCCGGGATCTGGATATCCGGATCGGCTTCCTTCGGTATCTCGACAAAGCTCCAGATGCCGGCGATCAGCATCACCAGCATCATCGACAGAACGGCGCGCGGCCGCGACAGGATGGCAGCAAGTGCGGATGACATCAGTTGGCCTCCGTGCCTTGCGCGACCGGATCAACCACCTGGCCGGCCACCACGAAGTCCTGACCCTGGGTGATCACCGTCGCCGTGTCCGGCAGACCCTGGACCCAGACACCGCCGGTTTCCTGTGAAACCACCTGGAGCGGAACGAATGACACCTTGTTGGTTTCATCGATTACCCGCACGCCGAAACTGCCATCGTCGGCCAGCGTCAGGGCGGAGGCGGGCAGCTTGTGCGCCATTGCCGAAGGCAGCGGGATGAACAGTTCCGCCGTGATGCCTTCGCGCAACGCGTAGTCCGGGTTGGGCACAGCCAGCTCCACCCGGAAGGTGCGGGTTTCGCGGTCCGACGACATGGCGATGTGGGTGATCTTGCCGGTAACTTCCTCACCGGTAACAAGCCTTGCCCTGGCGGCCATGCCCTGGCTGAGATTGGGCAGCAGCCGCTCCGGCACGTTGGCGGTGACGAGGATCGGGTTCATCACGCTCAGTGTGCCGCACAAGCCCCCGGCCTGAACGTAGGAGCCTGACTGCAGCGGGTCCGCCGTCAGCACGCCATCCTGCGGCGCGATCACCTGCGTCCATGAAATGTCGAGCTCGATCTGCTCAAGTTCGGCCTGCGCCAGTTCCATCGCCGCCTTCTGCTGGGCCACCTTGGACTGGGCCGCGAAGTTCGACTTGGCAAGCTGGGCGGAGGCCTCGTAGTCGCGCCGTGCGCTGGCCAGCTGCGCCTTGGCGCGGGCGAGCTGCGCCTTGCGGGCGGCGAGGTCAAGCGAACACAGGACGTCGCCCGCCTTGACCGCAGCTCCAGCCTCGAACCTCTGGTTCTCCACGATGCCGGCGGTGCGCGCCCGCACCTCGACGTGACGCGATGCCTCGGTCAGGCCACGCACCGGAAACACCGATGGCCGCTCGACCGCCTTGAAGGTTTGCACCGCCACCTTGAATGGCGCCGACTTGGCTTCCTGCGCGGCTTCCTCGGCGACAGTGCCGCTTTCCGACGTGCCTCCTGCAGGGATCACGTAGCCCGAGGCAAACCATCCGACGATGGCGAGGGCGAAGAGGGCGGACCAAATGTACGACTTTGACATGACTTCAGTTACCAGTGCGTGTTCTTGCTTTTTGTCAGGGCGGCCTTACTCGGCAGCGTTCCTGGCGGCGGTGGATTGCGGCAGGCCAAGGCTGGCCCGGGATTGCTCCATGTAGTCGATGGCGGCACGCAGCACCGCTTGCCCGTAGCCGTTGACGAACATGTGGCCGGAGCCTGGCTCGGCTTGCTCCCTGCATTCCTCGATCTGGGAAAGCTCACGCCGCAAGTAGGCCAGTTGCTCTTCGAAAGCCTCTGCCAGGTGGACCGGATCCAGGTCATCCTTGAACAGGGCCTGGAACAGGAACTCCGATTTGAACTTGTCCTGCCGGGCTGACACGTGCAGCGCCTTGCGCAGCGCGGTTCGGCCTGCGCCGGTTATCGAGTAGACCTTCTTGGGCGGTTTGCCGGGGTGTGACTCCTCGCGCACCGACACCTGGCCGTCGGCCAGCATCTGCGTCAGCGCCGGGTAGATCGAGCCATAGCTTGCGTCGATGAAGTGGGCGAACATGCCTTCCTCTACCGACTTCTTGATTTCGTATCCCGAGGCATCCTCTTGCGCGAGGATTCCCAGACACAATGTGCGCACATTCATGTGACGATATCCGCCAGTTCCGTGAGTATATTTATATCGGATTGATATATAGCGCTTGTGAATATATCAAGGCGATATCTCGCACCTGCGAACGAAATTTTCTGCTATGACCAGAGCGGGTAACTAGGTCGCATGGGTTCGCGGCTGCAGTGTGCGTATAGAATGATCTCAACTCGTTTGGGGTTGCGCCAACTGCCAGGGAACGGAAACAACATGCCGCTCGACATCGCCAGCGTAATTGCGCGCAACACCGGCTCGAACAACGCCCTTTATGCCGAGCACGTTAATCCGCGCTTCGCCAAAGCATTGAAAATAATAGGTTTTGACCGCAATTACGTGAAGGCCAACGGAGCCTACATGTGGGACGACAAGGGCCGCAAATATATCGACATGCTGGCCGGTTATGGTGCCTTCAACATGGGCCGCAATCACCCCGCGATTCGTCAGGTGCTGAAGGACTTCATGGACGGCGACTATTGCTCGCTGGTCCAGATGGAGACGCCGCTGCTGTGCGGGATTGTCGCGGACGAACTGAAGAAGCGCTGCGGCTATGGCCTGTCCAAGGTTTATTTCTGCTCCACGGGCGCGGAAGGCAACGAGACTGCGATCAAGTTTGTGCGCCGCACCACCGGGCGCAACAAGATTGTTTTTGCCTCTTCGGCATTCCACGGGCTGACGTCGGGCGCGCTGGCGCTGAATGGCGGCGAGGTGTTCCGCGAGAAGTTCGGCGACCTGCTCGCCGCGGTAAAGGTGCCGTTCGGCGATCTTGCGGCACTGGAGCGCGAACTGGCCGCCGGAGATGTCGCTGCCTTCTTCGTCGAGCCGATCCAGGGCAAGGGCGTGAATATTCCGCCGGCCGGGTATCTCGCCGCCGCCAGCAAGCTGTGCCACAGGCACGGCGCGCTGTTTGTCGCCGACGAGGTGCAGTCTGGCATGGGCCGCACCGGCAAGTTCCTGGCGCTGCACCACGAAGACGGCGTCGAGCCCGACATGGTCATCCTGTCCAAGTCACTGTCTGGCGGATACGTGCCGGTTGGCGCGGTGCTGATGACCGACAAGATTTGCAACGCCGTGTTTTCCTCGCTCGACAGGGCGGTAGTGCACTCGTCCACCTTCGGCAAATCCAATTTCGCCATGGCAGCGGCACTGGCCTCGCTGACCGTGCTGGACGATGACAACCTGGCCGAGAACGCGCAGATGATGGGCGACCTGCTGGGCCAGCGGCTCAAGGCCCTGGCTCCGAAGTACGAGTTCATCAAGGAGGTGCGCTGGCGCGGCCTGATGCTCGCCATCGAGTTCCACAAGCCGAAGTCGCTCAAGCTGCGCACGGCGTGGGCCACCGTGAACAGCCTCAATGAAGACCTGTTCTGCCAGGCCATCACCATTCCCCTGCTGGCCGACCACGGTATCCTGACCCAGGTTGCCGGCAACCGCATGACCACCATCAAGCTGATACCGCCGTTGATGATCAACGAGGATGACGTGGAGTGGTTCGTGACCGCCTTTGACAAGGTCATGGCGGATCTGCACCGCTTTCCGGGACCTGCCTGGGAAAGCCTCACCCGAATTGCAAAGAACGCGCTGGGACGCGGCGACGAGAAGGTCAAGGCGACAGCATGACGACGGTAAAACGGCCTGGCGGCCGCAAACCTGCTGCCGGTAAGGGCAAGGCGGGACCCCGCACCATCAAGGCTGGCTCCAGGGATACGGGCCAGGCGGCATCCGCTGATACTCCATCCCAACCGGCCACCATGGTTCAATCAGTCCGCGACGGCAGCCTGTTCGGACGCATTGCCCGCTGGTCCTGCGACCATGCGTGGCTGGTCGTGGCCGCTTTCGTCATTCTGGCCATTGGCGGGGCAACGCTTGCCGCCACCAAGCTCAGGGTCGATACCGATCCCGACCTGATGATCTCGAATGAACTCGACTTCAAGCTGGCCAATCACGCCTTCAACGAGACGTTCCCGTCGGTGGATGCGAACTTCATGTTCGTCGTAGATGCAGAAAAGCCCGAGGACGCCCGCGATGCGGCGTTCCGCGTGGCTGAGCGGCTGCGGGCCCAGCCGAAGCTGTTCGCCCATGTGCTGGCGCCCGGCACCGGGCCGTTCTATGACGATTATGGCGTGCTTTATGCTGAGCCGGACGAGGTGAAGCAGCTTGTCGATGGGATCGTGCAGTCCGGTCCCATGCTGCAGGGTCTTGCCGACCAGCCAAACCTTGCCGGCCTGTCCGGCCTGCTGAACGAGGTGACCGCCTATACCCAGGCTGGCCGTGCGCCTGACGGGGTTGCCGGCTTCCTCGACCAGGCGGCCCGGACCGTCGAGGGCGAGGCCTCCGGTGACCGCAGGCCGCTCGACTGGACCGCCCTGTCCGATGACGGCCCGAAGCTTACAGAAACGCGCTGGTACGTGCTGGCAAAGCCCATCCTCGACTTTACCCAGCTCGAGGCAGCTGCCGGCCCGATGACGGCGGCGAGGGAGCTGCTCACCGATCCCTCCATCACCGGCAATGGCGCCGCCACGGTGCGTCTGACCGGCGAGGCCGCCATGGATGCCGAGGAATTCGAGGCCGTCACCAAGGGCGCTGCGGTGGCGGGCATCGTTTCCTTCATCATCGTGTCGCTGACCATCTTTTTCGGCCTGCCCAGCCTGCGGCTGATCTTCCCCGCCATGGCGCTGATCATCCTCGGCTTCCTGATCAATACCGGGTTTGCCACCGTATCGATCGGTTACCTGAACATGATATCGGTGGCCTTTGCGGTGCTGTTCATCGGCCTTGGCGTCGATTACGCGGTGCACGTGGTGCTGCGCTATGCCGAGGAGCGGGCGAGGGGACTCAATCGTACAGATGCAGCCGCGGCCGCTGTGACCAAGATGGGACCGGCGCTGGGCCTGTGCACGCTGACCACCGCGCTGGCTTTCCTGGCCTTTGCTCCGACGGACTTTGTCGGCATGGCACAGCTTGGCATTATCGCCTCGGGCGGCATGGTCATTGCCTTCGCGGCGTCCATCACGCTGGTGCCGGCACTGTTGAAGCTGATCCCCGACAACCAGAAAAAGATCGAACGCAAGCTCGCCCACAAGGTAGCCGAGGAAAAGGCGCCGGGCGAAAGCTCCTCGTTTGTGCGCAAGGCTGCCACGCTGGCGGTGATCGCCGTAGCTGGGGCTGCCCTGTTCACCTTCCCGCAGGCGCGATTTGATGGCGACCCGGTAAACCTGAAGGATCCGGCTTCGCCTTCCGTGCGGACCTTCCTAGATGTGGCCAGGGATGAGGCGGGTGTTCACTACACCGCACAGTACGTGACCGAGTCTGGGCCGAAGGCCCGCGAGATGCTGCAGAAGTTCAAGGCCCTGCCCGAAGTCGACAAGGTGCTGATGGTCGAGGAGTTCCTGCCAGAAGAACAGGACCGGAAGCTGGCCGAACTGGCTCGCCTCGCTGATCTGGTGCCGCGCACGGTGAATTCGGAGTCCGATATCGGCGCACCGGCTCGCCGGCGCATGCTGGACCTGATCTCGCAGAACATGACGGCGCTTTCCGAAGCGCCTGATGCGCCCGCAGATCTGAAGGCTTCCGCCTCCCGTCTGAAGGAGGCCATCGCTGCGTTCGACAATGTCAAGGGACAGGACGAAGACGCCGTGCGCCAGCTGGAGGATGCGCTGTTTTCCGGCCTGCCAGCCATGCTGGCCGACGTGAACCAGCTGGCAACCACCAGCCGCGTGACCATCGACTCGCTCGATGAAAGCATCCGTGAACGCTATGTCGCTGACGATGGGCGCTGGCGGCTGGAGATATCGCCCGCCGGCGACATGCGCGATGAGGGCAAGCTTGCGGATTTCGTTGACGCGGTGAAGACCGTGTCCGGCGACGTGATGGGTCCGGCCGTTGGTGTTGCGGGCTCCGCCGATGCGGTGGCCAGGTCGATGGTGCTGGCAACTCTTGCGGCATTTGCGCTGGTGGTGCTGATCATCTGGCCTGCGTTGCGCAGCATTCGCGACGTTGCGCTGGTGCTGGCGCCGCTGCTGCTCGCCACCACCTTGATGATTGGGTACACGGTGGTGTTCGACTCGCCGTTCAACTTCGCCAACGTGATCGTTCTGCCGCTGCTGCTGGGGCTGGGTGTTGACTCCAGCATTCACTACGTCATGCGCGCCCGCGAGGGTCGCAATGGCACCGACGTGACCGGCACCTCTACACCGCGTGCGGTCATGATCTCGGCCATGACGACCATCGGCTCGTTCGGCACCCTTTGGCTGTCGGCGCACCGCGGCATGGCCAGCATGGGCGAGTTGCTGACCATTGCCATCCTGGTCACGCTGGTCTGCACCCTGGTGGTGCTGCCGCAGCTGATCGAGTGGGCGTACAGGAAGAAGGCCAGTGGCTAATGCGCACACCTTTGCGCCTGCCTATTGACGTGGAAGACAACTGAGGCATTTTAGGCCGCAATTCCGTTTGCCGGGGCCTGAAACGGACTGAACCAACAAGAATAGCAAGGTACTGACATCGTGACCGTCCCCTTCATGCAACAAGTGCGCGTCGGCGCCTACGTGATGAAACAGAAGCTCAAGGGCAACAAGCGCTATCCGCTTGTGCTGATGCTCGAGCCGCTGTTCAAGTGCAACCTGGCCTGTGCCGGTTGCGGCAAGATCGATTATCCCAAGCCGATTCTGGACAAGCGTTTGTCCGTCAAGGAATGCCTCGACGCCGTCGATGAATGCGGCGCGCCCATCGTCGCCATTCCCGGCGGCGAACCGCTGATCCACAAGGAGATCGGCGAGATCGTCGAGGGCATCGTGGCACGCAAGAAGTACGTGTCGCTGTGCACCAACGCGCTGCTGCTAGAGAAGAAGCTGCACCTGTTCAAGCCGTCGCCGTACCTGTTCTTCTCGGTCCATCTTGACGGCCTCAAGGATCACCACGACAAGGCGGTTTGCCAGACCGGCGTGTTCGACCGCGCCATCTCCGCCATCAAGGCGGCCCAGAAGGCTGGCTTCCAGGTCAACGCGAACGCCACCATCTTTGATGGTCATGCGCCCGAGGACATCGCCAGGTTCCTCGACATGACCACCGAAATGGGCGTCAACGTTTCCATCTCCCCCGGCTTCATGTACGAGCGCGCGCCCGACCAGGAGCACTTCCTGTCGCGCCGCAAGACCAAGCAGCTGTTCCGTGAAGTGTTCAAGCACGGCAAGGGCAAGAAGTGGAAGCTGTCGCACTCGACGCTGTTCCTCGACTTCCTCGCCGGCAACCAGGAATACATGTGCACGCCATGGGGCATGCCGACGCGCAACGTGTTCGGCTGGCAGAAGCCGTGCTACCTGCTCGGCGAAGGTTATGTGAAGTCCTTCAAGGAACTCATGGAAACCACCGACTGGGACAGCTACGGCACCGGTCGCTACGAGAAGTGCTCCAACTGCATGGCCCACTGCGGCTTTGAGCCGACCGCTGCGGCCGACGCCACCAACAACCCGCTGAAGGCGCTGGTAGTGGCGCTGCGCGGCGTCAAGACCGAAGGCGACTTCGCCCCCGAGATCGACCTGACCCACGCCCGCAAGGCCGACTATGGCCTGCACGAGGACCATGTCGCCAAGGTGATGAAGGACATTCATGCGCCAACCAACGTGGCGGCTGAATAAGCCTTCAGTCCGGCGTATTTCAGGACAATTCAGCCCGGTGCCGGCAGCGGTGCCGGGCTTTTTCTCTGGGTCTTACGCCGGAACTGCGAACCCCGGCTTCAGCGCCTCGCATACCGCCTTGAGACGGCCTTGCGCGATCGACGACTTGCGGCCCAGCACCATAAGGGCGGGCACGTCCTTCGGGTGCCGGGCGAGACCGCGCATCAGGCCTCTGATGTCGAGATTGCCGTCGGGCTTGACGGCGTCCGCGGTGGCATGGGGCAGGGCGTCGCCGGCGCCGTCCAGCACGATGCGAATGGCGAGGAAGGGCACGCGCAGGCGCCGCGCGGCGTGGGCGATGCCGGCGCTTTCCATGTCGACGGCGCACGCCTTGTAGCGCTCGTGCAGTTGCCGCTTGCCAGCCGCCGACGTGATCACGTCGCGGGCGCTGAACATCGGGTCCGTGCAAGGATGCAGGTTCGCAAGCCCCGCCATGATCGACGCATGCCAGGCTTCGTCGGCGTCGAAGCGCTCTTCCGCATCCGGCGTGATGACGTGTCTCGGCACGACGACGCTGCCACAGCCAAGCGCCGGGTCAAGCCCGCCGCAGAAGCCAAGCGAGACCAGCCCGGCAAGCCTGCCGTTGCCACTGCCCAGCCCCTCGGCGGCGATATAGCCCGCCGCCCGCCCGACGCCGGACTGTGCAAGTATGAAGGATGAACTGTCGGCGCCAAGGCATTTGCGCGCCACCGCGAACTCCTGCTGGAGCGCGGTCACAAGCCCCACCGGGCAGTGTGTGCGGGAAACCGTCATGGCGATGAGCAAGTGACGCGGAATCGCCACCCGGTCAAGCGGGAACTACATGCCCCACTGAACCTTCCTGGAGTTGCCGCGCATCAGGTTGGCATAGCGGCCCAGAGCCCATGCCGGGAAGTAGGCCGAATAGCCATGGTAGCGCAGGTAGAACACCCGCGGGAAGCCGACTGCGGTGTACCATGGCTCGTCCCACTTGGCGCCTTCACGCGGTGCATGGGTGATGTACTGCGCGCCCCGCGCCACCGCGTCATGCTCCACTTCGCCTGCTGCCATAAGGCCCAGCATGGCCCACGCCGTCTGCGACGGGGTAGATGACTTGGCCTCGCCACGGCGTTCCTTCCAGTAGGTCGCGCCATCCTCGCCCCAGCCGCCATCGTCGCGCTGCTGCGAGATCAGCCAGTCCACCGCCTTGCGGACCCATGGCTGGCTCATGTCCTCGCCCACGGCGTTGATGGCGTTCAGCGCCGACCAGGTGCCGTAGATGTAGTTGGTGCCCCAGCGGCCGAACCATGAACCGTCGGTTTCCTGCTCGGACTTGATGAAATCGATTCCGCGGCGGATCGCCTGATGATCGCGCTCATAGCCGATCTGCGCCAGGAACGACAGGCAGCGCGCCGCCACGTCCACCGTGGGCGGGTCGAGCAGCGCGCCGTGGTCGGCGAACGGAATGGTGTTGAGGAACTCGGCATTGTTGTCGATGTCGAAGGCGCCCCAGCCGCCGTTGCTCGACTGCATGCCGATGATCCACTTTGCCGCGCGCTCGATGTTGAGCTTGTAGCGCACCGGGTCGACGCGGTGCAGCAGCATGCCCACCACCGCGGTATCGTCCACGTCAGGATAATAGTCGTTCTTGTACTGGAATGCCCAACCGCCTGGCTCCAGGTCCGGCGCGTTGATCGCCCAGTCGCCCTTGACGTCGAGAATCTGCTCGGCCGCCAGCCAGTCGCACATCTTGATGACGCGTTCGTCGGTCTCCTCCACGCCTGCTTCCAGCAGCGCATGCGCAGCCAGCGAGGTGTCCCAGATGGGCGAGACGCATGGTTGCGGATAACGCGGCGCACCGCCTCGCGTCTCGCGGCGGTTGGTCACCAGCTTGCGGCAGGAGGCCAGCGCGATCTTGAAGTCAGGATGGTCCGGGCTCATGCCCAGCGTATCATAGGCCATGACGGTATTGGCCATGGCCGGGAAGATGGCGCCGAGGCCGTCATCGCCGTTGAGACGCGGCTTGATGAAGTCCAGCGACTTCCTGATCGCGGCCTTGCGGAACGGCAGGCGCGGGAAGATGTGCTTCTCGGCCGGCTGCAGCAGTTTGTCGATCTGCAGGAAGAACTCGCCCCAGCGGCTGCCGGTGTGGTTGTGATTCCACACCTTGATGTTTTCCGGCGGGGTGCAGAAGATTTCACGGCAGGTTGCCCCCACCGGGTTGCGCGCCATTGGCTTCAGCGCGGCAAGAATGGTCAGCGGCGCGATCACCGTGCGCGACCAGTAGGCAAACTTCCAGATGTTGGCCGGGAACCACTTCGGCATCAGCATCAGCTCGACCGGCATCGCCGGCACGCCGCGCCATGGCACCTGGCCGAACAGCGCCAGCGAGTATCGGCAGAACACGTTTGATTTTTCGGCGCCGCCATGGGCCAGGATGGCGTTGCGCGCGCGCACCATGTGCGGCGCATCCTCGCTGTCTCCGAGCAGTTTCAGCGCGTAGTAAGCCTTGACCGAGGCAGAGATGTTGAACCCGCCTTCATGGAACAGCGGCCAGCCGCCGTGCGTCTTGGACTGCAGCGAACGCAGGTACTCGCCCATTTCCGCTTCCAGCTCGGGCTCGCGCATGTCAAGAAAATGATTGAGAAAAATGTACTCGGAGGGGATCGTCGCATCGGCCTCCAGCTCGAACACGATGTGCCCGTCCGCCTGCTGCATGGCAAGCAGGTTCTGCGCCGCGTCGCTGGCAACGCTGGCTGCATCGGCCACAAGTGTGGGAGTAAGCCCGGACTTCGGGCGGAGGACGTAAACGTTCGACTGCATGCTACCTCAACTTTCAGATAACCGCCGGACGAGTCACGCCCTCTCGACAACCGGTGGTTTCCTAAAGACAAATTACTACCGTTGAAGTCAACTCTAAAGCGACCTCAACAGTCCTTGTGCGGCGGTTTGACCCGATCTGATCGAGCCTTCGATCGTCGAGGGCAAACCATTGTCTATCCAGTCCCCAGCAAGCATCAGATTGTGCCAATTTGTTGACGGTCCGGGCCGCCGGGCCAGCTGGTCGGTGGTGCCCTTGAAAGTCGCGCGCCGTTCCGTCAGCACCCGGGTCCTGGCCGGCATGCGCTCCGGATCCTGGCCAATTTCGGGGGCAATTTCGCGCCAGACGGTGTCCAGAACCTGCGTCTTGTCCATCGCCGCAACCTTGTCGCCGGCCGATATGGTCACCGACGCAACGTCGTCACGCACGAACAGCCAGTGCGACATGGAGTTGAGCAGGCCCAGCACGTGATGGCGCATCAGCGGCGTGCGCCCACCGTCCACCCGGAAGTGCGCGTTGACGATGGGCACGAAGGTGTCTGGCGCGCTGATATCGCCCAGCACCATCGCAGCGAACCATGCGGGCAGGGCTGACACAACCACGTCACCCGGCATGATCTCTTCGCGCCCGGCGCCGGTGTTGATGGCCGTGACGCGCTTGCCGTCAGTCTCGATGCCCGACACCCGGCAGTTGAAACGGATATCGCCGCCGCGCTCGCCCAGCCATTTCAGCGCCGGGTCGACAAAGGTGAACGACAGTCCGCGGCGCGAAATCATCGGTCGCGAATAGTCAGCCCCCCGGGCGAGGGTTTCGCGGATGACCGGCGTCAGCAGCCGGGCGGCCGCCTCATGCGACTCGGTGTTCATCACGCCAACGGTGAACGGGTCCCAGAACCGCTCGTACAGTGCGCCCTGACCGGCAAACAGCTGCTTGACGGTGCGGTTGCCGGCGCTGAGCAGTTTCAGCCCGGTCAGGTATTCTGACAGCCTGGTGCCGGGCACCCGCCGGTCCTTGTCGAGAATCCACCACGGCATCGGCCCCCTGTTCAGCTCGATGGTCCAGCGCTCGCCGGACTTGACGTCCACGAACGGGAACTCCGCCTTGTCAGGCCCGATCAGCTCGTCGAGCGCGCCGATGGTCTCAAGGAACGACAACGCCGAGCGGTTGCCGGACAGGAGCAGGTGGTTGCCATTGTCGATGATGGCGTCGAGGCCGGGGTCATGGAACGAGCGGCAACGCCCGCCCGCATGGCCAGTCTGTTCATACAGCACCACGCGGAACTGCGCCTTCGACAGCTCGACCGCCGCCGACAGGCCGGACACGCCGGCGCCTATTATGTGCGCTGTTGCCATGCTGTCCTCAGAAAAACCCGTGCCGCAGCGCAATCAGCAGCTTTTCCTTGCCACCGACCAGCCGCTTCGACACCGCCGGGTCCGCCAGTGCCGCGTCGGGCAACGCCATCATGCGCTCGAGGTTGCGCTGGTACACCGACTTCATGATGCGGGCAGGGCGCATCACATCCTTGCGGCACAACGCCATGGCGTCATCGGCGAAAGCGTATTCCTGCCGGGCGATCTCGGCCAGCTCCCGCCACATCGCCACGTAACCGGGCTGCGACGTGATGGTCTCCGGATCCGACCAGTCGATCTTGTGCTTCTCCAGCAGTTCGCGCGGCAGGTATACCCGCCCGATGGCGGCATCCTCATCAACGTCGCGAAGGATGTTGGTGATCTGCAGCGCCCGGCCCGTGTGATGGGCCACCGCCACGCCATGGTCGGACGGATCGCCGAACACGCACACGCACAACCGGCCCACCGCGCAGGCCACCCGGTCCACGTAAAGGTCGAATGTCTTGAAGTCCGGTGCGATGACCGGCTCGCCCGCGTCCATCTCCATGCCGGCGATCACTTCCATGAAGTCGTCGCGGCGCAGCGAGAAGTCTTGAAGCGGTTGCAGCAGGGCGCGGGTCTCCGGCCATGACGGCCTGCCGGCATAGAGCGCATCAACCTCGGCCCGCCAGGTGGCAAGCTGTTCGCGCTTCTGCTTCTCGTTCAAGGTCTCGCTGTCGGCGATATCGTCAACCTTGCGGCAGAACGAGTACACGGCGAACATCGCCTCGCGCTGCGGCTTCGGCAGCAGCCGCATGGCCCAGTAGAAAGATGTGGATGCATCACGGACGGTGCGCGCGATGGAACGAGCCTCGCTCGCCGCGGAAGCCCCCGCTGCCAATGTTTCCGTCTGGTTTGCCATCATGTCATTTCAACCTGGCGCGGGGGTGCCTGCCTCATCCGGCAGGCCATGCGTCAGGACTTCTTATTGGCGAATTCCAGCACTTTCTTGTCAAGCTTCAGGCCACGCAGAACCTCGACCACGATATCGTCCGCTTCGAGGCGGGCCTGCCTGTACTGCCAGTCGGGCGCGCCGTGGCCAATGAAGGCGTCCGGCAGCGTCATCGGCTTGACCACCGCATGACCCTGCAGCATGCCCTGGTGGGCCAGGTGATGTAGGACATGGCTGGAGAATCCGCCGATGGAGCCTTCCTCGAGGGTGAGCACCAGCTGGTGGTTCTTGACCAGGCTTTCGATCATGGCGGTGTCCAGCGGCTTGGCGAAGCGGGCGTCAGCCACCGTGACCGAGACGCCGCGCTGGGCCAAGTCTTCAGCCGCCTTCATGCAGGTGCCCAGGCGGCCGCCGAGATTGAGCAGTGCGGCCTGTGTGCCCTCGCGCATGATGCGGCCCTTGCCGATCTCCAGCGGCGTGCCGATTTCCGGCATGTCGACGCCAATGCCTTCGCCGCGCGGATAGCGGAAGGCGCACGGGCCTTCGTCATAGGCCACGGCAGTTGCCACCATATGCATCAGTTCCGCCTCGTCGCCGGCAGCCATGACCACCATGTTGGGCAGGCAGGCGAGGTAGGCGACGTCGAACGAGCCTGCGTGCGTGGCGCCGTCCTGGCCGACAAGACCGGCCCGGTCGATGGCAAAGCGCACCGGCAGACGCTGCAGCGCCACGTCGTGCACGACCTGGTCATAGGCGCGTTGCAGGAATGTCGAATAGATCGCCGCGAACGGCTTGAATCCTTCGGTTGCCATACCGGCGGCAAACGTCACCGCATGCTGTTCGGCAATGCCGACGTCGAAGGTGCGATCCGGGTAATGCTCCTCGAACTTGTCAACGCCGGTGCCCGACGGCATCGCCGCGGTAATGGCGATGATCTTGTCGTCCGCCTCTGCATGCTTGATGAGCGACTGGGCGAACACCGAGGTGTAGCTCGGCGCATTGGAGGTGGCTTTTTTCGCCTCGAAGGTCAGCGGGTCGAACTTGCCGACCGCGTGATGCTTTTCCTTGTTGGTATCGGAGAACGGATGTCCCTTGCCCTTTTCGGTGATCACGTGCAGCAGCACCGGACCGACTTCCTTGGCTTCGCGGATGTTTTCCAGCACCGGCACCAGCGTCTCGAGGTCGTGGCCATCGACCGGGCCGACATAATAGAAGCCCAGTTCCTCGAACAGCGTGCCGCCCATCACCATGCCGCGGGCATACTCGTCGACGCGTTCGGCCGCCTTGCGCAACGTCTTGGGGAACTTGTTGGAAAGCTTCAGCGCGATGTCGCGCAACGACAGGAACGGATGCGTCGAGACCAGCCACGACAGGTAGTTGGTAAGCGCGCCCACGCCCGGCGCGATCGACATGCCGTTGTCGTTGAGCACCACCAGCATGCGGCTGTCCAGCGCGCCGGCGTTGTTCATGGCTTCATAGGCCATGCCGGCGCTCATCGAGCCGTCGCCGATCACCGCGATGACGTGGTTGTCGCCGCCCATGAGGTCGCGCGCCACGGCCATGCCGAGGCCGGCCGAAATGGAGGTTGAGGAGTGCGCGGCCCCGAACGGATCGTATTCGCTCTCGTCGCGCTTGGTGAAGCCATAGAGGCCGTCGGACTGGCGGATCTTGCGGATGCGGTCGCGCCGCCCGGTCAGGATCTTGTGCGGGTAGGCCTGGTGGCTTACGTCCCAGATCAGCCGGTCGCGTGGCGTGTTGTAGACATAGTGCAGGGCAACCGTCAGTTCGACGACGCCGAGGCCCGCGCCGAAGTGTCCGCCGGTCACCGAGGCTGCGTCGATGGTTTCGTCGCGCAGCTCCTTGGCGACCTGGGCCAGGTCTTCCGGCTTCAGCCTTCTCAGATCGGCAGGATACTTTATCGTGTCAAGCAGAGGGGTCGATATTGGCATGCTGTCTCTTCGATCTTGTTCTTCAGCGTCTCGTTCGCGGGCAGAGCAAATCTGGCGCCCGGCCATGCTTGTGGACTGTTCCGTCACCCGGATCAATCGCCGTCATGTCGCACGAAATCCGCTGTGTATACCAAATCCAGTCCCGCGCCAACCTCTCCATTGGGCGAGGGTTACCCTGTTCAGGCCGGCCGGGCGCAAGGCGGATGAAGCTAGAACAGCGCCTTTATGGCGCCTTTGAGGCCGCACCAGGCGAACATCGGCTTTGAAAGCTCCACCCTCACGGCCACCGGGTCCTCCCGGCGCAGCTTCTCGACCAGCTTCCAGGCAATCGCCACGATCACCCCGGATTCCATCGCCAGCGACCGGGATTTGAGTGCGCCGGGCAGCTTGTCCGCCACCCGCAGCAGCTCTTCAGTGCCATCCAGGCAGCGCAACTGTACGGCCCGCAGGGGTGCGGGCGAGACCGTCTCGCGCAGCATCTCGACCTTTGCGCCGGCTTGCGCGCACCAGTCCAGCGGCAGGTAGCAGCGGTCCATGGTCTTCAGGTCATCGGCGCAATCCTGCAGGTGGTTGATCACCTGCAATGCGTTGCACAGGGCGTCGGAATACTCGAAATGCGCCTTGTCCTCGCCATGCAGCTCCAGCAGGTAGCGCCCCACCGGCGAGGCTGAGCGCATGCAGTAATCGATCAGTTCGTCCCAGGTGTTGTAGCGGCTCTTGATGGCGTCCTGACGGAATGCCGAGATCAGGTCGCTGGCATGGGCCAGGTTCACCCCCGTCTCCAGCATCGAGGCGCGCACGGCGGTTGCCTTGGCGACGTCCGGGCCGGGATTGGCGGTTCGCCCCAGCAACGCGTCGTCCATGGCGTTGAGCCGGGCGATCTTGTCCTGCGGCGGGGTGTCCGGGTTGTCGGCAATGTCGTCGATGGCGCGAGCAAACGCATAATAGGTGGCTACGTGCGGGCGCAGCCGTTTGGGCAACAGGAACGAGCCTACGGGAAAATTCTCGTCCGCCGCACCCTTGCCGGAGGGCGTTTCGATCTGCCGGGGCGTGTCCGTCATGTCCGCCCCGCCAGCGCGACTAGGGCCTTGGTCATGGCGCTGTCAGCGTCCGCCAGGTGGCGCACCACGGTAAAATGATTGTCGCCGGCGCTCTCCACCCATGAGCAGTCGAGCCCCGCGCCCAGCCAGGTTGCAGCCAGCGTCTCGCTCTGCCGGTGATATTCGCGCGATTCATCGCCGCCAACCCACGCCTCGAACCGGCCCTGTTTCGGTGGCGCCCAGCACAGCGGACTGGCGGCGCGGGCGGCTTCCTCGTCCATCTTCAGCGCATCGTTGACATAGACCGCCATCAGCGGGCGCAGGTCGTAGAGGCCGGAAACGCCCATGCCGGCGCGCACCAGGTCCGCCGGCGCACCATGCGCAGCCCAGCCGGCCGCCATCATGCACGCCGCCAGGTGCCCGCCCGCCGAGTGGCCGCACACCACCAGACGGCGCCCGTGCGACTGCCACAGGTGCAGGCACAATGCCTGCAGGTCGCTGATGATGTCAGCCACGCCCACCTCCGGCGCCAGCCGGAAGGAGGGCACCGCCACGTCGAGCCCGTGCGCGTTGCAGCCTGCCGCCATGTGCGAAAAAAACGACCGGTCCAGCGCCTGCCAGTAGCCGCCGTGAATGAAAACCACCAGCGGCGCATCCGCGCTGCCGCCGCCGATGAACAGGTCGTAGGCGTGGCGTTCATGGCTGCCATAGGCGATGCCCGTCCCGCCGCCATGCGCGGCGCGGTAGGCTTCGGCGTCGCGCGCCCACCCGGCAACGATGCCGGCGTGGTCCGGCACCAGGGCGCGGTTGTTGTACTGGGCATTCAGGTCCATGAAGCCGGTTCTGTCAGATTTCGCCAGCCTTTCAAATATCAAATTCCTCGATTTTCTCCACCGCCTTGCGCAGTTGCTCCGACCAGGTGGCCGACAGTTTGGAGAAATACGGGTCGTTCTTCTCGATCCGCCGCACCCGGTCGATGGCCAGCGTGTCCTTGTTGTAGACGACGAGGTCGATCGGCATGCCTACTGACAGGTTGGAGCGCAGCGTCGAGTCGAACGACAGCAGCACCACCTTTGCCGCCTCGCCCAGCCGCATGTCGCGCCCCACCACCCGGTCGAGGATCGGCTTGCCGTACTTGTGTTCGCCGATCTGGAAGAACGGCGTGTCGGACTTTGCCTCGATGAAGTTGCCTTCCGAATAGATGTGGAACAGCCGCGGTTCTTCCTGGCCGATCTGCCCGCCGAAGATGAACTGCGCCGAAAACGCATCGCCACTGAGGCCCTCGTCCGAATGGCTCTTGCGCACGGTTTTGAGCGCCCGGCCCATCAGCTTCGCCGCCTGGTACATGGAGTGCACGCTCATCAAGGTGGCTTCGCCATCGGTGGCGGCCCCGGATTTCATCGCCTCGTCGAGATCGGCGATCACCGCCTGCGTCACCGCCAGGTTGCCTGCCGACAGCAGGATGAACACCCGTTCCCCGCGCACCTCCCAGGTGTGCAGCTTGCGGAACGAGGCAATGTTGTCGAGCCCCGCATTGGTGCGGGTATCGGCGGCCATGACGAGGCCGCGGTTGAGTTTCAGGCCGACGCAATAGGTCATGGGCGGGAAAGTCCGAGTAAATGATTCCGGGCAGGCGTGAACGCTACTGCTCTGCTGCCGGGTCTACAAGTACCTCGACGCGCAGGTGTTCGGCTGATTGCTGGTAGCCGCGCCGGATGCCCTTGACGGGCCGCGCGCCGGTCACGTCCATCGCCACCGCAACGCGCACATAGCGCTCGTCCGGGCACATCCGGTTGGCCACGTCGAAGCCGATCCAGCCCAGTTCCGGCACGTATGCCTCCGCCCAGGCGTGGCTGGCCTCGGCCAGTTCGCCCGGCGCCATGGCCATGTAGCCGGAGACGTAGCGCGCCGGTACGCCAAGTTCGCGCGCGGCGGAAATGAACACGTGCGTATGGTCCTGGCACACGCCCTTGCCTTCCTTCAGCGCCTCCGCCGCGGTGGTATGGGCGTGGCTGGCGCCGACCACGAAGTCGATGGCGTCGCGCACCGTGCCCATCAGCGCGTGCATCAGGTCCAGGCCCGTCTCGCCCTCGTGCCTGCGGGCCAGCGCGCGGATGGCGGCGTTGGGCTGGGTGGCTGGCGTCGGCGTCAGGTAGGCGCCCAGCGGCACCTGGCCTCCATCCGGCCCCATCACCCCGGCGGCGTCCCTTGTCTCCACCGTGCCTTCGGCGATCACCTCGACCTGCTCGGCCTCGAGCTGGACGTTGATCAGGTGGGTGATGTTGCCGAACGCATCGCGGTAGCTGAGCGCCTGCTCGATGCCGGGCGCCGTCACCCGCCAGTCCAGCACCGTCTGGGTGGCGCTGGTCTGCGGCGTCAGGTGGCACCGCTGGATCAGCTGACCGCCCGGCTGGTCGTACTGGTAGATGGTGGAATGCCGGATGTTGAGTTTCATTGGAAATTGTACGCGTTGGCGATTTCCCGAGTCAGGCGGTTGTTGTCCACGATGAAGTCAACCAGGAACTCGTGCAACCCCGACTGGAAAATCGCTTCCATGTCTGCCGCAGCCAGCCGCCGGTTGATTGCTTCGGAAATGTCGTTGCAGGCCGTGCGCTCGCCATAGTCGGCGGCCAGGTCGCCCAGGCTGCGGGCAATCCAGTTGTAGCAGAACACCAGCGAACGCGGCATCGCCGGGTTGAGGATGAGGAACTGCGCCACGTTCCACGGCTGGTAGTTGGCGTCCTTGTAGGCCCAGCGGTAGGCCCGGTGCGCCGACACCGAGCGCAGCAGCGATGCCCACTGCTGCTGGTCGATGGCGCTGCCCGGCCCCGAGCCGCGCGGCAGCAGGATGTGGTACTTCACGTCGAGAATGCGCGCGGTGTTGTCGGCCCGCTCGACGAAGGCGCCGGCCTGGCTGAAGTGGAAACTGTCCAGCCTGAGCGCCGTGCCCAGCATGGCGCCGCGGAACAGCATCGAACGCTGCTTGATCCAGTCCAGCAGGCCCGGCAGCTTGTCCGAGCTCAGGTGCGAGGCGCGCAGCTGGCTCAGCTCGTTCCAGGTGGAGTTGAGGCTCTCCCACACGTCGCGGCTGAGCGAGGTGCGCACCGAGCGGCCGTTGTTGCGCGCCGTCTCCATGCACGAGCGGATGGAGGAGGGGTTCTCCCGGTCCAGCACCAGGTGCTGGATGACGTTCTCCTTGCTGGCCTCGCCGTACTTGGCGTCGAACGTCGCCTCGCACTGGGCACTGATCAGCACCGAGCGCCAGTCGTTGGTGTGGCCGCGGAACGGCTTCGGCATCAGCGAGATGCGGTAGCTCACCTCCACGAGGCGCGCCATGTTCTCCGCCCGCTCGACGTAGCGGGCCATCCAGAACAGTGAGGCGGCGTTTCTTCCCAGGAGCATGGCGTCAGTCCTCCAGCACCCAGGTGTCCTTGGTGCCGCCGCCCTGCGACGAGTTCACCACCAGCGATCCGGCTTTCATGGCAACCCGCGTGAAACCGCCCGGCGTTATGCGGATCTGGTCGCCGGTCAGCACGAACGGCCGCAGGTCCACGTGCCGTGGCGCCACGCCGTTCCTGACGAAGGTCGGCGCGCTCGACAGCGCCAGCGTCGGCTGGGCGATATAGTTGGCCGGCCGCTTCTTGAGGATTTCGCGGAACGTGGCGATCTCCTTCCTGCTGGCTGTCGGCCCCACCAGCATGCCGTAGCCGCCCGAGCCGTGCACTTCCTTCACCACCAGTTCCGGCAGGTGATCGAGCACGTACCGGAGTGATTCATCCTCCGAGCAACGCCACGTAGGCACATTGTTCAGCAACGGTTTTTCGCCGGTGTAGAACTCCACGATATCGGGCATGAACGAATAGATCGCCTTGTCGTCGGCAATGCCGGTGCCGGGCGCATTGACGATGGTGACGCGGCCTGCCCGGTACACGTCGAAGATGCCGGGCACGCCCAGCGTCGAATCCGGGTTGAAGCTAAGCGGGTCGAGGAACGCATCGTCGATGCGCCGGTACACCACGTCCACGCGCACCGGCTCCTGCGTGGTGCGCATGTAGAGGAAGCCGCCGTCCACGTAGAGGTCGTCGCCAGTGCACAGTTGCACGCCCATCTCGTCGGCCAGGAAGGCGTGTTCGAAGAACGCCGAATTGTAGATGCCCGGCGTCAGCACGATGCAGGTCGGCTCGCCCTCGCTGGTGGCAGGCGCGACCGAGTCCAGCGTCCGGCGCAGCATCTGCGGATACTGCTCGATGGCCGCCACCCGGTGCCGGGCGAACAGGTCCGGGAACAGGTACATCATCGCCTCCCGGTCCTCCAGCATGTAGGACACGCCCGACGGGGTGCGGCAGTTGTCTTCGAGCACGTAGAACTCGTCCTCGCCCACGCGCACGATGTCGGTGCCGATGATGTGGGCATAGACGTTGCGGGCAGGGGTCATGCCCGCCATCTGCGGCAGGTAGGCCTCGTTCTGCAGCACCAGCGCGGAAGGCACCCGGCCCGCGCGCAGGATTTCCTGGCGGTGGTAGATGTCGTCGATGAAGGCGTTGAGCGCGGCGACGCGCTGGCGGATGCCGGCCTCCAGCCGGCGCCACTCGCTGGCGGCGAAGATGCGCGGAATGATGTCGAACGGGATAAGCCGCTCCGACGCGTCCTGGTTGCCATAGACGGCGAAGGTGATGCCCAGCCGGCGGAAAATGGATTCCGCCTCGCGGCTCTTCGCGCGCAGGTCGGCCGGCGACTGGGTGTCGAGCCACTGTTTGAAGATCGCGTACGGCGCGCGCACCTGCCCGTCCGGCCCCAGCATTTCATTGAAGTTCTCAGCCATCGTGCCAACCAGTATTGCGCGTCACGGCGCTGACACAAAGCCCAGATTTTAGGCAGGGGGTGCCTGCTGAAGCTACATGGGCTTGGCGTAACGCCATGCCAATCAGGCCGCATTCGTCTTCACTGGCCTGACCTTGATCTTCGCCTCGTTCTTCCGCGCCTGCGCAAGATCGTAAGCTGTCTGCATCCGCAGCAATGTATCGGCCTTGACGCCGAAGGCCTTCTCGAAGCGGATCGCCATGTCCGCCGACAGGTTCGCGTTGCCGTTCAGAAGAGTGCTCAGCGCCTGCCGCGATACGCCAAAGTGTTCCGCAAGTGCCGTAATGCTCAGGCCAGCGGGTTCGACAATTTCCGTCTTCAGCCAGTCGCCGACATGGACGGCAAGCGAAGGGTGCATCTCAAGAGCCATGATAATCCTCCAGGTCCAGATCGATCAGCGCGCCGTCCTCGTTCAGCCGAAAAGTCAGCCGCCAGTTTCGCGTGACAGTCATCGACTATGTTCCGCTCCGGTTGCCAGTCAGTTCATGTAGCCCGTAGTTGGGCGGAACCGCGAGTTCTTCGAAGCTCCTCGCGGCATCGATGAAGGCCAGCATCTTGCGCAAACGTTCAATGTCGCCCACCAGCCCCTTGGGGTTTCCGGTTTCGAAGAAGCGGCGCAACTCCTTGTGCCTGATGCTTTCGACTTCCATAATCGTAAAGTGCAACTTGACAGCCGGTATGTCAAGTGTCGCGTGACGGTTGTCGGAATTCATCCGCGCTGCCCCACCTTGCCAACCCTCGCTGGCTTGTGTCATCTTTCTGCGCATCATGTTCTTCAGGATTGGAAAGACCGGCTGTCTGAGCCTGCGCGACCAGCGTGTGAACCACGACGAGGTGCT
>JAZBOA010000626.1:0-2136 GCA_036350935.1 Anderseniella sp. | reverse complement strand
CGCAGCGCGTGCGTCAGGGTGGCCAGCGCCCGGACGTCATCAGCCAGTTCCTCGGCCTTGTCGCTCAGGGCCTGAACCTCGGCCTGAGTGGGCGGGTCGGAGCGATCGCCTGCCAGTTCAATCGCGGCTCATTACCCGATAGAAGCGAGCGTTATCTGTGGGGATGCTCGGCTCAGCGAACAAGACGACATTTCTGTCACCTGAGTCGCCGCGTGCGGAGCGGGCAGTTCATCAGACCCCGACCCGCAAAAGCCAGGCACGGTGCCGCTGGCGTTCGGATTGAACAAGCCGGGCCACTCGTGCGCCTTCGGCACCCGTTAGCAGCAAGTTCCCTGGAAGCGCGGCTTCGCAAACACCGCATTGACTGTGGCGACGACTGTAGATGACCGACCTGCAAAACGGGCACCGCACGTGCACAGGCTCCACGCCGAAGCGCTGCCAAAGCGACCAACCGGGACGCGCCTTGTCTCCAGCCCTCATTTCTTTCAAGTCATAAGCACTCATAGTCTCTGTGCTCTATAACGTTTCGAGGGCGTTACAAGTTACAGGACCGTTTTGTAACGTTTGCAGTATGGGAGCAACCTCACCTGAACCTCGGCCCGGGGGGGCTGATCAGAGATCGTAAGCCCGCCGATTGCGCTGTCGATGTTGCTTGGGATCACCGCCACCTGGTCGACCCCGGACGGTGGCACGACCGCTGACACACCACAACTTGATCCTGCCGCCCGTTGCTCTGACAACGGTCTCCGAAGAGCATTGTGCCGCGTAGCGTTCTAGGTCCTCGCCATCTTCACGTCGGTCTATACTCCCTGCTGGTCCGAGTCTGTCCTTCCTCCTTTCAACCTCCGATGACACTCTAGGAACAGAGCGCCAGCCAGAACAGGTGCCATTGCGAGGATGATAGCTGCATCTGGCAGTTGAGGCGTGACCAAGACCCAAACGAATATCAGCGCGCCATCCGCCAGCAACACTTTCCCTCCAAACGACTCCATGAGCCACACGCCTGCCAGGATCGCAGCTCCCAACGTCAACAAACACACGATGCATACGATGATTCTCACGGCCATCGGCGACAGCTTGCCTTCTTCCAATCCATAGGCAGCAACCCACCATGCCAAGCCCAGCGCACAGTAGGCCCAAGGGATCGATACAAGCCGGGCGATCCAGCGCAGTGCGGTAACGCCAGGTGCCTTGTGTGAGCTGCTGTCTGTCATAAGTGCCTCCGAGCTATTGTTCCAATAATCCGGTACAACCTTAAAAGCCGGCATTGATCCTTGTCATGCTCCCCTCTTGATCGCAGTTGAACTCTATCCAGAACCATTCGTGCGGCTCTTCGACAGGTGATTTTTCCACGTGGCCCTCCACCTTATAGTCACTGCGCTGACCCAGCATTTTGGAAAACCAGTGGCGGTTTCTCTCGAGGTGGGCATCCTTCATGCCGACCTTGCCGATCGTTCCTCCCACGGCTTCCACCGTGCCTTTCACGGTTCCATCTTCATGAATACTGAAGACGAACCGCAACCTAGCATCGTGGGTGCTGTGTTCGATATCCCATGTCCGGACGAGTTCGTGTCGGGGGGAGTGTATGGGGCCCATGAGTTCAAGCTCCAAAGCAAGAAGGACAACCGGGGCGACCAACGCCAGGGTGACGATCATTCTCACAGCCATCACAATTGTCTTCTTCATGGCCACGCACCTCGCTTTCGTGAGGAGGGCTTCACCGGCTTCTCATTCGCTACTCAGCGCAACTCGGCCTTAAGTCGTTCCACGACGAGGCGGTCGCAGTCCGCCAGATTCTTCGGGTTGATGCGCTGAAAGTCGTCTTGATGTGAATTCTGCAGATCCGCGATTACCCACTCACCGGTGCGGTCGCAGACCACGAAATGTACGGCCCACACCTGGCCGTGTGGATTGAGCCAGTAGTCGGGAAACAGAACGTAATCGCTGTCACCCGGCTTTTCGCGGACATAGTCCCGTACGGTGCGGGCGAACAGCCAGAGCACCTGCATTTCATTCGGCCAGCCACTACCTGCCATGACCGGACCTGTCGTCGCTGCCGATGCCTGGCAGAGTCCAGCTTCGTTCAACAGCGAGGACAGGTGATTGGCGCAGTTTGGGTCTGCGCGCTCGCCGCCT
>JAZBOA010000625.1:0-3876 GCA_036350935.1 Anderseniella sp. | reverse complement strand
GGCGCAAGGTCAGCTTGACGTCACCCTCCAGCGGCACCCCGCGCTGCAACGGCTTGCTGTAACGGAAACTCTGGACGGCATGGACAGGCAGCTTGCCATCCTGCTGGCACTGGGCAGCCAGCACCGCCACTGCCTCTGTCGCGGGCAGCACGCAAATGGGCCAGGCCGGTGGCACTGCATCACTGCTCCAGCCGATGGCGCGGGCAAACGCTGCCAACTGCTGGTCTGATGGCGTTGCCGCCAACTGCCAGACAGCCGCGGTGTCCGTCATGAGTAGTCAGGGTGGGTGAGGCACAGTACCGCGTTCAGCCCGCCGAATGCGAACGAGTTGGACAACGCCACGCCGATCTCGGCTTCACGCGCTTCGTTGGGTACGCAGTCAATGTCGCACTTGGGGTCCTCGCCCTTCCAGTTCAGCGTCGGAGGCAGGAAGCCGTGCTGCATGGCGAGGATCGTCGCCACCAGCTCCAGTCCGCCGCCGCCGCCCAGTGCGTGGCCATGCGACGACTTGGTGGAGGACATGGCGATGTGGTCGGCCCGCTTGCCAAGTATGGTGCGGACGGCCTCGGTCTCGACGATGTCGTTGGTCACCGTGCCGGTGCCGTGGGCATTGATGTAGTCGACCGCATCGCCGGGCAGGCCGGCGTCATCGAGCGCAGTCTTGATAGCAGCACCTGCACCGGCCGGATCTGGCCGCAGGAGGTCACCGGCGTCGGACGACATGCCGACCCCTGCCAGCCGGGCATAGACCTTTGCGCCACGCGCGGCAGCAAGTTCTTCCCGTTCAAGGATGACGATCCCTGCGCCTTCGCCCAGCACCATGCCGGTACGGCCCTTGGAGAACGGCGAACACGGCACCGGCGACAGCACCCGCAGGATTTCCCACGAGCGCATGCCGGCCGGGGTTATGCAGGCCTCGCTGCCGCCGGTGATCACCCGGTCGGCAAGTCCTGCGCGGATCATGCCAAGGCCAATGGCGACGGCGTGGTTGGAGGATGCACAGGCGCTGCACACGGCAAAGGACGGACCGGTGGCGCCCAGTTCCATGCTGATCTGGCTGGCGGCGGCGTTCGGCATCAGCCGCGGAATGGTCATCGGGTCGAGCCGCTTGCTGCGCTCGGCGTAGAATGCGTAGAAGGCATTGTCCTGGGTTACCGCGCCGCCAATCCCGGTGCCAAGGATGACGCAGGTACGATGCGAGCGCAGGTCTGCGTCTTCCAGGCCTGCCTGTTTCACGGCTTCCAGGCAGGCGGCCAGCGCGTACTGGGCGAACAGATCGAGAAAAGGCAGCCGCTTTTCCGGCAGGCAGGATGCCGCATCGAAACCGCGCACCTGCGCGGCGATGTTCACCTGCAGCCGGTCAAGGTCGCGCGGCAATTCAAGCGGGGTGATGCCGGTGCGCCCCTGGCGCAATGAGGCGTGCATGCCGGCAGCATCGTTGCCGAGGGCACAAATGGCGCCATAACCGGTAATTACTACGGAGGGTCCGCTCATGAAGCGCCTTCGGCCTTGGCCTCGATGAGGCGGGTTACGGTGTCGATCACGTCACCGACGTTCTTGAGCTCCATGATCTCCTGATCCATCGGAACGTACACTTCAAATTCCTCTTCCAGTCCCTGCAGGATCATCACCATATCGATGGACTCGATCTCGAGGTCTTCCAGCGTGGCTTCACGGGTCAGCTTCTCCTTGTCGACCATTCCCTCCTTGGAAATGATGTCCAGGATCTTGCCCGCGATCTCGTTCTTCTTGTCTGTACTGGTTGTCATGTCCCAGCCCCTCTGCCTGGTTTTGTCCTTGGTCTAGTGTATGCACTGGTCATTACGATAGCGATTTTTCATAGACCCTGTGTGTCTTATAGAGTCTTGCGCCCAGCAGTTCCAGCATGCGCAGCATCGGTTTGTTGTCATCCAGCACCCAGCCCAGCTCGGCCGAGCGGATGCCGATCTTGTGAGCACCTTCGCGCATCTTTTCGATGGCCATCAGCGCAAGGCCTGCGCCCATTGCCGAGTCGCGGTACTTGCGCCCGACGCCCATCAGCAGCAGCCGGCCGGTGTTGTACTTGCGCCGTTTAACCCGCCACGCAAGCCTTGCCCAGCCGAACGGCAACAGCCTGCCGTCAAGGTCAGCGGTCATTTCAGTCAGGTTCGGCAGGGCCAGCGCGAAAGCTTCCGGCTTGCCGTCCACCTCCACGATGCTGAGGCATTCGTCGGTCAGCAGCGGCTTGAGGTCCTTGGCCATGTGGGTCAGTTCATCGTGCGTCATCGGCACGAAGCCCCAGTTGTTCTCCCAGGCATCGTTGAACAGCGTCAGCACGGTATCCAGCTCACCGGCGATGGTGCTGGCCTTCGCATGCCGGGAGGTGATCTTCATGTGAGTCGCCTTGGCGGCCATCCTGCGGGCCATCTCGAGCGGTTCGGCGACGGCTGTCGACACGAAGGAGTGCAGGTCCCGCACCTTGCCATATCCTGCCTGCTCGGCGAGCGCGCCAAGATAGGGCGGATCCCACGGCATCAGGAACATGGCCTGCTCCTGCTGACCCTTGATCATCAGGCCGCTTTCGCCATTGATGGACAGGTTGAAGGGGCCGGTAACCCTTGTGCAACGGCGCTCGCGCAGCCAGCTTTCTGCGGCGTGGAAAAGCGCAGCCACGACCTTGGCGTCTTCTACGGCGGCAAGATTGCCGAAATGGCCGGTGCGCACGCCGCCCGCGCCATCTTCCAGCGTATCCACTTGCGCCGATATGCGCCCCACCGGCTTGCCACCCGACATCGCCAGCCAAAATGCTGCCTCGCCATGGCGGAAGTACGGGTTCTTTGCCGGGTTCATCAAGTCGCGCTGGATGATGTCCAGCGGCGGCACGAAACCGGGCATTGCTCGGTAAAGGTGGCGCGGCAGGGCGGCAAACAGCTTCACGCCGGCGGCGGCCGTCACCAGTTGAACGTCAATCACGATTTACCCTGTCCCTTGGCAGCCATGGCTGCAGTCGAACGTGTGAGGATGGCCGGCGCCGGTCAGTCAAACATGTCGGGTTGCTGGACGACCAGCTGGTCCCAGATGGTCTGGAAGTGCAGCCAGCCAATATACTCGCTGCCGACGTGCTCGCGGCTGTAGCGGGCGCGGTCCGGGCGTACATAGGTCGGCGTGATGCCCGAGGCTGCAATGGCAAGCTGCTGCTGGCAGCAGCGTTCAAGCGCAATGAACCAGAACGCCGCCGACTCGATGCTGTGGCGGCTTGCCGTCAGCAGGCCATGGTTCTGGTGGAGCGCCGCCTTCACGCCCTTGAACGCCTTTGCCACGTTCGATCCGGCATGGTTCTCAACGGCCACGGCACCGGCCTCGTCACCGATGATCACGTGATCCTCGAAGAACGCACAGGCGTCCTGGGTAATCGGCTCGATGGGCCTGCCGGTGGCGCACCAGGCGGTGCCATAGACCGTGTGGGCATGGCACATGGCGATGATGTCGGGGTGCTCTTCATGCACATTGGCGTGCAGGATGAAGCCTGCGCGGTTGACGGCGTAATCACCCTCGATGACGGTGCCTTCATGATCGACGAGGATCAGGTTGGACATCTTCACGTTGGCGAAGTGAACGCACATCGGGTTGGTCCAGTAGAGTTCCGGCCGCTCCGGATCGCGCACCGTCAGGTGGCCGGCAAAGCCGTAGTCGAACCCCTGCAAGGCGAAGGCGCGGCAAGCGGCGACCAGCCGTTCCTTGCGATGGCGGCGTTCCTGTTCAACGTCATTGAACTGTGGAAGCACAGGAAAGACGAGACCTTCCTGCTCGGGCTGATAGATCGAAACACGGTTGCCGAGGTTCAGCATCTGATGTCCCTTGCCTGGGTTGCATGACGGCCGCCGCGGATTGGGCGCT
>JAZBOA010000624.1:0-2013 GCA_036350935.1 Anderseniella sp. | reverse complement strand
TCTACGGCATGGGCCAGCAGCGCTTCGCGCGGGAGACGGGCGTGAGCCAGGCCGAGGCCAAGGAGTTTCTGAGCAGGTACAGGCAGCGCTACCCCAGGGTGTTCACGTTCCTGGAGCTGCAGGAGCGCCTGGCCCTGAGCCGGGGCTATGTGGAAACGATCCTGGGCCGGCGGCGGCCGTTCAGCTTCGACCCGGGCGGCCTGGGCCGGCTGCGAGGCAGCGACCCGCTGGAGATCGACCTGGAGCTGGCCCGCCGCGGCGGCAAGGAGGCCCAGCAGCTGCGGGCGGCCGCGAACGCGCCGATCCAGGGCTCCTCGGCCGACATCATCAAGCTGGCCATGGTGCGGCTGCACCGGCGCCTGCTGGAGAGCGCCCTGCCGGCGCGGCTGCTGCTGCAGGTGCACGATGAGCTGGTGCTGGAGGCGGCCCCCGAGGCCCTGGAGGCGGTGCAGGTGCTGGTGAAGGAGACGATGGAGGGAGCGGTGCAGCTGGATGTACCCCTGGTGGCCGAGATGGGCGCCGGAGCGAACTGGATGGCGGCGAAGTGACCTGAACAGATCAAATGAGGCGTCTGAGCACGCCCAGTTGCTCTGGCAGTGGGCTTGTCCCAGGGTGAACCTGCATCAGGTAATCGAGAGCACGCTGCAACGTCAGGCGTCGCTGCCGCATCAACCAGCCGAGACACACCAACGGTGAGCGCTCCATGGCTGCCAGACAATGGACGTAGACGGGGCCACTCACCGTGAGCTCGGCAAGCAGATCGAGGGCCGACAGCACCTCATGGGGCTCAATCAGTCGTTCACTACGGTGATCTGGAAGCACAAGGCGCCGGCAGACAAACCTCTGCTCGAGCCCTTCTGGAGGTGGCTGTTCCTCTTTGCTACAGAGGCTCAGAACAGCGGTGATGCCTGATTCAGCGATTTGGTCGAGGTGCTCAGGAGTCTGGGGTGCAGGACCGATCGCCAACTCCTGCACCAGCACCCAGTGGACCTGGAAATGGCTGCGGCTTTTTTGCTCGCCCATCGGCCGGTTCAGTTGTCTTGAACAAGGCGAACCAGGGCGAAGATGGTCACAAGGCCACTGATGGGCTCGCTGATGGCGCCGATGGTGTCGCTGACGCGAGCCAGACCACTGCGATTGACCAACACAGTATCCCCACTACGGAGGGGTGGGTTCTTGGCATTGGAAGCTCCCTGAGCCAGGTCAAGAGTGAAACGCTCCCGAAATACGCTGCCATTACGATTGATGCGGACAAGCTCGACATTCGATCGATTGGCGCGGCCGAACTCAGGTCCCCCAGCGGCCAGGATTCCCTGGATCAAAGGAGTGTTGGCTGCCACATCAATAGCGCCTGGGTTGACGACCTCACCAAGAATGTAGACCTGGATACGCTGAGGGGAGAAGTTTGCAGTGGCAACCTCGACTGCTTCATCTACAGGTTGCTCCACACGGGAGATACGAATGGTGTCACCATCAAAAAGAAGGGGATTCTGAAGCAGATCCCCCTCCCGCAGCAATTGCATCAGGTCGACTTTGGCGCGCTTGAAACTTGGGACTTCTCCCGGAAGCCGTCGCTGCAGCACAACGTGTCGAAGGTCGGCGTTCAGGGTGATCCCACCGGCCTTTTGGAGCGCATCTACCAATGTAGGCAAACCAGAAATCTGAGTTGCAGTTCCACCCTCCGTGGCAGAGGTTTCACTGGTGGTAAGGGAATAAACCCCAGGACGCTCTACTTCGCCTACCAGAGCCACGCGAATCGGCCTCGGACGCGCAACTGAAAGCTGCAGCATGGGACGCTGCAGCTGTTCGCGGTAGAGCGTCGTGAACCATTGCTCAGCCTGAGAAAGCGTTAGTCCTTGGACCCGAACATGGCCAAGCAAAGGGAGCGAGACAGTGCCATCATTGAGCACATCGAGAGTAGTCGATAGCTCCGGAACGTCATAGAGAACCAGGGAGAGCTGATCACCACCGCCCAGGATGTACGCATCCTCTCCAAGTGACGATAGTGACATG
>JAZBOA010000623.1:0-3640 GCA_036350935.1 Anderseniella sp. | reverse complement strand
GCGCGTGTTGGGCATCAGCGCGTCTTCGCCCACTTCTACGTTGTCCAGCACGATTTCGCCCGTCACGGAGGCGCGAAGCGAGAACTTGCCTTCGATCGTGGGCGTCGAGAAGCCCTTTGTGCCGCGCTCGACGATGAAGCCGTGGATGCCTTCGTCCTCAAGCTTGGCCCACACCACGGCGATGTCGGCGATTGGCGAGTTGGTGATCCACATCTTGGCGCCGTTCAGCACGTAGCCGTTCGAGGTGCGCCTGGCGCGGGTCTTCATGCCGCCGGGGTCGGAACCGGCGTCAGGCTCGGTCAGGCCGAAGCAGCCGACCATCTCTCCGGTCGCGAGCTTGGGCAGGTACTTCATCTTCTGGGCTTCCGAGCCGTAGGCCTCGATCGGGTGCATAACGAGCGAGTTCTGCACTGAGATGGCCGAGCGGTAGCCACTATCGACGCGCTCGATCTCGCGCGCGATAAGGCCGTAGGCTACGTAACCCAAGCCGGCACCGCCGTACTTCGGGTCGGTCATGATGCCCATCAGGCCCAGCTCGCCCGCCTCGTTCATGATTTCGCGGTCGAAGCGCTCGTTGCGGAAAGCGCTCTTCACCCGGCTCATCAGCTTGTCCTGGGCGAAGTCGCGCACGCTGTCGCGGATCATCCGCTCTTCTTCGGACAGGTGGCTCTCAAGGTCGAGCGGGTCTTCCCAGTTGAACTCGGCGACGGCCGCCGGCTTGGGCGAAATGGAGTGTGCAGCTTCTGCCATGGGTCAAAGCCTCCGGATGCGAATAGTCGTGGGTCAGATTTTGCGCGGCAATGTGCGCTGGATCGGGCCACAAAGCAAGGTTTGCAGGTGCACAATTCCTGTGCGTGGAGTGCGTGCGACTTCCCCACCGCCATCAGCCTAAGGAATGTGGTGGAGCCGCATCTACTCATGAGAGGCAGGGCGGCAAATGCGGAGTATCTCATCAGCGACAAAATACTTCGGATGGCTGTCGACCTCCCGAAGTATGCCAGCCTCCACCAGTTTGGCGACAAGCTGGCGCGCTGCTGCGTAGGTGACAGACAATCTGTCCTGTACGCGCGGAATGGTGGTTGCCGGCGTTTCGAACAGCATGTCGACGATCTCGATCAGCCGGGTAGACCGGCCTGCCGACTGGGCCTTCTCCCGATAGCCTTGATGCAGGTTTATCAGGTCGTTGATGGTGCCAATGGCGTCATTGCAGGCTTCTTCAATATGTCGCAGGAAGAAATTGATCCATGGCGACCACTCTGACCTGACCGAGACGTTGTGCATTAAATCAATGTATTCGTCCTTGTGGTTTTCCAGACGGGGGCTGAGATAAAGGATAGGGGCATCCAGCAGGCCGTTCTGCATCGCCATTAAGGTGATGAGCATTCTGCCGATCCGGCCATTGCCGTCGGCGAACGGGTGGATGGCTTCAAACTGATAGTGAACGAGCGCCAGATCGATAAGCCTCTCACCAGCGCTGCCGTCTGCACGGTTTATGTAAGCCTCCAGATGTCCCATTGCCTCGTCTGTGGCAGCAGGGGGAGGTGGTACGTAACGGGCTGTGCGAATATCCCGCCCACCGATCATGTTTTGATTGCGTTTATATTCTCCAGGCAGCTTGTTGGAACCTCGGGCAGAACTGAGGCCGGACAGCAATATGGCGTGGGCTTCCTTTATGAGCCGTCCGGAAAGCGGTAGTCCTGACATTGCAGACGTGGCATGGCGCATCGCGCGGATATAATTCGAGACTTCCCTAGTATCGTCGGTGGGAGAATGGGTAATGCCGGCCTCATCAAGAATGAGCGCATCGGCAGTGGTGTAGGTCCCTTCCATTGCAGATGATGTCAGGGCTTCGCGCCGTTGCAACGGCTGCACCAGCAGATAGGGGTTGGTCAGCCGCTTGGCAGCCCCTTTGAGTTCACCGATAGCGTTCATGGCTTGCGCGAGATTCAGCGCAATTTCCGCCATGTTTACGGCTGGCGGCAGGGGGGCCGGTACAAAGGCCCACGCGTCTTCAATCGTTCTCACCAGTTCGCCTGACGGATTGGTGAAATTGGTGGCGTCCATGTGTGAGCTTTCTATAACTTCGCATGAGGATGTTATAGTTTAGGCGGAAAAACTACAATATGTAGTGTGCAAATTGTAGTTTGCTCACGCCTTACCCGTCACCATCAGCCCGAACGCATAGACCAGCGCCACTTCCTTGAGACGGTCGAAGCGCCCGGGCGCACCGCCGTGGCCTGCGCCCATCTGGGTCTTGAGCAGCAGGTGGTTGCCGTCGGTCTTGAGTTCGCGCAACTTCGCCACCCACTTTGCCGGTTCCCAGTAGGTCACGCGCGGGTCGGTCAGCCCTCCCACGGCGAGAATGTTCGGATAGGCCTTCTCCGCCACGTTGTCGTAAGGCGAATAGGCGCGCATGTACTCGAACGCTTGCCTGCTGGAGATGGGGTTTCCCCACTCGTTCCATTCAGGCGGGGTGAGCGGCAGGGTGTCGTCCAGCATGGTGTTGAGCACGTCGACGAACGGCACCTCGGCGATGATACCGCGCCACAGTTCAGGCGCCATGTTGGCAACCGCCCCCATCAGCATGCCGCCGGCGCTGCCGCCCTGCGCCACGATGTTGCCTTCGGTGGTAAAGCCTTCCGCCACCAGGTGGCGCCCGGCGGTGATGAAGTCCTCGAAGGTGTTCTGCTTGGTCATCATCCGGCCGGCCTTGTACCAGCCATAGCCCTTGTCCTTGCCTCCGCGGATGTGGGCGATGGCGTAGATGAAGCCGCGGTCGGCCAGCGACAGGATGTTGGTGTTGAAGGCCGCCGGAATGGAAATGCCGTAGGAGCCATAGCCGTACAGCCACACGGGCGCGGAGCCGTCGAGCGGCGTGTCCTTGCGGTATAGCAGGGATACCGGCACCAGCTCGCCGTCTGCCGCCGGGGCCATGATGCGCCGGGTCACATAGTCTTCCGGATCGTGGCCGGAGGGCACTTCCTGGGTCTTGAGCAGGGTGCGCTCGCGGCTCGCCATGTCGTAGTCGAACACCTGGGCAGGCGTGGTCATCGACGAATAGGTGAAACGCAAGCTGGTGGTGTCGAACTCATAGCCCGCCGACATGCCCAGCGAATAGGCTTCCTCGTCAAAAGCGATGGCATGCTCGTCGCCGGTCCTCAGGTCGCGAATGATGATGCGCGGCAGGCCTTGCGCCCGTTCAAGCCTTGCGAGGTGACCGGCGAACACCGCCATGTCGATGATCAGCGTGCCGGCGGTATGCGGCACAAGCTCCTGCCAGTTCTCCTTCCCCGGATCAGTGGCGGGCGCGGTGACGATCTTGAAGTCTTCTGCGTCATCGGCGTTCGTCAGGATGTAGAGCAGGCCGCCGCCTTCATCGACGGAATATTCGTGCGCCGTCTCGCGCGCTGCGACCAATTTGGGCTTCGCGGCCGGGTCGTTGGCCGGGATCAGCCAGCACTCCGACGTCTGGTGGTCGTGGCAGTCGATGATGATCCAGTCGCCCGACTGGCTCTTGCCGCACGACATGAAGAAGCCGGGATCGGTCTCTTCATGCACCAGCACGTCTGTCTCGACGGGCGTGCCGATCTCGTGCCGGTAAAGCTTCGACGGGCGGTGGTTCTCGTCGAGACGGACATAG
>JAZBOA010000622.1:0-8020 GCA_036350935.1 Anderseniella sp. | reverse complement strand
TTTCGAACAGCCCGCGCTGGAAGGCCGGTTCGGCTTCAAGGTTCGGCGTGCGCTTCAACCCGTCCGGCACCTCGATGCGGATACAGTCCGGCGTCAGCGGGCCTTCCACGGCGCCGAACTTGGCAAGCTGGGCAAGCAGTTTCTCGCGGGTGGTTTTGAGCGTATTGGCGCGCAGGTCCACCGGGGCCCGCTCCGCCAGCGCAGTTGCCTGCTCCAGCGACTTGCCGCCGAACGCTTCGACGAAAGATGGCCACAGCCATTCCGGCACGTTTGCAGCGATGTGCGCGGGCATCTCCTGCGGCGTTTGTTCGAGAGACTTCAGTTCATCGCCGGTCAGCGCGCCCGGTCCATGCTGGAGGGCGCACATGGCCGCGATCTCTTCAACGCCGGCTCCATGCTCGTCTGCCGCCCAGGCGATGACCAGCGCACGGGGCGTCTCCGCGCCCATGCGCCAGGCCAGCGATGCCCGCTTGCGCATCACGTCATAAACGATGTTGCCGATGGCCGCACGGTCACCTGATCCGGCAAATCGGTGCGCCCTGCCCCAGTCGGCCAGCGCCAGCGAGGCAGGCCGGTGGCGGGTTGCCATGTCGTCCAGCACCTCGATTGCGGCGGCGAGTCTTCCTGCCAGATGCATCAGAGCTCCATCAGTATGCGTGTTGTGATGATCAGCCACATACCCGTGACAGCAATGACACCAATCATGAAAGCGGAAAAGCGGGGAGCCAGCACGTTTGGACCGCAATGCACCACAGCATGCACGACGCGGGCGGCAACGAACAGCCAGCAAAGCACGGTGAATGAGGTGGCCGTAATGCCGGTGGCCAGCGCAATGGCGATGGCGGCGAAGAAAAGGACCGGCAGTTCGAACTGGCTCTTGTAGTTGTTGGACGCCTTCAGCACGTCGTCCGGCCACGAGCGGTCATTCAGCAAGGCGTCCGGCCCTACCTTGCCAGCCGCGAATGCCCGGCGCCGCCGGGCCGCCATGAGCACCAGCACAGCGATTGTCAGGAACGCCTGAACTGCGGCGGCCAGGATAATCCAGCGAAAGTTTTCCATCTGTATCAGGGGTCAACCGGAGCGCTGGTAATTGGGCGCTTCGCGGGTAATCTGCACGTCATGGACGTGGCTTTCACGCAAGCCCGCACCAGAAATGCGGATGAATTCGGAGCGCTCGCGCAGGTCTTCCAGCGTTGCGGAGCCGGTGTAGCCCATGGCGGCGCGCAAACCGCCTGCCAGCTGGTGGAGCACGGCGCTGGCGGCACCCTTGTACGGTACCTGGCCCTCGATGCCTTCGGGCACCAGCTTGAGCTGGTCGCGCACCTCGGCCTGGAAGTAGCGGTCGGCGGAACCGCGCGCCATGGCGCCGACGGAGCCCATGCCGCGATATGACTTATAGGAGCGGCCCTGGTAGAGATAGACCTCGCCGGGGCTCTCATCGGTGCCGGCCAGCAGGTTGCCGATCATGGCGCACGAGGCGCCCGCCGCCAGCGCCTTGGCCAGGTCGCCCGAGAACTTGATGCCGCCGTCAGCAATTACCGGAACATCAGTGCCCCTGGCGGCATCGGCGCAATCCATGATGGCGGTGAGCTGCGGCACGCCCACGCCGGCGACCACGCGGGTGGTGCAGATGGAGCCGGGGCCGATGCCGACCTTGATGGCGTCAGCGCCAGCATCGATCAGCGCGCGGGTGGCGTCGGCAGTGGCGACGTTGCCGGCAATTACCTGCACCTTGTTGGACAGCTTCTTGATGCGCCTGACCTGGTCGAGCACGTATTGCGAATGACCATGGGCGGTATCCACCACCACCAGGTCCACATCGGCATCGATCAGCATTTCGGCGCGGGCGTAGTTGGCCTCGCCTGTGCCGGTGGCGGCCGCGACGCGCAACCGGCCCTGCTCATCCTTCACCGCGCTGGGGTGAAGCGCTGCCTTGTCCATGTCGGTGACGGTGATGAGGCCGGTGCACTTGAAGTTGTCATCCACCACGATCAGTTTCTCGATGCGGTGTTCATGCAGCAGCTTGCGGGCCTCGGCCTGGCCAATGCCTTCCTTGACGGTGACCAGCTTGCGGGTCATCAGGTCGCCGACCTTGCGGTTCAGGTCGTCCTCGAAACGGACGTCGCGGTTGGTGACGATGCCGACCAGCTTGCCGCTGCCATCAACCACCGGAATGCCGGAAATCCTGTGCTTGGCCTTGATTTCCTTGAGGTCTCCCAGCGTGGCCTCGGGCGAGATGGTGATCGGGTTGACCACCATGCCGCTTTCGAACTTCTTGACCTGGCGCACTTCGGCGGCCTGCAGGTCAGGGTCCATGTTGCGGTGGATGACGCCAATGCCGCCGGCCTGCGCCATGGCGATGGCCATGCGCCCTTCGGTGACCGTGTCCATGGCCGCCGACAGGATCGGCAGCGCCAGCTCGATGTCGCGGGTCAGCCGGGTGCGGATGCTGACCTCGGCCGGCAGTACGGCCGACGCGGCCGGCTTCAGCAGCACGTCGTCGAAGGTCAGGTATTCGGGAATGGAATCGGAGCGCAGGCGCGAGGACATCGTCAATCCTTTCGAGGGATGAGCCGCCCGCCCGGGCAAGGGCAAAATCAGGGACGACTCGCAACCAGATTGACGACTGTCTGTAACACCGCATTGAAGACGGCGGCAAGCAGCGTTTGAGGTTCATGCCTGTGGCAAACTGGCTTTCAGCCGCCGCCCTGCCCGCGATATCCCAGCGCCACGAGGAACAGTTCGGCGGAATCCTCGCGGCTGGCGGCGGGCTTGAAGTGCTTGACCTGCCGGAAATCCTGCTTCAGCTGGCGCAAAACCTCGTTCTCCGCACCGCCGCGCAGCACCTTGCAGACGAACACGCCGCCGGGCTTCAACACCTCCCGGGCAAACGTCAGGGCGGCCTCGGCCAACGCCATGATCTTCAGGTGGTCGGTCTGCTTGTGGCCGGTGGCGTGGGCCGCCATGTCCGACATCACCACATCGGCCTTGTCGCCGCCGAGTGCCTCGATGAGCGCTTCTGGCGCGCCCTCCTCCAGAAAGTCCTGCTTCAGGATGGTGACGCCGGCGATCGGTTCGACGCCGTGGATGTCGATGGCCACCACCTTGCCCTCGCCCTGGTCAGCGCGGGTGCGGCGCGCGGCCACCTGCGACCAGCCGCCGGGTGCTGCGCCAAGGTCGACCACCCGGCCACCGGGCCTGAGAATGTGGAACTCGTCATCAATACCGGTGAGCTTGAAGGCCGAGCGCGAACGATAGCCTTCAAGCTTGGCCCGCGACACGAACGGATCGTTCAACTGCCGCTCCAGCCATCGGGTGGACGACAGCGTGCGCCCGCGGGCGGTCTTGACCCGCTGCGACAGCTTCTTGGGATCGCGCCCCGACGAACCGTCCGAGCGTGGCTTCTTGCCAGGCGGCCTACGCGGTCCGGCCATCGTATCCGTCCTCCATCATCAGCGAGGTAAGGATGCCCTCGCGCAGGCCCCGGTCAGCGACGCGGATGCGCTCGGCCGGCCAGATGGCGCGTATTTCCTCGAGAATGGCGCAGCCGGCCAGAACCAGGTCGGCCCGCTCCGGCCCGACGCAAGGGCTTGCGGCGCGTTCCTCGTAACTCATTGACAACAGTTCCTGGGTCACCCGGGCAACATCCGAGCCATTGATCCATGAACCATCGACCCGGGCCCTGTCGTAACGGCGCAGGTTGAGGTGAATGCCGCACACGGTTGTCACAGTCCCCGAGGTGCCAAGCAGGTGATCAGGCAGCGACGCCGCCGAGCGGCCATTCATCAGCCGGTCCGCGAAGGGCCTCGCCAGCCCGTGAACGTGCTCGCGCATGGCGGCGAAGTTGTCTGCAGACACGGTCTTGCCGCCGAACCTTTCTGCCACCGTGACAACGCCTGCGGGAAGCGAGGTCCAGTCGCCGATCCGGTAGCGGCCTTTGCTGACATTGAGCCACAGGATTTCCGTCGATCCGCCTCCGATGTCGAAAACCAGGACCGTGCGGGCTTCGCCGCAGATCAGCGGCGATGCGCCGGCCGCGGCGAGATTGGCCTCGGTTTCGCGGTCGATGATCTCCAGTTCGAGGCCGAGTTCATCCTTTACCCGGCTGATGAACTCGCCCCCGTTGCTGGCCATCCGGCAGGCTTCGGTGGCAATCAGCCGGGCGCGCCGGACGTTCCACCACTTGAGCTTGTTGGAGCATACCCGAAGCGCCTTGATGGTGCGATCCACCGCCTCGTCCGAGAGCCGGCCAGTGCTGAGCACGCCCTCGCCCAACCGGACGATGCGGGAATAGGCATCGACGACCTCGAAACCTGCGGCCGTGGCGGATGGCCGGGCCAGCAGCAGGCGGCAGTTATTCGTGCCAAGATCAAGCGCGCCGTAAATGGCGGCCTCCGGTTGCTCACCGGCTTGCCGGACAGCCGCCGGCAAAGGCAGCGGCTCATGCCCTGCAGCGGACGCGCTTGCGCCCTCGTTCTTCTGGCGGGGAGGCCGCCTCAGCGGCCATCCATGCCGTCTACGCGCCTTATCCGGCTTGCCGCCGGACTTGCCGTTGGCGCCCACTCGATCACCTTGCCAGGACGCCGTCAGTGCGCCCGCACCCCGGTTGCAGCCGGTATTGCCCGGCATGCCCCCGAGGGGGCGCATGAGACCGGCATCCTGCCTCAATACGTTTCGTTGGCGTTACTGTAACAGCTTTGCGCGGCAGGTAAAGCGAGCTTGCAGAGACCCTGGCCCTATGACCCTGGGTAAACTGAAATTAACCGGTGATTAGACCTTGGTGAATACAGTTGGCGCACTGAGGGGTAGCGACATGAAAGACTTTGGCAAGAGCTGGTTTCCGGCCGGATCGCTGATAGGCGAGTTTTCCGAGCAGATCCGGCTTTCCCAACACCAGGAGCGCTCTGCTGTTGCGGTTCAGGCTGCCCGGGTGGAGGCAGAGCTTGCGTCAAAGGCAAAGTCCGAGTTCATCGCCTCGATGAGCCACGAACTGCGTACGCCCCTCAACGCCATCATCGGGTTCTCGGACATGCTGAAAACCCAGAAGAACCTGAAGGCCGAGCAGGTCGAACAGTATGCCGGCTACATTCACGAGGCTGCGCAGCACCTGCTCGAACTGATCAACGAGATTCTCGACGTATCCAAAATCCAGGCTGGCAAGCTGACCGTCGACCTGCAGACGACCGATGTTGCGCCGCTTGTCAGAAGCTGCATCCACTTCATCGAACCTCGCGCCATGTCAAAGGGCGTCACAATCGAATGCACGGTGGCGGATGACCTGCCGATGGCAACGGCAGATCCGTTGCGGCTCAAGCAGGTCTTGCTGAACCTGCTCAGCAACGCCGTCAAGTTCACCGGCAATGGCGGCAAGATCGCGATCGCCGTATCCGTGCAGGAGAAAGGTGCGATTCACTTCAGTGTGGCTGACACCGGCGCCGGCATGACGCAAGAGGAACTGCACATGGCGACCCAGCCCTTCGGGCAGGTGCGCAATGGCCATGGCGATGCGAATGAGGGAACCGGCCTTGGCCTGCCCATCTCGGTGGCGCTGATAAAGGCCCACAGAGGCAGGTTCTCGCTGGAAAGCCGCAAGGGCGAAGGCACCGTCGCAAGTTTCAGCATACCGGCTGCGAACCCGCGAAACGCTTCAACTGAAACCACCATAGTCGACATGGCGGAAAACAATATCCGGGCAAACCTGGGCGATTCACCCGCAGCCCTTCACGAGCAGTAAGAGAACAGACATGAGCAGTTCCAACCAGACCGCATCGAATGGCTCGCGGAAGATGAATGCCGCGAGCGAGCGCATCGGGCGGATCGTTGCAGTTACCGGCGCGCACGCGATCATCCTGCTTGATGCTGATGACCCGTTCTCGGCGAGCCCCGAAACGTCACCGGAAATCGGCACGTTGCTGAAAGTCGACACCGAGCACACGGTCACCCTGGCGCTGGTATCGGCGCTCAGCTCGCCTACCCCCTCCCACGACAACCAGGCGCAGGAAATGCGCATCGTCGAAGTGGAGTTCATCGGTGAACTGCCAAAGGACGACGATGGCAACCCGAAGAGTTTCCGCCGCGGCGTTTCGAGCTATCCCGGCCTCGGCAACATCGTGTCGCGTGCCTCCAAGACCGAACTTGCCATGGCTTACGCTTCCGACCAGGACACCTCGATCCGCATCGGCCATATCCAGCAGGATCCCAGCATTCCTGCGATGGTCAAGATCGACGACCTGCTCGGCAAGCACTTTGCCGTCCTCGGCACCACCGGCACCGGCAAATCCTGCTCGGTGGCGCTGATCCTGCGGCGTATCCTGGAGAAAAACCCCAAGGCGCATATCCTGCTGCTCGACATGCACCGCGAATATGCCAACTCGTTCAAGGAATATGCCGAGATCATCCAGCCGCAGAACATGAGCCTGCCGTTCTGGATGCTGAATTTCGAGGAAATCGTCGAAATCATCATCGGCAACCAGCCCAACCGGGAACAGGATGTCGAAATCCTGCGCGAACTTATCCCGCAGGCCAAGCAGCGCTATGCCAGCAGCTCGCGGCGCGACAAGGTCAATGCCACCCTGCGCGCCAAGGACGGCAACGACATGGTGAGCGTAGGCGTGGATACCCCGGTTCCCTATCGCGCATCAGACCTGATGGGCCTGATCGAGGAGCATCTGGGCAAACTCGATCTGAAAGGCGAACTTGCGCCGTTCAAGCGCCTCAAGGCGCGGCTTGAACAGATCACTCGCGACCCGCGCTACAGCTTCATGTTCGGCCACATGACGATCTCCGACAACATGGCGGAAGTGGTCGGGCGCATCTTCCGCATCCCGGTCAACGACAAGCCGATTACCGTGCTGGAGCTTGGCGGCCTGCCGTCCGAGGTCATCAATGTCTGCGTTTCCGTACTGGCGCGCATGGCGTTCGACTTCGGCCTGTGGAGCCAGGGCCGCGTGCCGATCACCTTCGTGTGCGAGGAAGCCCACCGCTATGTGCCGATCGACAAGACGACCGGTTTCGAACCCACCAAGCGGGCAATCTCGCGCATTGCCAAGGAAGGCCGCAAGTACGGCGTATCGCTGGCGATCGTGTCGCAGCGCCCCGCCGAACTGGACCCAACCATCCTGTCGCAGTGCAACACCGTTTTCTCCATGCGGCTGACCAACGAGCGCGACCAGGACATCCTGAAGGCCGGCATCTCGGACGCAGCTGCGTCGCTGATGGAGTTCATGCCAACCATGGGGACCGGCGAGGCCGTGACCTTCGGTGAAGGCGTCTCGCTGCCGACGCGCATCAAGTTCGACCTGCTGCCAAGTCACGCCCTGCCGAAGAGCGCGACCGCATCGTTTACCCGCAACTGGGCAATCGACGTTCCGGAAGACGGCTTCCTGGACGCTATCGTCGCGCGCTGGCGGATGCAGTCCTATGCAATCGACTACGCGGACACGGGCCGCGACCACGCGGGCCTGCACCTGGAACCGGCCGTCGGTACACCGGCCGTCGAGGCCGCCCAACCGGCCCCCGCGGGGGCAGCCGTTGCCGCACCGCAACCGATGCAGCCGCCCATGCCTGCCGCAGCCGCCGCGCCGCTGCAGCCGCAGATGGCGCCGCAGCCGCAGATGGCGCCACAGCCCCATCCCCAACCTGCCCCGCAACCCCAACCTGCCCCGTCGCAGCCGCAGGCCGGCACCACCTCTTCGCTGCTGAAGAGACCGCTCGACCTGAGCAGCCTTGAAGCCGTCACGGCGGCTGCCATGTCGCCGGCCCAGCCAGCGCCCAAGGCTGGCGATACGCGGCTCAACTCGCTGCTGCAGAAGTTGCGCGGCTAACACAGGCAGACGGCACGGCGCGCGTGCGGGACCTGGCAAACGCCTGCGTGGCCGAGGCAAGGCTTGACACTCGCCGTGCGAATTGGCTAAGCCACACGCACACTTCGATGGCTGACCGGTGGGGAATAGGTTAACGGTAGACCCACGGACTCTGACTCCGTTAGTCCTGGTTCGAATCCAGGTTCCCCAGCCAGCCA
>JAZBOA010000621.1:0-2516 GCA_036350935.1 Anderseniella sp. | reverse complement strand
GTCTGAGGACTGCTACGACCTGGTGATCGTCGAGGAGGACGGCCGCGAGCGCTGGCAGCGGGTGCGGGTGATCGAAGTCAAGGTGAGCACAATTACTTGACAGATGAAGCCTTTGTGAATAAACTCAGGCTACGTTGTCAAAACTACCGGACTAACCGCCAACCATGACTGCATCGCTTCACAAAACTGCCCACTTCACTTGCTCCTGTCGTTAGCGGGAGCGCCGGCCATGTGTGCCGGCGGCTCTCGCCTGTCGACACGCGTGCGATGAGGCAGTAGGAAGCGATGCTTCTTTCCAAAACTTGATCACCAGCCGGCGTACTGGCGTTCCTTGCCAAGCACGTCTGGTTTGCAAGCGTTAGCTCAAGGCTCATCGCACGGTTCGAGAACCGGCGATGGGCTTTTTTGTTCTCCAAAGAAAGGATCGATTTCATGCCAACCGTTCTCATTCCTACTCCACTGCGCCGCCTGACCGCCAACCAGGCCAAGGTGGACGTGCCCGGCGACACGGTCGACGTGCTGCTGCACAACCTGGAAGCCGCTTATCCCGGCATCGGCGAGCGCCTGTTGGACGCCGACGGCCAGATCAAGCGCTTCATCAACGTCTTCGTCAACGAGGACGAGATCCGCACGCTGCAAGGCGCGGAGACGCCGCTCGCGGCCGGCGACCGGGTGTCGATTGTGCCGGCGATGGCTGGCGGAGTATAACCCGTAACACATAAAGTGGCGTAGCCACAACCAAAATATGCTAAACGCCACCACAGGTGTAGACTTGGGTCAAAGCATTCCTGTGGAGGTGAATAGCATGAAACGGTTCGGTGACTTCTATCCAGAGCAAAGCAGCGGTCAACTGACGATGTTTGACCGGGTGCTGTTCAAAGGACATCTGTCGGGTCTCTATCCGTTTCAACGATTGGAGCCGATCCTGTACAAGCAAGGTATCTTGCTGAAGGAGTACAAAGAGTTTGCCCTGCGCAGCAGCCAGCAAGTGCGAGAGCATATCAAAGAGATGGCGCACACAGCTGGTCGTCCGGTTCAGTATCTGAGCAACGGTTTTGGCAAGAGCGGTGAGAGCAAGGAAGCCATGGCCTGGGCGATTGCCGAACGGGATCAGATAAGTGAAGGGCTGGTCGTCGTGTTTTCGAGTTTGGAACTGAACCAGGCGATGACGGTGCGAGCCAATCCAGAGACAGGTCATCTTCACTTGGTGAGCGAGAAGCGCAAGCAGTTGCATTGGTATCTGTACTATCTGGACAGCGAGTTTGGGACGATGTTCGTTCGTATCCAAAGTTGGTGGCCCTTCACGATCCAGATCTACATCAATGGGCATGAATGGCTGGCCAGGCAAATGGATCGAGCAGGCATCAGCTATGTGCGAGCCGACAACTGCTTCTGGCAGATCGCTGACCCGGAAAGAGCCCAAGCTTTGTGCGACAAGTTTGCCCATCGCCAGTGGGAACGGGTGTGGCAAGCCTTTGCCGATCGGATCAATCCGTTGTTGGGAACGGTCAAAGCCTGGACAGGCAAAGGGTACTATTGGAGCATCGACCAAGCTGAGATCGCCACCGACGTGATGTTTCCCGATCAAGAGACGCTGGATGCCCTGTTGCCTGAGTTGTTTCAGGAGGCCTTGCTCATTTTCACAGCCGAGGATGTGATGCGCTTCCTGGGACGTAAACTGAACGGCAACTTCCAAGGCAGAGTCGAGACGCGATTGAATAAGCGTCAGCCAGGCTGGCGAGTCAAGCACTGGGTCAAGAATAACTCGATCAAGATGTACAACAAAGGCTGTGTGCTGCGAGTAGAGACCACCATCAACAATTCGGACGAGTTCAAGATTCCAGCCCCTGAGGGCGACTCGTCGCGATGGAAACGGATGCCCAAGGGCGTCTCTTACTTCTGGCACTTCTACCAAACGGGACGCGAAGCTAATCAGCGCTATCTGGACGCCCTGCGCTCCATTCCTTGTCAAGGCAAGACCGCCGTCGAGGCTCTCGACAGCTTGTGCCAGTCCCAGGAACACCAGGGCCGTTCGGTCGCTAAATTCAATCCCGTTGATGCCAGCACCTGTCAACTCTTCGCTGCCGCCTTGCGCGGAGAACATCTCTTGTCTGGCTTTCGCAATCACCATGTCCGCCAAGCGTTGTATCAGACCCCAGCCGCTGACGAAAAGACTGAACACCGCCGCCGCGCACGGGTCTCTCGGCTGCTCGCCAAACTGGTAGGTCACGGACTTGTCGCAAGAGTCGAACGGTCGCATATGTATCGCATCACTGCGCATGGCTACCAAGCTATGGGTGCGGCTTTGCATTACCGTCACATCGATTATCCTGCCAACTTCGCATTGGCATAATTCACGCATATCACGCACATTTTGCTGAGTAACCCTGTAACACGTAACCCGGAAAGCGCGCCCAGATCACATTGGCTCTGGGTTACAGGGTTACTCAGCAAAATGTGCGTGATATGCGTGAATTATGCCAATGCGAAGTTGGCAGGATAATCGATGTGACGGT
>JAZBOA010000620.1:0-2221 GCA_036350935.1 Anderseniella sp. | reverse complement strand
GGTGGCTTCGCCCGTTCCCACCACTGCGGGGATGCCCAGTTCGCGCGCGACGATGGCAGCGTGGCAGGTGCGCCCGCCGCGGTTGGTGACAATCGCCGCCGCACGCTTCATCACCGGTTCCCAGTCGGGGTCGGTCATGTCGGTGACTAGGATGTCACCCGGCTGTACCCGGTTCATTTCAGCCGGGCTGGCGATCAGCCGAACTTCGCCAGCGCCGATTTTCTGGCCGATGGCGCGGCCGCTGATGCGCACCTCGCCGGTCGATTCCAGCGTGTAGCGTTCGCTGGCGCCATTGGCACGCGCCTTCACCGTTTCCGGGCGCGCCTGCACGATGAAGAGTTCGCCGGTTTCGCCGTCCTTGGCCCACTCGACGTCCATCGGGCGGCCATAGTGTTTTTCGATCGTCATGGCCTGACGCGCCAACTCCAGCACCTCGGCGTCGGTCAGCGAAAAACGCCGGCGCAGTTCGGCCGGCGTGTCCTCGATCACGGTCTCGCCGTCGCGCCACACCATGCGTATGGCCTTGCCACCCAGTTCGCGCCGCACCACCGCAGGAAAGCCTTCGGCCAGCTTTGGCTTGTGCACGTAGAATTCGTCCGGATTGACCGACCCCTGCACCACGGTTTCACCCAGGCCGAAGGCGGCGGTGATGAACACCACATCGCGGAATCCGGACTCGGTATCCAGCGTGAACAGCACGCCGGAACACGCGATGTCGGAACGCACCATGCGCTGCACGCCGGCCGACAGGGCGACGTCGGCATGCGCAAAGCCGTGATGCACACGGTAGGCGATGGCACGGTCGTTGTAGAGCGAGGCGAAAACCTTCCTCACGTAGAGCAACAGGTCGTCGGCACCGCGCACGTGCAGGTAGGTTTCCTGCTGGCCGGCAAACGAGGCATCGGGCAGATCCTCGGCAGTGGCCGACGAACGTACGGCAACCGAGACCTCGTTGCCGAGCGCCGCATACGCTGTGCGCAGGCCGGACTCCAGTGCATCCGGCAAAGCGGCAGCCTCGACCCAGCCGCGGATTTCGGCACCCGCCGCGGCCAGCGCCGTCACATCCGCCACGTCGAGTGGCGCCAGCCGCGCGTCGATGCGCTTGCGCAAATCATTGTGATCGAGAAAATCCCAGAACGCCTGCGAGGTGGTGGCAAAGCCGCCCGGTACCTTGACCCCCATATGCGACAGCTTGCCGATCATCTCACCGAGCGAGGCGTTCTTGCCCCCCACGCGCGGCACATCGTCCATCGACAGGGTATCCAGGGAAACGATATAGTCGTCAGAGACCGGCATAATCCACTCCATGAAAAAACGCATCGCATACTGCGTGTCCGATCACACCGGCGTCACCGTCGAGGCTGTGGCGAAAAGCGTGCTGGCGCAGTTTCCTGCAGTTGAGTTTAGCCTGATTGTGCTGCCTTTTATCGACAACCCGGAAAAGGCGCAGGCCGCCGCCGAACAGATTGCTGCCACCCCCGATGCCCTGGTGTTTTCCACCCTGGCTGACCCGGCCCTGCGCGCCGGCCTGCGTCAAAGTCACGCTCGACTGTTCGACGTCTTCGACCTTGTCGCTCCGGCCGTGGAGACCGTCCTGGGTCAGGCTGCCACGCCCAGCGGCGGCCACACCCACGGCATGACAAACGACTACGAATCGCGCATGGATGCGGTGAATTTCAGTCTGGCGCTGGACGATGGCCTGCAGCCCCAGCGCCTCGACCAAGCCGACCTGATCCTGGTCGGCGTCTCGCGGGTCGGCAAAACGCCCACCGCGCTCTACCTTGCGCTGCAATACGGCCTGCGCGTTGCCAACTATCCGCTCACCCCGGACGACCTTGAACACGGCAAGCTGCCCGACGTCCTGCTCGCCAACCTGCCCCGGCTGCGCGCCCTGACCCTGTCGGCGGAGCGCCTTGCCGCCATTCGCCACGCCCGCTACCCCGACAGCCGCTATGCCAGCCTGCCACAATGCCGTGACGAACTCGCCGCCGCCGAGAAGCTGTTTGCACGCCATGCCCTCCCCGTTCTCGACACCAGCCGCATGTCGGTGGAAGAAATCGCCGCGCACCTGCGGCATCCCTGAAGCTGCACCAAGGCACCTACCCTCAAGTTCTCCGCCATTCTCCCGTTTGAAGTCGATGCAATATCCCTTTGCCAAGATCAATCAGGAAGGCTCCGGTTTGAGCACTCAGCATGCACGACAACCCTGACGCCACACCTG
>JAZBOA010000619.1:0-6208 GCA_036350935.1 Anderseniella sp. | reverse complement strand
GCCGTGGTCATCGGCGGCGGCAACGTGGCGATGGACATCGCCCGCTCGCTGGCCCGCCTGCAAAAAATCCGCCATGGACAGGTCGGCATCACCATCACCGCGCTGCAGCCCGAAGGCCACTTCCCGGCCGACCCGGAGGAGATCAGGGAATCGCTGGAAGAAGGCATCGAGATCCTGCCGGCACGTGGACCGCAATCGGTGCTGCTGGAAAACGGCCGGGTCAGCGGCCTGGAAACCGCGCGGGTGCTCTCCCTGCACGACGCCGAGGGGCGTTTCGCCCCGACCTACGATCTGCAGGACAGGCAAGTCCATCACGGCGAATGGATGGTCGAGGCCATCGGCCAGATGGGCGATGCCGACGCCATTCTCGGCACGGATCTGACCGAACAGCTGGAATGGGCACGCGGCCGGCTCAAGCTCGATGCCGAGGGGCGCAGTTCGCTGCCCTGGCTGTGGGCGGCCGGCGACATCGTCAACGGTCCCGACGTGGTGCATGCCGTCGCCGACGGTCACCGCGTCGCCGCCAGCATCCATGCCTATCTGAACGAACAGGTGAAGCAAGGAGACATCCAGCATGAGCGAGCATGAAGGCACGACGCACGGCTACCAACGCATTCAATCCAAGAAGACCCTGAAGGAAATCCTCGAGGTCGCCACCTCCTTCGAAGCCACGGCACGGGATTTCTACACCTCCCTGATCCCCAAGGTCAGCAAGAAGATGCGCTGGCTGGTGGAAGAACTGGCCGCCGAAGAAGCCGGCCACTACCAGTTGTTCAGCGAGCTCGCCGCGCGGCCCGACATCGCCGGACAGATCGGTGCCGAGGTCATGACGCCGGCCAGCGACCGCAAGTTTTCCGATGCGGTGCTGCTGCCCGACCTCGGCGAGCATCCCGATGACCAGGCCCTGCTGCGCTATGCGCTGGGGCGCGAACACACCGCCATGGAGCAATACCAGTCGCTCGCCGACAGCACCGAGCCCGGTCCCATCCATGACCTGTTCGTCTACCTGGCCAACGAGGAAACCAAGCACAAGAACGAACTGGAGAAGCTGTATTACGAAGTTGTGCACAGCGGGGGCGTGTGATGTCGCGCCATGACATTCCTGCGCAGGCTGGCCGGATACACTGTTAAGGAGACACTGAACAAGTTGGTTTGCTTTGTGGTTCGACAGGCTCACCACGAACGAAATCAACCACTTGCCGTTCGTCCTGAGCTTGTCGAAGGAAGCTCGTCGAAGGACTTGCTCAGTGTTTCCCTAACCCTATCCACTTACTGAGACCGTCATCATGAGCCTGCGCGACCTGGCCATCCCCACAGCGCTTGCCGAACCCGGCATGCTGGTTTCCGACCTGTTCCGGGAATGCATCCGGGTCCAGATGCCCGGCATTCCGTTCCGCGATGCAAGCGGACACATCAGCGGCAAGGTATCGATCCGGCACATCCTCAAGATGACCTGCCTGCCGGATTACCTGATCAGGCACTCGCACATGCTGGGTGACAGCATCGAGCACCTGCGCCTGCCCGAGATCCACGGCCCTGAGATTCTCGCCCGCACCATCGACGACTTCATCCTCCCCACGCTTCCCCGTGTGAATTCCAGCGCCCCGGTGACCAAAGCCCTGGCCATCATGGAGCAGGAGGACACGACCTACATCTTCGTCCTCGACGGTGATGAGTACCACGGCGCGGTCAGCATCATGAGCCTGGCCCACTGCCTGCTGACCAAGGCAGGCTGCGGATAGCGATGGCGGCCCTGACCCCGGAGATGTGGATGGCGCTGGCCATCCTGCTGGCGGCCTATGGGCTGATCTTCACGGAGGTCATCCACCGTTCCTATGCAGCCCTGATGGGGGCCGTGGCCATGGTGATGGTGGGCGGCTGGTCCGGCTTCTACAGCCAGGAGGCGGCGCTGGGGTCGGTCGACGGCAACACCATGCTGCTGCTGATGGCGATGATGCTGCTGGTCGCCATGCTGCGCCCCACCGGGGCCTTCGAATACCTGGGCATACGCCTGGCCAAGCTGGCGGCAGGCGATCCGCGCAGGCTGCTGATCTACCTGTGCGCCGCGGTCAGCCTGCTGAGCATGTTCCTCGACAATGTCACCACGGTGATCATCTTCGCGCCGCTCACCGTGCTGGTGACGCGCATGCTCAACCTGAACCCGGCCCCCTTCCTCATCGCCGAGGCCATGATGTCCAACATCGGCGGTGCCGCCACCCTGGTCGGCGATCCGCCCAACATCATGATCGGCAGCGCCGGCGGCATCGACTTCGTCCGCTTCCTGATCCACATGGGGCCCATCATCCTGCCGGTGTGGCTCGTCACCCTTGCCCTGGTACTGTTCCTGTTTCGCCGCGAACTGCGGCCGGTGGACGTCGCGGCCGTGGTCGACCTGGACGAGAACAAGGCCATCAGCAATCCGCATGCACTCAAGCGTATCGTGGCCGTCATGCTGGGCGTGGTGGTGCTGTTTTTCGTCCACCACACGCTGCACTGGTACCCCGCCTTCGTCAGCCTGATCGGCCTGGCCGTGGCCCTGGTCTGGCTGCGCCCCGACCCGGAAAAACTGATGGGCAAGGTGGAATGGACGGTGCTGCTGTTCTTCGCCGCCCTGTTCATCATGGTCGGCGGCGTGGACGCTTCCGGCCTGCTGGACCTGATCGGCAGCCTGCTGGCCAGTTATGCCCGGGAACCCGGTCAACTGCTGGCCACCGCCATTCTGCTCATGTGGGTGGCCGCCGCGCTCAGCGCCATCATCGACAACATTCCCTTCACCGTGACCATGATTCCCATCGTTGCCGCCCTGGAACAACAAGGCGTCAACGTCACCCCCCTGTGGTGGGCCTTGGCGCTGGGTGTAGGGCTCGGCGGCAACGGCACCCACATCGGCGCCACCGCCAATGTCATCTGCATCGCCGAGGCGGAGCGTGCGGGTCTGACGGAAGCCCGCATCTCGCCCGGCCGATGGCTGAAGACGGGACTGCCCGTGATGGTCGGCAGCCTCAGCGTCGCCAGCGTGGTGCTTGCCCTGTTCTTCCCGGCTTTTTCCTGAGGTCGGGTTCAGAAGCGGTGATTCCAGAACGCAACGGTCGGGGTATCGCTGTTCCGCAAGCGCGCTGAAGGATCTTGAGGTGAGAAGAAACACGATCGCCGGACGACAGGACATGACCCTAAACCGCCACGCTGAACGATACGGGTTTTCGGTTCTCGGCCGAAGCGGATCTTGTGGATGGCCGGGATCGAACTTGCTATCGCATTACAATGTAACTACACTTGGCCGATGAGCGCATTACAGTTCGAGTGGGACGAAAGGAAAGCCATTGCCAACGTCAAGAAGCACGGCGTCAGCTTCGAAGAGGCGAAGTCCGCGTTCTACGATGAACGCGCCAGGCTCATTGACGACCCTGACCATTCGGAAGACGAAGATCGTTTCGTCCTTCTCGGGCTGAGTTCTACGCTAAGGCTCTTGGTTGTCTGCCACTGCTACCGAGGCGACGGTGGTGTAATCCGCATCATCCCTGCCCGTAAGGCAACGACCAATGAAATCAAGTCCTACATGTAAAGGTGACACTATGCGTAAGGAATACGACTTCTCCAAAGCCCGAAAGAACCCCTACGCTTCTCAGTTGAAGAAGCAGGTCACGATCCGCCTGGACGAAGAATCAATCGACTACTTCAAGTCCCTTTCCGAAGAGGTTGGTATCCCTTACCAGAGCCTCATCAACCTGTATTTGCGCGATTGCGCTGCCTCTCACAGAAAGTTGAACCTGGATTGGAAGTAGCCCTTTTTGCATGAACCAAGTCGGCTTTCAACATTGCAGCGGACCTCGAATCTCAGCTAACTAGATGTTGGACGGGCTGCTTCCGCCGACGAACTGCCCGTTACGCCTGGGTAGTCGACCGTCGCATCCTCGGCCATTGCGGCCGGTGGCGTCGCCTCAGATGAATGACCGGTGTCGCGCAGGTTGCCGACGTTTAGTGAGTAGGCCGCCTGAATGACCGCTTTCGTTAGCAGCGAAGGACAGCACCCGACCCGTTGCGGTCATTCGGGCTGACCTCGTCAGGTGTCCAGTTGTCGGCCAAGCGGTCCGTTACCCTGCACGGAAAACACGTCCGCTATAACGCCGCCAATCAGCGGGCGCGGCTTTCTGCGCTCCGCTGCATTAGCTTTGTTGGGCGGCCATATGTTGTACCAATGTTGATTTGCAATCGCGGCTGCCAGACCGGCATTTACTTTGCCTGAACGATGCCCGGTGGATTCCAACTGCCATTGCCGGCTGGCAGAATGGATGGTGCTTCCGTCTTGGGCCAATACAGGCGCATGACGAGGTAAATCGGGCCATTTGGCGCCGGCAGCCAATTCGCTTCCTTGTCTTTGCCCGGCGAATCTTTCTGGATGTAGAGCGTCAATGAGCCGTCATCGTTTTTCTTCATGTCTGGCAGCATCGGCGAGTTGATCAGGTAGCGATTGATCGGGTTCTCGATCAGCAGCTGCGTCTTGCCATCGTACATCGTCACCGACCAGAAGGCGTTCACCGGCGGTAGGTTGCCCGCTGCGAAGGTAAGTGTGTAGTTGTGCTTGCTACCGTCCAGAGTCTGACCGGTAACATCAGTTCTCGCCATCGGGTACATCGCCTCGATGCCGTCGTTTCCATAAATACCTCCCTTGGCGGCGGCGGCACGCTTGAGCCAATCCCCGCTGTAAAAAGCACGGTCGCCGAAGTAGGATCCGATTTTCCAGCCGTTGATGTCTTTGACACCCTTACTCAGATAATCGTCCACTTTGCCGTCGCCTTCCTTCATCGCCAGCAAGACGGCAGCTTTATGTTCGAGCGAGAGATCCTTGAAGTGAAACGTCTTGCCGGGGCCGATGCCGATTCTCGCCAACCTGGCGCGAACGGCCTTGTCTTCGGGCGTCTCGGGGACAAATTGGAGGGCGTCGTTTAGATACTCGTAGAAGTTTGCCTTGATTCCTCCCGTCGTAGCTGGGGGAAAATCGATTATCGGCGCAGCGGGTGCCGCGGGTTGTTTGAGGAACGCGGACAGCGGCTCTGCCTTGTATCCCGCCTGAACCTTCAACACGTTCGGCATATCGTTTGCGCTGATGAGCTGCGTGCGGAAAACGGTAAGTGCAAAGGGCGTCGTTGAATGGAAGACCTTTTTAATTCCTGTGGGAGTTTCACCTTTCCAGCCGGGACCTACCACCAGGTAGCTGCCGGCCTCGGCGCCGGTTGCACGGCTGCCGATATAGCCATAGTTGTAGGTATTGCCGTCGATCAGTTGCACAGAGTAGTAGCGCTCTTTTGGCACTGCCGGAACCGAGATCACCATCGCCTCCGCCCGCAGGTCCAGCCAGACCGTCGCATACGGCGTGTCGGCATTGGGTGTGACGACGGCCGTGTCTTTGTAAGTGAGCGTAGCGGCATCGTTAAACATTGTGTTGAACGGCGCCTTGAACTGCCCCGAGTTTTTGTCAACCGAGAACTCCTGCATCACCGCGTAGTTCATTACGATCGGCAGGCCATAGAGGCGCATGGTGAGATTGAATCCTTCCTTCGGTGCCGGAAGTCAGTTGGCCTCCAAATCCTTGCCGGGGCTTTGATTCTGGAAATACAGATCGAGCGAGCCGTCGCCATTGAACTTGAAGGGCATGTAGCTGCTGACGGCGAATCGGTTGAGCACGTTCCCGACCTGAAAAGCCTTCGTTGTCGTAGAGCGTGATGGACCAAAATGCATTGACAGGCGAAGTCTGGCCCTTCTCGAAGTGCAGGACATAATTGTTCTCTCCGTTAAGGGGCTTGCCTTCGGAATCACCAAGGTTCAGCGGCATAGGCGAAGTATTCGGCGGCGGACATGGTATCCACCTGAATCTTCGGCGGAGTCTTCATGTCGACCGTCGGGTCGATCTTGACTGGTGGCAGCGTCACGGTCTTCCCCTGCTGCGAGAGCGGCGTGACCTTGTAACCCGCCTGAACTTTATGCACCGCCTCGTAGTCCGCCACGCCGTCCGTCTTGGTGCGGCCGATGATCCAGAGTTATGCGGCGTACTGTTCGAAGCGGCCACTGGTCGTCCAAGCTCCGATAATAGGGCGCTCGTGCCTGGAGCGATCATGGGTGATCTGGCCGATTCGTAGTCTGTTGGCTGGCTTCAGCGTTGTACTGATAGTTGCCCACAAGCTCGTCGAGAACGATCGTGTTAGGCGGTTCG
>JAZBOA010000618.1:0-2754 GCA_036350935.1 Anderseniella sp. | reverse complement strand
CCACAATGGCAAACGCCAGAACAAGGCCCTTGAGCGGAAAGCCAAAACGCAGTCGCTGCTGCTTGGGAACAAGAAGTCCGTTGGACTGTAGAATGAATTCGCCCTGAACGCGGTTACGCCGGGCTTGGTCGATCCGCGCCACGCGCGATGTAAAATTGCAATAATCCTGATTCATTTGGCAACTCAATGATCTTTGGTTGCCCCCACCAAGAGTGGTTTTAGGGCAAGTCATCTAAAAATACGAGCAAATTGTGGCAGATCTTGGGCATCTTCATCGACGCAACGTCAGGGTGGTCCAGTCCCCGATCACACGGCGGTCGCGGACACTGAATCCGACCTTTGCGTATGCGGCGATCACATCCTCTGCCTGGGGGGTCAATATGCCCGACAGGATGGCATGCCCGCCTACTGCGACGTGGCCTGCCATGGCCGGCGCGAGCTCGACCAGGGGACCCTTGAGGATGTTAGCAAAAACAAGATCATAGGGGGCAATTGCCGCCAGATCCGGGTGCTCGAAACCGGCCGCTTCGACGCAGTTTATGCGGTCTCCGACACCGTTCGCTGCAGCATTCGCAAGCGCCACGTCGACTGCCACCGGATCGATATCAGAGGCGATCACCGGCCCCGTCAGAACCTTGGCCACAGCGATCGCCAGCACCGCAGTTCCGCACCCGATATCGGCGGTTTTCCCGATTGCGATACCGTCATTCAACAGTTTGTCCACGGCTTCCAGACAACCCTGCGTCGTCCCGTGATGCCCTGTGCCAAACGCCATGGCAGCTTCGATCAACAGGCCGATGCGCCCTTCGGGCAGCTTGTCGGCGTCATGTCCGCCATAGACAAAGAACCGCCCCGCCTCCACCGGGTGAAGTTCGCGCCGAACATGGGCCACCCAGTCGGTTTCAGGCAATTCCGACACGACAAAGGGCTGTGCGCCATGGGCGGCGGCCAGAATGGCCAGAGCGACCGCGTCGGGCGCTTCAAGGAAATAGGCGCCGACCTCCCATAGACCGGACCCATCCTCCATCTCGAACACACCGACCCCGGTGGGTTCCGCATCCAGTTCCTCGAGGGCAAGCCCAAGGGCTTCGGCCTGATCCTTGTCCGGCAGGGTGGTCAGGGCGGTCCAGGTGGGCATGGCGGTCAGGCTCCGGGTTGAGAGATCGAAAGCGGCCTACGCGCGCTGGCCATGATTTGCAATGACGGCAGCGCCTACTCGGCGGGCAAGGGAACGCGGCGCGCCAGCAGCGTCTCGTTGCCCGGTTCCGGATGGCGCGGCACCAATAACGACAGACCCAGCGAGACAAAGGCCATTCCCGCCGCCAGAAAGAACACCGTGGTGGGCGAGGTCAGCCACAGATAGCCAAGTGCGGCCGGCAGGAAAACGGCGGCGATGTGGTTGATCGTAAACGCGACGGCGGCGGTGGGCGCGATATCACCGGGATCGGCGATTTTCTGGAAATAGGTCTTGATCGCCAACGCCAGCGCAAAGAACAGGTGGTTCGTGATGTAAAGCGCGCCAGCCACCCATGGGCCCCAGTCAAAGATGAACAGCCCCGCGTAGAGCAGGAATATCAGGCCAAGCCCGCTGTATTCCACGACCATGGCCAACCGCTCACCGAAGCGCGCGACCAGCCCGCCCAGCAGGGGGGCTGCGATGATGTTGACCAGCAGCGTCACCATGAACAGCGCCGTGATCTGGTAGACATCGAAGCCGTAGCGCTCGACCATCATGAACGCTGCGAACACGACAAAGATCTGTCGCCGCGCGCCCGACATGAACTGCAGCGCGTAATACAGCCAGTAGCGGCGCCGCAGCACCATCTTCTTGGTCTGGGGGTTGGGGCTTTCGAATTGCGGAAAGGCCATAAACGCAATCAGCGCGATCAGGGCCGTGGCGCCACCCGATACCCAGTAGACCAGATCGTAACTCAGGTCAAAAGCCCGCCACGTCACCACGATCAGACCGTAGGCCAAAAGCGTCGCGCCCGAACCGATCGACAACAGCCAGCCCAACACTTGCGGCGCTCGCTTCTTGTCGATCCACTGCAACTGCAACGACTGGTTCACCGTCTCGTAATAGTGAAACCCGATCGAACTGAGCAGTGTGATGAACAACAGCCCGCCCAGGCTGGGAAACTGCGCGGTCAGCGCGGTCGCCACGCCGAGCAGCACCAGCGAAATCAGCGCCAGCACCTGTTCGCGGATGACGATGATCAGCAAGATCACCCCGATAGCGAGAAACCCCGGTATCTCGCGTACGGTATGCAGCCAGCCGATATCGGCGCCATCAAAGGCCGCCTGCTCGATGACGAAATTGTTGAGCAGTGCGGACCACGTGGCAAAAGCGATCGGCATGCCGAAAGCCATCAGTGCCAATAAGCCGACAGGCCGGCGCCACAACGGCAACCGGTCGGCCTCTGCGAGGGTCATGGATCTGAGCGTATCACCAAGCGCCATAATGAGCGCCATACGCCCGTTTCTTGCCGCCGTCCATCACGGCGAAGGTGCAACGGCGCACGGCACCTGTTTCCTCTGCCCCACGCTACGGCGGGCCGCGTCGTCAGAGGTGCCGTTACGGCAAGACCCCCGCCCAACGAAGCCCGTCACAGGCGGCGCAAGGCAGGAAATCACGCAACCGCAAACTGGGCTTAAGTGACGCAGATCACCATACAATCAACTGGCGAGGACATTGCGAAACGCCCAAGGCTCCTCGGGGTCGATGTCTTCGGGGAACAGCTCCCACCGATCCTG
>JAZBOA010000617.1:0-2017 GCA_036350935.1 Anderseniella sp. | reverse complement strand
GATGCCACGCTTGCCAATGATTTCACCGCTGGCGTCGGTAAAGGTCACGGCATACTGCCGGCCGGCGTTCCAGATATCGTCAGTTTCCTTGAGCGTCGGCAGCGCCAGGGCAATAATACCGATGGCAAACACCATGCCGAAGGTGGCTGCATCATCAAACAGGTCGACGAAGATTCGCTTGATGCCGGTGACCCTGAACCGCAGCAGGAACGATGAATAAGCGATCCAGCCGCGTCTCAGTCCGTCCTTGACTTCGAACAGCGTGCTGGACACATAGCTGTCCAGGGCCCTGAAGAAGGCGATTATCGGCTTGAGGTTCAAAGTCTTACTCGCAATTGCTGGCCGTGTTCACTTGAACTGTTCACGACAGACCCCCGTCTGCGGGAAACCGCATGCATATCAATATGGGGCTTTGCGCCTTGCGGGCAAAGCCACTATTGCGTGTCCCCGAATACCGCTACCCTAAAACAAATCCCTGAACAACTTGCCAACCTTGGCAAACATCGCAAAAGCTTCGAATGACATCGGCACCCCCGTTCTGGCAGGTCAAGCAGCTTCAGGAAATGTCGCAACAGGAATGGGAATCCCTGTGTGACGGCTGCGGACGCTGCTGTCTCGTGAAGCTGGAAGACGAAGACACCGGAGATATCTATACCACGGATGTCAGTTGCCGGCTTCTCGATTGCACCACGTGCCGATGCACGGATTATGCCAGCCGGCATCAACTCGTGGAGGATTGCATCAAGCTCGATCCGGGCAACGTCGAGGAGCTGGGCTGGCTGCCCGAAACGTGCGCTTACCGGCTGATCTGGGAAGGCAAACCCCTGGCCAGCTGGCATCCGCTGGTTTCCGGACGCCCCGAAACGGTACACGAGGCCGGCATTTCGGTGCGCGGCAAGGTGACCAGCGAGACCGAGGTTGATGTGGACGACCTGCCGGACCGCATCACCAATTGGTAGGTAAAAAGAAAAAATACATAGCATAGGATTTTATACTTGACAACGACCCGCTGTCTGGTCTATAAGAAGGCATGCTCCACAACTGGCGGCTGAAACGGGCGAGACAGGTCCGGTTGCTTCAGCCTTCTGCCCGTCCGGAGAACCCGACACATGACAGATCATGAAGCGCAGGCGCCTGACTGGGCCGCGATCCGCGAGGCATACGAGGGTCGCGAACTCAAGGTGACCGAGATCGCCCGTACTTACGGCGTCAGCCCGCCAACCATTTACCGCCGCATCGAAGACCAAGAGTGGCAGCGGCGCCATGCCGGCAGGTCTGACGTGAAACGCCGCACGTTGCTGCGCCGGCTCGGCAATCTGGTCTCAAGTGAACTCTCTGTGCTGGAGGATAGCGCTCAGGCTGGACCGCAGGACCGCTCGCTGGCGGATCGCGAGCGGCTGGCGAAGGTGGCCGCAGGGCTGGTGAAGCTGATGGAATCGATTGCAGCTCTGGAAGCAGAACTTGAACGCGCCAGACTGGCAGCCAGAAAATCTCGTGAACGGCCGGATCAGGATGACGACACACGACGCCAGAGTCTTGCGGAACGCATTCATCGACTGTGCGAAGAAAGGCTTGCTGCCGGAGGTCCTGCCGAGACTGGAAAATGACGACATCGGCTTTTCCGAACTGGACTGGCCCACCTGGGCGCATGACGCCCAGTTGCCGCCGGACCTGCGCAGGCCGCCGGCCGACTGGTCGGCATGGCTGGTGCTGGGTGGCCGGGGCTCCGGCAAGACGCGGGCTGGCGCCGAATGGGTACGGATGGCGATCCGTTTGCGGCCGAGGCAAGCCGCGCCCTTGCGCATTGCCATTGTTGGCCCGAGCTATGCGGAGGCGCGCGAGGTCATGGTGGATGGCGTTTCCGGCCTGCTCTCGCTCGACTGGAGCTCAGGCCAACCACAGTTCATCAGCTCAAGGCGGCTGCTGGTATGGCCGGACGGCAGCGAGGCGCAACTGTTCTCCGCCGAGGACCCTGAACAGCTGCGCGGGCCGCAGTTCGATCTCGCCTGGTGCGATG
>JAZBOA010000616.1:0-2511 GCA_036350935.1 Anderseniella sp. | reverse complement strand
CCAGCCTTTCAATCCCGATGCGCGCATGAAAAAGCTGCTTGGCGAAGCGGCGACAATCGGTGCAGCGACGGCGCGGGCCATCACCTATCAGCCGCGCATCGACGGTGTGTTCATCTACCCCGACACCGACAGTGCCTGGACGACCGCCTACGCGAACAAGAACACCACCTTCGAGGCGAATGGCGCGATGAACCTCGATGCGCGGGTGTTGTTCTACTACAACGCGACCGGCGTGACGCAGGCGATGGCGGCCACGACTGTGGGCCAAGGGTCCGACTATGCCCTCGCCCACCTTGATGCCGACAAGAAACCGCTTGATGGCTCCAAGACATACAAGCTGCGCCTGCCGCCGGATGTTCCCATCAACAGTTTCTGGGCGGTGACGCTCTACGACACGCAAACACGCTCCTTGCTGCAAACCGGGCAGAAATTCCCGACTGTGGGCAGTCAGAGCGAGGGGATCCAGAAGAACGCCGACGGTTCCTACGACGTGTATTTCGCGCCAGAGGCGCCCGAGGGCAAGGAAGGCAACTGGCTGCAGACCGTTCCGGGCAAAAGCTGGTTCACGATCCTGCGGATGTACGGTCCGCTTGAACCCTGGATCAACAAGAGCTGGCGTCCGGGTGAAATTGAATTGTTTAAGTAAAGCCTTACGCAGAACTGGCTGCCACTTGGCAGCCAGTTGGCTATGATGCTATCGTCCGAGGAAGTAATGCATGCCCACGAGATCGCGCACAGGTCACAATTGGACTGATTTGCCTACAGCCGAGAGAGCGATAACCGGCAAGATCATTTTCAAGAAGCGGAACGGGGCAAAGACTTGCATGGAATATGGAGTATTGGAATGACCATGAAACCGAAGATGTGTGCTCTCTTTAAGGGCTCGAGCCAAAGTGGGGGCACCCAAGTGCGTGAGCGCGCCAACGCCTTCAAAAATCTGTCGCAAGCTGCAGTGATTGTGGCTTGTGCGGTCAGCGCGGTGGCATTGGCAGGACCGGTTGCCGCCAATGATGCCGATTTGGCCAAGCAATTGTCCAATCCGGTTGCCTCGCTTATAAGCGTGCCTCTCAAATTCGACTACAATGCAAACATCGGTATCGGGGACGAGGGCATCAGCCGAACTTGGACGATCCAGCCAGTCATTCCAATCAGCCTGAATGACGATTGGAACCTTATCTCTCGAACGATTATCCCGTTCCAGTTTAACACCGACATCCCGCCGGGTTCTCGCAGCGTAAACGGTGTTGGGGATATCACGCAGAGTCTGTTCTTTTCGCCCAAAGCGCCGACGAGTAATGGTTTGATCTGGGGCGCGGGTCCGATATTTCAAATCCCGACCTACTCTGATGTGTCGTCAGAGACCTGGGGCGCTGGCGTGACCGGACTTGTGCTGAAACAACAGAATGGTTGGACGTATGGCGCGCTGGCCAGCCAACTTTGGGATGTCAGCGGTGACGCTGAGATCGACGCGACTTTTCTGCAGCCGTTTATATCCTACACAACGCCTACGTCTTGGACCTATGGTTTGAACACCGAGAGTACTTATAATCGCGTGACAGATGACTGGTCAGTTCCAATCAACGCGACTGTATCGAAGTTGGTGAAAGTAGGGAGCCAGCCCATCAGCCTGCAAGGTGGCCTACGCTACTGGGCAAATTCCCCGGACAATGGCCCTGAAGGTTGGGGGGCTCGGATGCAAGTCACGTTCCTGTTTCCGAAGTAGTGAGTTAATGCGCTGGATGCGCCCACGTTCCGTGTCATAACCTTAAGCAAGAAATCACCTGACCTTTTTCGTAAATAGCAAAGCGGGCTGTCTAACTGGAGAGTATTGCATCAACAAGATCATCGACTTCACTGACCAAAAGAGGAGACGCAGAATGGCACTTTTAAAGGACTACCCTCTGTCAAGGCCAAGTGGTACTCCATCCACTGAGGTTGTCCGTAGCTGATCAGCGAAATCGTCGAAGAAAAAGGATGAATTCTTTCATGACAAGGGCAATAGTTACGGCTGCCTTGCTCTCGGCGCTTCCGACACTTGGATATGCTGAAAAATGGGAAAAAGTGGTCACAATCTACGGCTGGCTTCCGGGGCTCGACACTTCCATCGGCACCGCGTTTGGTGATTTTGAGTCAAGCTCGTCCGGCAGTGATGCAATCTCTAATCTCCAAATGGTTTTCATGGGGACGTTCGAAGCACACTACGGACGCTGGGGTATCGTAAAAGATATCATTTACGTCGATCTTTCCGACACCCAGAGTACGCCCTTCGGCAGGTTGTTTTCAGATGGTACAGTCGATGTATCGGCAACGGGCATCAGCGGCTATTTAACGTACAAGTTTGCTGAAAACAGCACGGCAAGATACGAGGTCGCTGGCGGCTTTAGATACTTCGATCTAGTGTTCCGAGTCCGACATTTGCTACCGATTTCCCCTGATTTGGTCGAGCGCGTCGAGTGCGCGGCGCTCTCGGGTGAGGATGTCCTTGGCGGTTTTGCTCCAGACGAAGGGCTT
>JAZBOA010000615.1:0-5269 GCA_036350935.1 Anderseniella sp. | reverse complement strand
GCCTGGGTCTGGATCATCGCCATGCTGGTCATGCAGGTAGCGCTCGTAGCCGGCCACCTCAACTTCGACCTGGGCGTGGGCGCGACCATCAAGTCCAGTATCGGCTGGGCGAAGGGCTGGGCCTTGATGGCGATCTTCATCGTGGCGGGCGTGGCGTTGCAGGTGCGTGCTGCAGTCGTCTACCGGGCGTCGTGCCTCGTCGGCGTGCAGACGCTGCTGCTGGTGCCGCTGTTCATCGCCGCACCGTTCGCCGGACTGCCCGAAGTGCTTTATACCTCGCCGCTCAGGGCCATTGGCGGGCCGGGACCTGAATTCTTCCAGGTTGAGCTCTATTCCCGCAATGCGGGATCCGGCGCGTTGCGCTGGCGGTTCTTTGCGCCCTGGGCGCCGGCGGCGGGCTTTGCCTCGATCATCCTGCTGCTGCTTTCGTTCCGGGACAGCGACTGGCGCTGGCGGCTTGCCGGCTGCGCAGGCGCGGTGATCATGTGCCTGATGTGCCAGTCCCGCCTTGCGCTGCTGGCGATGATCGTGGTCAGCGCCGCCACCTTCATCCTGTCACGGCTGAAGACCCCATCAATGGCATGGCTGGGAGCAGCCGGCTTCACCCTGGGCGGCTTCATCGCCCAGCCGCTGATCGAGGCGCTGGAGGCGTTCGAGGAGCGCTTCACCCAGGCGCGGCCCGACTCAAGCCGGGTGCGCGCTGCGCTTGCACGCATCGCCCTGCACCGCTGGCAGTCCGAAGCGCCGGTCTTCGGGCATGGCGTTGTCGAGCCGGGACCGCACCTCGTCGAGTACATGCCGATCGGCTCGCACCACAGCTGGTTTGGCCTGCTGTTCGTCAAGGGCGCAGTGGGCTTTGCCGCGCTCGCCGTGCCGATGATCTGGACGACCGTCGAGATGCTGATCCGCGCCCAGTCCAGCACCACCGCGCGAACCGGTCTGGCCGTCATGCTGACCTTGTGGCTGTTTACCTTCGGCGAAAATCTCGAGATCCAGGTCTACATGTACTGGCCGGGCCTCGTCATCATCGGCATCGCCCTGCGCGAAGCCTGGCTGCGCTCCGCGGCAGGCCGGGTCCAATAGCACTTCAATCCATCTCCAGACAGTAAAGGGCCGGTCCACCCTGGCAGGCAGACCGGCCCCTTGATGCTGCGGCGGCGCGCTGTTTGGCTATTGGGGAGAGGCAGCGGGCCGGCGGCAGCAAACGGCAATCAGTGTCAGGTTTGCGGGCTCACCCCCAGTCTGCCTCGCAGCGCCGGCAGCCAGCGGCTGCGGGCGGCCTGGCGCATGGCGACGATGCGTTGCACGGGAAGCAGGTAACCGGCAGCAATGGCCAGTACCGTCGATGCCGTGCGCGCGGGCTCTTCAATCGCCATGCCCGGCCAGGCTGCCAACGCACGGCAGAAATACTTCATGCCGGCCACGGCGGAACCCGCATGAACGCCGCGCCTTGCATAGTAGCGAAGCTGATACGCACGCGCCTGGGCGCCGTAACGGGCAGCCACTTCCGGTGCGTAGCCGGCCACCTTGCCGTGCATGCGGCACCAGTAGTGATACATGGCGTCGGCATTGGCGGACAGGCCGCCACTGACGATGCGGTAGCGGGTCAAGGGCGCAGCCAGCCCCTCGAATTTCCAGGTGGTCAGGCAGGCAATCCGCATCCAGCACTCGATATCCTCGCTGTAGCGGAAGTCCTCGTCGAACCAGTGGTCTTCCGGTTCGCCATGACGGCTGTCCACGAAGCGGATAGCGTCCAGCGCCTTGCGGCGGAAGACCGGCGCGGAACCATTTCCGACCGGGTTGCGGCAGAATACGTCCCGCACGGTGATGCCCCGGGTCTTTGGCGACTGGAACAGACCAAGGCTGTCGCCGTTGCCATCGATCAGTTCGCTGGCGCTGTAGCTGACGCCAAGCTCGGGGTTGGCGCGCAAGTGCTCGATGTGGGCAGCCAGCTTCTCCGGCAGCCAGAGATCGTCAGAATCGAGCAACGCGATGTAGCGGCCGCGCGCATGTCGGATGCCGGTATTGCGGGCGCCGGCAAGGCCACGGTTGGCCTGCGAGATGATGCGGATGCGGGGATCACTGAACGTCCGGCAGATGTCGAGGCTGGTATCCTTGCCCCCGTCATCAACGATGATCAGCTCAAAGTTGCTGAACGTTTGCTGCAGGACAGATCGGATGGCCGCCGCCACGTAACGTTCGACATTGTAGACAGGCATGATGACGGAAACGTCGGGCGTCATGACAGTTATCCTTTCAGATTGGCGGTTGCTGCGAGCCGGGGACGGATGCGGAGCGGCACTGCCGCGAGCCGCCGGGTCACCAGGGCCGGATCGATCAGCAGGGCGTGGGCGAGATAGCGGAAGGCCGGGCCGAAGCCCGCCTTGAGGCGAACCGCCCGGCGCGCCAGGTAAAGCAGGTTGTCGGCGCGGGCGCCCTTGATGACATGGCCGACCCTTTCCGGCGAATGAAACCAGGCGAGGTGCGCCATGACCTCCCAGCCGGCGCGCATGGCTTCCAGGTTGGACGACAGGCCGCGAGGATTGGTGCGGTAGCCCATCAACACCTCGTTGATGCCTTCGATCTTCCAGCCGTGCAGCGCCGCCATGACCATCCAGAGCTGGTCCTCGGCATGGTTCAGCCGGGTCTCGAAGTAACCAGTATCGTCGAACACCTCGCGGCGCACCGCCAGGTTGGAACAGGTGGTGGCCGGGTTGCCGCGAAGCAGGCTGTCGAGACCGATCTCTCCCGTCTCGAAGCTGCTCGAGCGGCCGGTCGGGCTGGCGTGCTCGTCGAGTATATCGACGCGGGTGAAGGTGAAGCCGAGCTCCGGCTGCGCGGCCAGCTTGGCCAGTACGCGGGACAGGTAGTTGCGATACCAGATGTCGTCGGCATCGAGGAAGGCGACGACCGGGGCGGCCGACTTCTGGATGCCAGTATTGCGGGCCGCCGATACTCCGGCATTGAGCTGGCGCACAATGCGGATGCGCGGATCCTGGCCGGCCAGTTCGATCAGCTTGTCCAGGGTGTCATCCGATGAACCGTCATCGACGGCGACTATCTCCCAGCCGGGCTCGCTCTGGTCCTGCACCGAGGCGATGGTGCGGGCGATGGTGCCGCCTGCATTGTAGCAGGGGATGATCACCGATATTTTCGGGGCGGGCGAGTTCATGACAAGGCTTCCTTCATGGCTGGAACAGGCTGCCGGATGACGAACCAAGTGAGCACGGCGGGCAGCACGAGATTGAGAACGAGAAGCGACAGGGCGACGGCGGTCAGCCCGAACGGCGCACTGGCAAACACGCAGGCCAGTGACGAAACGGCCAGCAGCAGGTTGACGCTGAACTCCAGGCTTGCCTGGCCGCGGGCGCGCAGTAACTGCTGGACCGACCGCCACAGCGGCAGCGCCAGCGCACCAGTGCACAACAGCATCACCAGCGGCACCGCGTCGGTCCACCTGGCGCCGAACACCAGCGGCACATACCACGGCGCCAGCAGCACCTGGGCCATGATCAGCGGCGCGATGACCGCATAGATCATGCCGGTGGAGCGTTGCCAGTTTTCCTGCACCTGCCGGGCGTTGCGGCCAGCGCAAATCTCCGGCAGCAGCACCAGCGCAAAAGCGTTGACGAGTCCAGTGGTGATGCCGACACCCGCATTGAAAGCGAAGTAGTAAAGACCGGCGGCCTCGATGCCGATGAGCTTGGCGATGATAAGCTTGTCGGCGTGGGTGCGCAGTGCCTGCAGGCACTCGCTGCCCAGCACCTTGCGCGAGTATTGCCAGCATTCACGCGTGGTGGCGCGGTCTGGAGCAGCCTCAGGCTGCCACTTTTCGAGACGGCGGTAGACCAGCACCCACACTATGGCGCAGACGAGCTTTGGCCAGACCACGGCCCAGACGCCGAAGCCGCCAACCACGAGGCCCGCCACCAGCAGGTTGTCGAGGGAGAGCTGCATGGTCAGCATTGCCGCCGTCGCCCTGGAGCGGCGCGCGCGCTGAACCCGGAACACGTTCACCGAGGCAAAGGGATAGATCACCAGTGGCAGCGCAAGGCCAAGCACCAGCCAGGCAAGCTCGGGCTCGCCATAGGCATGGGCGACCGGCCAGGCGATGGCAAGCTGCAAGGCAAATACCGCCCCGTAGAGCCAGAAGGTAAGCCGCCGGGTGGCAACGCAAACCGCTTCCAGCCGCTCGTCGCAAGCCTTTATGACGGCCGCGCCGAGGCCCGACGAGGTCAGCACCCGCAGCAGCTCCGCGGTGGTCATGGCAATGGCGACGATGCCGAATTCCCATGGCGTCAGGTAGCGCGCCATGACGATGGCGGTGGCAAGCCGGGTCAGCCGGTTGGCTCCTTCGGAAAGGATCATCGCGGCCATAGCGCCGGCGAACGACCGCCCTCCAGACACACGGTCACGCAGTTTCACGAGCTTGTTCATGCTGCGTCCTCAAGGGCAGCGGCAAAATGCTGGCGCACGTCAGCCGCAATCAGGGTTGGGTTGAAGGCGGTATCTGCTGAACGCTCGATGGCCCGGATGTCGATGCCGGCGGTGCCGCCGCCCAGTGCCGCGCCGGGCTGGCGCAGCCGGCGGCACAGGTCTTCACCCTTGTTGGAATAGTGCAGAACGTAAGGCACCTTGCCTGCCGCCAGACGCAGGACGGCAGTGTGATAGCGCACCGCTACTGCAATGTTGACTTCCGCGAGGACGGCCTGCAGCAGCTGCCAGTGCTCGATGCCGGGCTCATGGCAGCTGAACGGATCCAGCATCCGGACAAACGGATATGCTTCCACCAGTGCATCCGCCATGTGGCGGTCGGTGTCGGAGTCGCTGCAATCGGCCTGGAACACGAGGGCAACCTGATGGCCCCGAGCCGCCAGCTGCTGGATGACATGACCCAGCTGCGACATGATTGCCGCGGCACCAGCGCCGTAGTGCGGGCTGCCGCCGCGCAGCGAGACAACCGTCGTCCGCTCCGGAGCGAGACCCTGTGCGTCCAGCAGCTTGCGGGCCTCTTCCCGGTGGGCGGCATCGGGCTGGAGCACGAAGGCCGTGTCGAATGACAGCTCGGCCTTCACGCCCATCGCCCGCAACCGCCGCTCGCTTTCCTCGTCGCGCACGGTAACGCTGCTGAGCTGGCGGAACACGCGGCTGAGATAATGCAGGGCAAGGCCACGGCATGACGGGGGCAGGGACTGGCCGAACACGAATGCAGGCCGGTGATGACCGGCCAGCTCCCGCGCAAGGGAGAGAAACTTGCGGGTAACCAGAG
>JAZBOA010000614.1:0-2086 GCA_036350935.1 Anderseniella sp. | reverse complement strand
ATGGTCGTATACGAACGCACCGGCGAATTCGGCACCCTGCTTGCGCTGGGACTGAAGCGACGACAGATATTCCGCCTGGTCCTGCTGGAAAACACTCTGCTGGGGCTGGTCGGCGGCGTGTTGGGGATACTGGTAGGGGTAGTACTGGCCGCGGCGATCTCCGGGATTGGCCTGCCGATGCCGCCGCCACCCGGGTCCAACGCGGGATATACAGCGAGCATTCGCATCGTCCCGTGGATATTGGGCATGGCCGCCCTGACCGGCGCGGTTGCGGCTTCGCTGGCGGCATTGCTACCCGGGCGGCGCGCCTCGCGTCTCGCGGTGGTGGATGCGCTGCGCCACAACATTTAGTGCTGCCGTTGATTTATTGCGTTCGTGGTGAGCCCTTCGACATACTGAGGACAGGCTTGTCGAACCTGAAAGGCACAAGCAATCAGACCGGCCCTTAATGCCCTTCGACCAACTCAGGGCGAACGAGCCAAATGGTCACTTCTTTAACAAGCGCGGAATTCGTATCCCGAAACCCGCCTCCAATCGAATTGACCACTCTCCTCATCGGCTGAGCTTCTTCAGGTAATTCTTGGTAAAGATGTGATCCGGCAGGTCGCGCATCACCATATTGCTGTATTCCAATTCGGAACGATGACCTTTTCTCAGCGCGTCCTCGATAATCAGCCGGGTCGGGCGAACTGCACCGCCCAAGCTGTCGAAATCGCGGTAATGGGCAGTCTTAAGCAGGCGGCCCGACACGGCGTAGAACTCGGCCTTGTGCGGCCGGGCATTTTTTGCGTTGATCCAGTAAAGCACCTTGCGGTAGGTCACCCAGCGGTCGACAGCATCGAGCTGCAAAACCAGATAAGTATCGCCATCAAGCGTTTCCTTGCGAAGGATTCTTGGTTCGTAATCGCCCACGAAATTGGCACGCGCCAGATCGCCGTTGGCGACCTGGCCTGTCAGGCGCTGCGAGAGTGGCAGGCGGATCGGCTGCGAAAGATTGGGCAGGAAAGCCCACAGATCGTGATCGCGCATCAACAGAATCTGGTTGCGGTCGACCGCAGGCGCAGTGGTCTGCACAAGAGTGCGCGTGTTTCCCAATGACAGAATGCGGTATGAACGTTCGTCCGGCTCGCTGTCCGGGGTGGTAGTGGTAATGACTATGTCGACCTGAAAGCCCCCTTCCGGGAAGCGGATGCGATCGGCACGCAGCAGAAGTTCGCGTGCCTCACTATCCACGGCCGACGAATCCGTGGCCATGGCTGGAACAATGGGGGCCGCAAGCAGCAGCATCGCTGCTCCCAGGCAGGAAAAAAATCGTCGGGTCACGCTCGAAACGCCATTAGTCGATATGAAAGAGATGGGGGCAAAGTGCATATGCAATCCTCGGGTGAAGCCGTAGGCCAGACATTATCGGCTAATATCCTGACTGCTTCAGTTGCGTCCGGTTCACTCGCGTTGGCCGGGCCGGACCAACCCGGGTTAAACTTTTTGCCATGGCCAAACTCCTGATCCAAGAAGACCGGCAACTGCAGCGCGAAATCCGTCTTTACAAGCCCCGCATCAAGATCGGCCGCGCCTCGGAATGCGAGGTTCAGTTATCGTCGACCGGTGTGAGCCGCAAGCACGCCCTGATCACCCGCGAAGGCAACACATTCTTCATTGAGGATCTCGGCAGCACCAACGGGATTTTCGTCAACAGCCAGAAAGTCCAGCGCACCGAATTGCATGACGGTGACCGGATCGTCATTCATCATTTCCTGCTGGACTTCGTCGAGGACGCCGCAGACGAGCAAATCCCGGCAGATAAGGTCGTCATCGTCGAAGATGTCAGCAAGCAATACGCGCTCGGCAAGCAGACGGTGACGGCCTTGCAGCATGTTTCGATGAGCGTTGCCGAGGGGGAATTCATGGCGCTGGCCGGCCCTTCCGGCAGCGGCAAATCAACCTTGCTGAACATGATCGGCTGCATCGACACCCCTACGTCGGGGCGAATCAGCATAGAAGGCATCGACGTCAGCGGCAAGACGCCTGACGAGTTGGCTGATCTACGTCTCAACACCCTTGGCTTCGTGTTCCAGACGTTCAACCT
>JAZBOA010000613.1:0-3243 GCA_036350935.1 Anderseniella sp. | reverse complement strand
CGACGGGCGAGATCAACGGCCACGGCGGTGCGCTGTTCCTGATGGCCTCGATGAATACGGCTGCTGCGGGGCAGGTCGATGCAGTTCAATCCTCGGGCGCCGGCGGTGTGAGCTTCGTCGATTTCATCGATCTGACAACTCAGAACGTGCGGGTGGCCGACCGCTTCGCGGTGCCGGTGAACCTGGTGAGTACCGACGAGATCGGCGCCGCCATCGATGGCTCGGCCACCCAGCCGATCGCCATCGGCCATGCCGAGGGCGTGACGGTGTCGGGCAACTTCCTCTATCTCGCCGACGGCCCCCACGGCGTGAGCGTGTGGCGTATCGCTGACGGTCGCACAGCAATCGACGACCTGCATCTGGTGGCCAACACGCTGCAGAGCGAGTACCCGACAGGGGCCGTGATGCCGACGCCACATGCCTTCAAGGTCGCATTCACCAGCGATCCGACCAAGGCCTACGTGATGAGCCAGAGCCTGGGCATGCGCCGGATCGATGTCTCGGCGGTGACCAGCGGCAGCGCGCAAGTGGGTGCCCCCGCAATCCTCGACGCGGCTGGCGGCATCTACGAGCACAACACCGAAGCCGGCAACGTCGGCTTGACCAAGGTTACCGGCCAGGACCATGCCTACGGTGTGACCTTCGCCGGCAAGTACGCCATCGTCGCCGACGGCGATAACGGCCTGACGGTATACGACACCACGGCGGTTGCCGGCACCGACGCCAGCGTGGTGGCCAATATCGGCGACTCGGACACGACTGGAACCGGCAAGCCTCCGCTGGGCCGCGCTGCGTCGGTCAAGCTGTGGACGGATTCGACCACCAACAAGACGTACGCGGTGGTCGCGGCCGGTGCCTACGGCATCTCGGTGGTCGACATGACGGCCTTCCTCGCCAGCGGGGATGCGGCAGACCTTCAGCTCGACAAGCTGATCAAGACCTTCGAGCCGCTGAAGGCCGATGACGACAACGCGTGGGGTTCCGCAGACGGCAAGAGCGTGGACGTGCACGTGGTGGGCGACATCGCCTACTTCAGCTACGACAGCTTCGGGCTGGTGGCCTATCGCATGGCCGACCTGGTCCTGCCCGTGGCGGAGTACGAGCCGGCCGTCAAGCCGGCTGACCAGCCGGAAGGCATCTGTGCTACGGCCGACGTCACCAAGCTCAGTGCCAAGCAGGGCGGCGTGGGCGAATGCCGGCCGGTCGCGGCGGGTTACTTGAAGCTGCAGAAATATGGCGAGGTAAAAGATGCAGCCGGGGTCGTTGTTACCCCCTCGCCCTATGCGGACCTGGATGGCGGTGCGCTGTACATGACGCCGCAGCTCTTCCCCGGCGGCCGGCTGCTGTTCTATGTCGCCTACGGCAACGCCGGCGTGATCAAGCTCGACTGGACCAACGTGGCCAGCCCGACCGTGATGGCGCGCAAGGAAGTCGTGGGCGGCGCGGTCGGCACCGCGATCAACAACGGCCGCGTGTACGTGGCGGCCGGCGGTGGCGGGCTGAGCGTGTTCAAGTAAACCTTCCGACGCAACTTGCATTAAGGCCGGGCGATCGCCCGGCCTTTTTTGTCCCGAATCGTCGGCAGGATTGGCTTGAATTTATCGAGCTTGGTAGATTGGCATCATGTAATCCAGTCGCTCGACTTGCGTGCCACGTAATGAAGGGTGTCACTGGTGCCAGGCAATTGGCTTGTCACACGGGAGGCCAACGTCCACACCAGATTTTTTCGAAGAAGGAGAGGCGGTCATGAAATTCAGCTATTCCAAACTCACTCCCGTCAGCGCTGCCGTACTGATGGCACTGGGTTCTTATCATGCTGTCGGGGCGGTGGCCCCGGTCCTGGTGCCGGGACGGACATTGATCGTCAACGGTGTTGCGCCTGTAGATGCGCCCCCCACGCTTTGTTTCGAGGACACCGACCCGGCCACGACCGATACCTTCATCTGTGACAATCTTCGTTCGGCCGTCGCGCACGCCAATTCAAACGGTAACGACAGCGCTTATGACAGGATCTTGCTGGCCAATGGCAGCGTGCATACCCTGACTCTGCGGGACGACCTGGCCGCGGAGGCGATCGAGGCCACCGACAACCGCGTGGGTGACCTCGACATCATCACTCCGATGAATATCGAGACCGCCAATAACGCGCTGGGCAGGGCCACCATCCAGGGTGACGCGGGTTTCAATGATCGCCTGCTGCATATCACTGCCACAGCTGGGCTGACGAACCTGATCCTGACCAAAGGGCAGGGGGTTCATATGAACGGCGGCGCGATCTATGCCGGTGATTTCGGCAATACCACGATCAGTCATTGTCTGATTACCGACAATTTTGCGAGTTGGGATGGCAACTTTGGTCAACTGGACGTGGATCCGAATACTTTGGACAAGGGTACGACCGAGCTCCAGGGCAGCGGGGGCGGAATCTACACCAAGGGGCCGCTGACGATCTCGTTGTCTACGTTGAGCGAGAACGTCGCCAAGACCATCGTCGGTACTGCCGATTACCAGAAGAACGGCAACGGCGGCGCGATCTATGCCAGCCAGGCCCTGACCATCACCGATAGCACCATCGGGGGCGAAGCTGCGGCAAATGATGCGATCAACGGAGGTGGCATCCAGATGGCGGGTGGCAACCCGGTTCTCATCGAGCGCAGTACGCTCAGCCACAACACCGCGGTGAGTGGCGGCGCGATGAACATGGTGTCTCCGGCGGTAACGGCCACCATTATCAATTCGACGATCTCCGCCAACCACGTCACTGATGCGGGCGGCGGCATCAATGTGAATGGCAACATGAGCATTCGCAACACCACGATTGCCAACAACCTGCAGGATTCCGGCGGACCGACGAGCCCCAAGGGTGCCGGGGTGAACCAGTTCAATGCCGGTACCGTCACCATGCAGGGCACGCTCCTGGTCAATAACTACGCGGCTGCATTGGACCCTGTCCCTTTGCGTGCCAACTGCGGAAGGACGGGTGATGGCACCGCATCGGTGGCAAGTTCGGGTGGCAACCTGTCGACGGATATATCTTGTGCATTTACCGAGATTTCCGGCCAGGCGAATGTGGCGGATGCGAAAATCGGTCGGCTGGAACTCAACGACAACGCTCTGAACGGCAACTTCACCCATGCGTTGCTGAGCGGTAGCCCGGCCATCGACAGGGGCGCGTTGTCCGACTGCCCCGCGACCGACGAGCGCGGTGTCACGCGCCCCCAAGGCCTGATCTGCGACGTGGGT
>JAZBOA010000612.1:0-3431 GCA_036350935.1 Anderseniella sp. | reverse complement strand
GAGCTCTCTTCTACCGATTCGCGCTTCCCTGCTGGCGGCGGCCCTGGCCCTGGGGGCACAAGCCCCGACCCGGGCCCAGACCCTGCTGGATGTGATGGGGGCCGGCGCCATCCAGAACACCCTTCAGTCCCTGCCCGCGGGTGGGGCCAGCGGCGTGATCGAGGGCAGCCGCTCCGCCGTGAATCAATCCAGCCTGGCCGAACAGCAGCGTCAGCAACAGCTGCTGCGACTCAGCGGCGGCGGTGGCGGTGGCTCTGCAGCACCAGCGCCTGGTCTGATGGCACCCCTGATAGCACCGTTGATGCAGATGCTCCTACCCGGTGGCCTCCCCGGTGGCGGCGGCGAAGCCCAACGCGCCAGCGCCCAGGTGAACGGCCGGCTGGTGCCCTACTGCTCCCATGGTGGCCTCTGCCACGGAGCCCTGATGCGGGCACTGCAAACATATTGATTGACAAGAGCCAGACACAAACCCGATTGGGCAGTACTGGGCCAACGCAGCTTCCGGGCAGAAGGGCCTGAAGCGCAGGGCCAAGCAACCGAGCTGACCATCCCTGCCCTCAGCAGCACCGTCCTGCTCGATCAGCAGGCCTGCACGATTTGCATGGATGCAGTCAAATACTACCTGGCGGCGGGAGTGAGCCCATTGGTTGCGGAGCCACTGCAGTGAAAACTCGCCTGGCAGCACCAGGCGAGGTAAAACACGTCACCACATCTCATCGCACTTCGGCTGCCCAACTCATTCATCACAACAGGAAGTGTCCCACCGCTCCTCCTCACAGCGCGAAGCAAGGCTTCGATCCACACAGACCGCATTCAGCTCCAGAGAGCCATCATGCTTCCAGGCCCCGAGGCATCACTCAGAGAATCAACATCAGCAGAAGAGAGCAATCCGCTCAGGAGGAGCATCCACACAGTCAACAGCGAGAGTCACTTCATATGCCACACCTGCAGAAGCGATCCGTCTCCCCAGATTGTCATTCACTTACCAGAAGCAGAAAAAGGTCAGACCGTCTTTCTTTACAATCGATGTGGCAAGAACGACATCGCTGAAAGGATACACGGCATCAGAGTGTACGTGTCAGAAAACAACCGCGACTGGAACAAGATCGACATCAAGCTTGACAATGAGCAAGTTTACAATCACAAGCCCATACCAGTATTGAGCGAAAGCGCGCCCAAGTACATCATGCTCCGCAGAGAGAGACAAGGCGATCCGATTCATATCAGCCAAATCACAATTGGGGACCTACTGGAGCACGACTACAACCTTATTGTCGAGCACAGTATTCCCGGCCTTAACAGGTTTTCTCGCCAACACAATCTCCGCACGAACGAGCAGGGATGGATCTACGATCGCACCAGGAAATACGGCCTGCCGCTATACATAAAACCCATCTGGTCATCAAGATTCGATATAGACCATGGAGTTCACAGTGTTTACATATCCGCCTTGAACAGGTTTTCAAACGCGCTGATTCAGATCGCCCACGCTGTCCTGTTTGCCCATGGCATCGAAGCCAGGAACGTCTTCGTGCCAGAGTGCAAACGTACTCGCGACATTTTTCCCAAAGGCAACCAGTTTCCATGCCAGGAACTGGAAGTCACTATTCACATCGGCAATCCTGATGGACGAGACAACTGCCTAGAAGGCAGATTTTTGCATATTCGCTCATCACAAAGAGAATTCTACAAGAACCTGCCATCCACATACGAAGCCATCCGGTCGTTTTCCTACGCCACAAATCTATATGATCAAACGGAAACTCTTGGCACCGACGAGATGGTCATCCACATTCGCTCTGGCGATATATTCAGGCCCCAGGGGATGATCCATCCTGGCTATGGCCAGCCCCCTTTGTCTTTCTATCGAAAGGCTGTAGAACATGGAAAGCCCAGAATTGTGCACCTGGTTTATCAAGATATGCACAACCCGGTTATCAGGCCGCTGAAGAAATGGCTCCGAGAGCGCAGCATCCCCTTCACCAAGCCTCAGAAGTCGTCTTTACGCAAAGATATCAAGACCCTGGTCAGCGCCCAGACCCTGGTCGCAGGGCGTGGCACCTTCATCCCCGGAGTCGTTTCACTTGGCGAAAATCTCAAGACAATTTATTGTTTTGACGAGATACTTAACCTGCTCGGCCTGCAAGGCGTGACCTATCACGTGATCAAAGACCGAAGCAGGAAGTATGTCGATTCCATTCAACGGTATAACTGGAGAAATTCACCGGAGCAAAGAGAACTGATGATCAGCTACCCAGATGAAGAGCTGGAATTGCAATCCATCGCACGCAACTGACACCGACCTGAAGAGTTTGAATCCCCAAGCTCACAACGGACGTCAGGCATCAGGGGGCAGAAGGCTGAGACCTGCTGTGGCGGCAGCTGTAACCGTAGAGCTGGTCTGCCGCCAGTCCATAGCAACCACGAAACTCGACAAGCATCATCATCATAGAGGAGTAGAGCTGCTTAGCTGTGTTTTCTCACCAGGTCATTCAGCGATCAGCAGCCGCTGGAGGCAGTGCTGAGGGCTGAGGCCACCGAGAGCCATGTGGCGCCTGTTGCCGTTATAGATCCCGTGCCGGCTTGGGGCATGAGCCAATGCCGATCTCCACATCCGTCAGCAGATCGAAGCCGTACTGGCTGGCCTTGGCTGACTCCTCAGTGGTGCCGTGGGCCAGGGGCGGATTGGCGGGAAAGCGGCTGTCCTGCTCATACCCCACCGCCCAGGCGGGAGCGAATGGCACCAGGGCGACGCCCGCCTGCATCAGCCACGCAACGCTGGAGCAGAGCATCCTGCGGCAGCCAGCGCTGCGACAGATCGTGGCGGGAGGTGCGGCCGGCTTCTCAGCAGCAATGGCCGCCTCGAACGCCATCAGCTCAGGGGCAGGGACCCCATGAGGCTATGCAGAAAAGAGGGGCCCTTCCAGGCCCCATGGGTCATTTGGGTGATAAGGCTGACCTCACCCCATCTCCCTTAAGAGTGTCAGGCAGCCACAGGGGCGGGCTGACGGGAGAAACGAACGATGTTGTTCGCTGTTACGGGTTTGCTCTCACCGAGCAGGCTTCAGTCACTCTCCTCATGCCCCGTCGAAACCATTGCAGCCCCGTGGTGGGGGAATGGAGCTGAGCGGAATCGAACCGCTGTCCGAAACACTGGTGTGAGCCACCTAGTCCGGCCGAAACCGGACCCCTTCATTGTGGCAGCAGGCGTGGCAGCAGCCAGGGGTGGGCATGACCGAACCGATCTGTGGCCTGGCGGTGGTGCCCCCCGGCCTGGAGGAGCCGGCGGCAGCCGAACTGGAGGCCCTCGGATGCCTTGATGTGGAGCCGCGCCGCCGGGCGGTGAGCTTCCGCACTGATCTGGCGGGCTACTGCCGGCTGCACCTGCAGGCCCGCCTGCCCTTCCGGCTCCTGCGGGAGCTGGCCCGCTT
>JAZBOA010000611.1:0-8337 GCA_036350935.1 Anderseniella sp. | reverse complement strand
TTACGAAGCGCTGACCGCAGGTGCCGACGTCGGCGTGTTCGACCTGCCGGTCAACCCGAAAAGCCGCATCGGCTGGGCCATCGCCCATCTCGCCGACGGCCAGCGCATCACCCGCTTTGTGAACTGGTGCGCACACGGCAAACTGCTCCCCAACCTGCACCCTCTGGCAGAAGCCGACCGCTGTGCAGACTGGATACTCGAATGGCTGAAGAGAAAAAACTGACCGTATTGCAGGTGTTGCCTGCGCTGGAGTCGGGCGGAGTCGAGCGCGGCACGCTGGAAGTGGGCAAATATCTGGTGGAGCACGGACATCGCTCCATCGTCATGTCTGCCGGCGGCCGCCTGGTCGAGCAGCTGCTGCGCGAAGGCAGCGAGCACGTCGCCTGGGACATCGGCAGCAAACGCCTGTCGACCCTGCGGCTGGTGCTGCGGCTGCGGCGTTTTCTGGTGGAGAACCAGGTCGACATCCTGCATGTCCGTTCGCGCATGCCGGCCTGGGTCTGCTATATGGCTTGGAAAGGCATGGATCCGGAGAACCGGCCGCATTTCGTCACCACCGTGCACGGCATGTATTCGGTCAACCCCTACAGCGCGATCATGACCCGGGGCGAGCGGGTGATTGCGGTGTCCGACACGGTGCGCGACTACATCCTGCGCGAATTCCCCGATACTCCGCCCTCGCACATTCAGGTCATCTATCGCGGGGTCGACAGCAGAAGCTATCCGTACGGCTGGAAACCCGAGGCATCCTGGCTTCAGTCATTCTTCAGCCAGTTTCCCCAGGCCGTCGGCAAACTGTTGGTCACCCTGCCCGGCCGCATCACCCGACTCAAAGGGCACGAAGATTTCATCGAACTGATTGCCCGTTTGAAACGCCAGAACCTGCCGGTTCATGGCCTGATCGTAGGCGGTGCTTCGTCATCCAAGCAGCGCTACCTGGAAACGCTGCATCAACGCGTGCGAAGCATGGGCCTGGAAGACGACATCAGCTTCACCGGTCAGCGCGACGACCTGAAGTACATCCTCGCCATTTCGAATCTGGTGCTGTCGCTGTCGACCCAGCCGGAATCGTTCGGCCGCACCACGTTGGAGGCGCTGCGCCTGGGGGTGCCGACGGCAGGTTATGACCACGGCGGCGTGGGCGAGATCCTGCGCACCGTCTACCCTGACGGGCTGCTGCCGCGGCATGGCATGGACACAATAATCCTGAGGATCGCCGCGCTACTGCAAGATCCCCAGCCGGTCCCGGACGATGATGTCTTTCCCTTGCGCGACATGCTGGCGCAGACGTTGGAACTCTATCAGCAGCTTGTTCGAGCGGCTGCTCGGCGAGGAAACGGGCATTGAGTCCGGGCGAAACACATCACCAACCAGACTACGAGTCAGTCATCTCCACAAACCAACACATCAGCAGCTGTCGAAAAACAACGACTCAGTTTCTTCGAGGGGGTCATCAATTGGTGAAGTAAAAAGGAAGTTTTTTGCTCTTAATGACTGTCGACAACTACTTCCTGCCGAAAAGGCCTGGCAGTTTGCGCCACCGCAATAACTCCCAGCGGGTAAAGTTTGCCCGTAGGCTACGACGCTTCTCCGCGTGCCATCTACTCGTTCCACTCACGCCGTCCAAAGCAAAGACGGCTATGTCACGATCCAGATGCAGGCTAGTCGCTCCTACCGCCAATGCCCGCGCCAGCCAGTCACCGTCAGCTACGATGCGGTATTCCTCCGAAAAGCCACCCGTACGCAACAGTAGTTCTCGCCGCGCGAACAGAGATTGATGGCAGAATCCTTTGCGGCACAGTGACTCCCGGCTTAGCACCGGCACTTGGGGCCTTTTCATCAACTGGTTGCCGCTGCCCATCAACACATCGCCGTAGACCAGATCAACCGACGGATTCTGACGAATCGCCTCCACCACATCAGCGACCACTGTCTCATTGCAGAACCTGTCGTCGCTGTTGAGAAAGTAGACAAAATCGCCGGTTGCGGCCTGAATGCCTTTGTTCATGGCATGGTAAAGGCCACGGTCCGGTTCACTCACAAGGTAATCAATTCGGTCACGGTAACGGGCGAGGATATCCAGCGTCCCATCGGTCGAGCCTCCATCGACCACCAGATATTCGATGTTGTCGTAAGTCTGAGCAAACACGGAGGCAACGCACTTCTCGATGCTGCCGACGGCATTTAGAACAACTGTCACGACAGAGATCTTTTCGTTCGCCATATCTGTTCTGTGGCTTCAAATCAGTCTTTCATAGACCGCGAGCGTCTCTTCCGCACACCGCTGCCAGGTAAATTGTTTGTAGCGCTCACCCCCAAGCCGAACAAGTTCTCTCCGTCGATCCGATGAAATGGCGACTCGTTCCAGTCCTTCGCGCATGGACTCGATACTTGCCGGATCGAAATATTCGGCAGCCGGCCCTAGAATCTCGGGGATCGAGCTTGTACAACTGCCGATCACAGGGCAGCCAACTGACATGGCTTCCAAGGGCGGGAGACCAAATCCCTCATAAAGCGAGGGGTAAACGAGAGCGAAAGCATGCTGGTAGCAATGGGCCATCGCCGAATCGTCACCGCCGACCTGAACGGTCTGCGCTTCCTCAAGCCCCAATTCGTGGAAAGCACGCCATTCTTCCTGGCGAAACGCCCCGCCACCAAAGCAAACAACACGATATCCGTTCCTTAACTTCTGTGACGAAGCAAAGGCTCGAATGAAACGATCAAAATTCTTGTAGCCAGATCGTTGCCCAACATAGAGGAAATAGGGTTTCTCGCCGATGGACATCAACCGATCACTTGCGCCCACTCCGTGGCTGAACTCCTGGAACCCATGGTGTACAACCGACACTTTTTTCTCAGCCGTCCCGAAGTATTCCAGCAAATCCTTCCGAGTGTTCTCGGACACGCAAATGACCTGATCTGCTTTTTCAACGGCAGCCCTCTTCAACTTCGAAGTTTGGTCCTTCGCTGGAAACATCTCCGGAAATCGTTCATGGATCATGTCATGAACGGTTACGACCACTGGCACACCCTTGAACGCCAAAGAAGTCGAAGAATAGTAAGTTTCGTGTACAACATTCGGTTTGTATGCCCTCATCAGGAGGCGGGATGACATTGCATTAATCGCGCGAAACAGCTTCTTTGACTTGCGCCAATGCCTCACATCCCGCCCTTTGACCATTCCGGCAGGCAGTTCCGCGAGATAGGCGTTTAAATGCAATGGAGCGAATATCCTGGCCTCGACTCCGTCCAGACTATTCAGCGCACTGGCCAGCCTGCCGTAGTACCTCGAGATTCCGCCGTATTCCTGAAAAAGGAAAACCTGGAAATCAAAAGCAATTCTCATCATTTTTCACCACTATCGTTTCTCGATAAGTTGGCGACGATACGGTCATGGTCCTCTAGGCATCTGCTTCGCATTTTTCCGACAAGAATCTTCAGCATCAGAGGCATCGCTTTTTTCGAGAAAAGCCTGAGTCTTAACGGGGAAATCTCTTGTCGGGTGAATACGTGCATTCCGGCCAAATAGTGATAGTTCATTTCCAATCTCTGAGACAAGACTGTCAGAGCTTTCCTTGTGAAAAAGGAAATATGCTGCCCGGTGCTCAAAGAGTAATAGCTCCATTGCTCGGGACGCGGGGGTTCGCCCTGGTATACCTCCGTTGTGAATATGAAGGTGTCGCTCTGTGCCAATGCCATCGCTTCCACGACAAATTCGACAGGGTCAATCAGGTGTTCCATGACCTCGATTGCGGTCACGGCCTGATAGGGAAGCTTGCCGGCATCAAATTCAAAACCGCGCGCCAGCAGATTGCTGCAGTATTTGTCCGACCAATAGAAATCGAATCCGTAGTCCCGCATCAACCGGGTCAGCATGCCATACCCACCGGCCGCATCGAGATAGCGGCCTGTCCCGCGACCTGGCAATACGAAGTACAGGAACACCGCCAGCTTTCGGGCAACATCGACGTTTCTCATCACGAGGCCCGTGTCCGTAGCGGCAATGGCGCTGGAATAGGCCTCCTCTAGCCAGTGTGGATTGGCAACTCTGAGAAAGCCGCAATTCATACACCATTCAAATTCCGCGGAGTACTTCCCCAGAACCTGGGCACTGAAGACCGGTTTCATTCCCAGGTTGCAAATGGGGCATGTCATTGAGGACTCCAGGGCTTACCTGGAATATGTTGTGTTTGGCCACGCATACCGATGGGTATGGGGCATCCCCATTGCGGACTCCACCATGTACTGGGACACCAGACGCTCGTTGAACTCGCGATGCCCCAACTCGTAGCCGTTACGGGCGATGCGCTGACGCTCTGCATCGTTCTCGACATAAAAGCGCAGCTTGTCTATGAAGTCGTCCGCGCCCTCCACCTCGACGATCGCATCGTGTCCGTACAGTTCGGCCAAGCTGGCCGCGCGTGTCGAGAACACCAGCAGGCCATTGCCTTGATAGAGGCCAACGCGGTCGGACGAATAGAGATACAACTCGCCGCCCGGACCGGGTTTGGTGCCCGGAACACGCTGGCTGAAATTCAGGCCGATCTTCGCCTCACCGAGCGCCCGCATGAATTCCGCCCCAAACAAGGACTTGTGTTGGCCATGGCCGTAAAAGGCGCAACGCACTTCGGGTAGCCGCTCGCGGATAAGGTCGGGTGCGCGCCCGCGCAAGTCGTCCGGATCCAGCCGCTTGTCCAAGTGGCCCGCAAAGAACACATCGTGGGGCTGATCGGTGCGCTCGTGGCAGCGGTGGATATCGATGCTTGGATCGACGGGATTCGGGATGAACGCACCCCTGGAATGCGAGCCGGCGAGCTGCAACAGGATCGGGCCGGCGGTGGTTGCAAAGGTCCAGTCCACCACCTCGGCTTTGCTGCGGGCGTTGCGCAAGTTGGATTCGTAGAACAGGGGGTCAATGTAGTACTGAATGACCGCGACATTGGGCAGCAGCTTCCGCGCCTTCTGCAGGGTTTCCGCCTGGATGACCTCCGCTGAACTCAGCGCGATGAGGTCGGGTTGCAAGTTTTTGCATACCTCCAGCAACTGGCTATTGCTGGCTTTAACACCCATCTTGCTGCTGCCAAAGATGTTCGAGCAGCGCGCGACATCACGATCGCTAAACCAGTAGACCTCGTGGTTGTTGCGGATGAAGCCGTTGTTGATCCGCACCGGAAACAGGTAATTGCGGGCCCCGCGATACTTGAGCTGTTGATGCGAAACGTGCAGGATTTTCATTGGTACAGACCGTATTGTTTCAACAATATCCAACAAGGCCATCGGTAGCCAGTCCGGAGAGGGCCTTTTCCAACTGGCGCCGCACCGCGGCTTCGGAAAAGTACTGTCGGCTCGTCGCCGCTGCCGCCTCGCCGAGTTGTCTCAGTCTGATCGGATCGCTCGCCAGTGTAGCCACCCTTTCAGCCAGCGCACGGGCATCACCGGCGGGCACCCATTCCAGGCCATGATTTTCCGCGGCGAGCAACGCATCAGGATAAGACTCGGCCAAACGGGTAACCACCACCCTGCCACTCGCGAGTGACTGGAATACCTTGTTCGGGATGACCCTGCCGGCCTTGGGCGTAGCACCGAAGACGCCCAGAAGTATATCCGCCCGCTGAATGCGCTCAGGCAGTTTCTCGTAGGGAAGCCAGTCCTCGAAGCTGATGGTTCCGTGTCCCTGAGCGAGTTCCTCGCACATGCGGCGCAGGGGGCCCTCGCCAAGCAGCACCCATTTCAATGGCGGGCCCTGATAAAGCCGGGCGGCCTCCACCACCACCTGTGGTCCCTGCAGCGGGATGAAACTGCCGTAGAACAGCACTTCCCTTGGCACTTCCGGTGTTTCCGGTGGTAGCGGACCGGGTCGAAACAGCGCCTCTTCCGCTCCCACGTAGATCACCTCGATCTTCGTCCTTTCAACCCCTAGAACCCGAACGAAGTAGTCCGCGTGTGCCGGCGTGTCAGCCATCACCCGGTTAGCATGCCGGAACAGTGCCCGCTCCCGGGCAAGGAGCCTGAGGGCACGCGTACTGCCGACATTGAGCTTGCCACATTCGTCAACCTGCTTGTCGTACGCTGATATGAGTGGATCGAAAATCAGCGGCACGCGATGACGCTTTGCCCAGCGGCTTGCTGCCAAAAGATCCCGTTGCCTAAAACAGGGCACCCAAATCAGATCCGGTCTGGGCAGGCGACGCAGACTGGCTTCCCAATCGCCGAGCCCGGCGAACCTCGGCTGGAAGGCCCTTACCTGCCAGCCGAGGTCGGCGAACTGCTTGCGCAGGATGCGATTGCGGGAATAGCCCGGATCGAAACGCCCCCACCAGAGTACACTTGGCACACTTTCCCCTTATGTCTGCAATTCAAGTGAGCAGTTGTTGGCGCAGCTTAGCTAAGCGCGATGGCTCTAGGTGGGGACTCTTTCCGATTTCTGTCATCTGCACAAAAGCGATAAAGTTGACTCGTACCGACTGAATTTCGCAGCTCGTCCAACTGGACACTTCATTTTCAATTCAAATTCTTATGAAACAGATTGTCTGCATGAAATGGGGGCCGCTTTACCCGGCGGATTATGCCAACAAGTTGTATGGCATGGTTCGTAGAAACACCCAGGGGCCGATTCGCTTCGTATGCCTGACTGACGATCCCACGGGCGTACGCCAAGAAATCGAGTGCCTGCCCTGTCCTACCGTGTCTCTTCAATCGCCGTACAACAATACCGGTTGGCGCAAAATTTCGCTCTGGGCCAGCGAATTGCCCGGTATGGAGGGGGATTGGCTGTTTCTCGATCTTGACGTGATTGTAACGGGGAGTCTGGATGATTTTTTCGACTACGCTCCGGAAAAAACATTCGTGGTGATGCAAAACTGGACCCAGCCGGGAAAGGGGATCGGAAACACATCTGTGTTCCGCTTTAGGGTCGGGAAACATCCCTATATCTATGATCGCCTGGTGCCAGAATTCGAGTCGATACTCGCCAGATACAACAACGAGCAAATCTATATTTCACGCACCGTCAGCGAGATGGCGTTTTGGCCCGACGACTGGTGCGTCCTGTTCAAGACACATTGCGTCCCGCCGATGCCACAACGATGGTGGAGGGCACCGACAAGGCCGGAAAGCGCCCGCGTCATAGCATTTCCTGGCGACCCCAACCCCCCCGATGCGGTTCGAGGAATCTGGCCAACGAAAAAATGGCATAAAAAGCTCTACAAGCACATTTTGCCGGCGACCTGGATCGCCGACTACTGGCAGGAATGAAGCAGCTTCCGGGCTTTGGCCGACACTTCATGACAGGACGTTCGTGGCAATAGGTGAATCTCAAACCCCGGAAGACATCATCCGGGTCAAATTGATCAGCCGTTTCGCGCCGGAGCATTGGGAACATCAGTTGCCCCATGGCAATAGTCGCTGGGGACGGTGCGAATTTGTGTTTCAGCGCGACGCGAGGGACTACGACTGGCTGGTCGTTTACGACGACATTCCTCCAGGCAAAGGTGAGCCCAAGAGTTCTGGCAGTGAAAAGCTGGCCTGCGCTGCTTCCAACAGCATCTTGGTGACCACCGAACCATCATCGATAAAGATTTATGGCAGCGACTTTACGCGCCAGTTCGGCGCCGTGCTCACCAGCCAGGAAGCCTGGGCCCTCCCCCATCCTCAACGCATCTATTCACAGCCGGCCCTGCATTGGTTCTATGGGGTAGGCAGCCAGCGAATCATCCCCTTTGACGAAATCGAGTCTCACCCTCCCGCCAGCAAGAGCCACGACCTGTCCATGGTGTTCTCACCCAAGAGCATGCGGCACACTCTGCACCGGCGGCGCAACGAATTCATGCTATATCTGATGGCCCGCCTGCCGCAGATGGACGTCTACGGTCGGGGCGCACTTCCGCTCGATGACAAGGCCGAGGCGCTGGATGCCTACCGTTATCATGTGGCGATCGAAAACTTCATCGGCCCTCACCACTGGACGGAAAAATTGGCCGATGCCTTTCTCGGGCTGACTCTGCCCATCTATTGCGGCTGTCCGAACGCAGCAGAGTATTTCCCGCCAGGCAGCTTCATTGCAATTGACATTCGTGATCCCGACGCAGCGGTTCGCACGATTTCCGATGCCGTTGCCAATAACGAATATGAAAAGCGATTGCCGGCCATCATCGAGGCGCGTCGCCGCGTCATGCAGGAATACAATTTGTTTGCAGTCCTAACGCGCGAGATCACTCGGCGGCACCGACCGGATAGCCGCTTTGAAGAAGGGAAGCTGGTCCTGTCTCGCCATGCTGTTCGCCAGTCCAGTCCCGCGGCGGCTATTCGCGACATATTCGGCAAGCTGCGAGGCAGGCT
>JAZBOA010000610.1:0-4423 GCA_036350935.1 Anderseniella sp. | reverse complement strand
TGTAGAACGGGTCGTCCGGCCTCAGTGCCCCGCCAGGGGCACGTAGGATGCGGGGATCTTTTGCCGGTAGAGGCCTGCGCGGGTCAGCGAGAGAGGCCTCCGCCGAAACGTCCTCGGAAGTCTCGACCCTCTCTGTTGAGGCACAGCTTTCAGCGGCATCCAGAATCTCCGATAGTAGCTTCTCCGAGTCATCCGCACCGGTCCATAGTTTCTGCTGAATGGGCGATAGATAACTATCAAGTTCATATCCCAGAGGGCCTTCGTATCTGACGCGCACAGGGAGAGTGGTAGGTCTACCTTCCTTCTCGCAGCGCCTGTGGGCCTGCCGCACCTCACCTTGCACCATCTCGCTGTGAATCGAGTCCTCAGACAGCAAAACAATGAGATAATCGCACCAGGCAATACGCCGCTCGATTTCATCCACCCAGCGTGTCCCAATGGGCATCTGTAAATCAATGAACACCTCGTGACCGGCTTGCTTGAGCCTTTCCACAATATAGCCTGCAAGCCCGCGGTCGAAATCTGCACGGCGACGGTAGGAGACGAAGAAACGTTTGGCCCCTCTCACTATCACAACACTCCCTCCCGCCCTCCAGTCAGTTGACCTGGAGTTATATTGATGACACCGTTTTGCATATCCCACAATTCTGCAGCATTGAGGTATGTTGAGAGTATATGAAAAATCTGAAAAATCAAGATACGTTAAGATTATTTGGCAAAAATTGGAATCTCCAATACGACAGGTTTCTTGCCAGTATCTGTGTCAAAGGGAATTCTTGAGGCACGCCAACATATTGTGGTCGAGTGGAATGTCAGGATTGTCGTAATTACATACCAATATCACAAAGCGGATGTAAATACAGATATATTGAAATAAACACTGGTTTGCTCAAGTTACAGGTACCCATCACTCATAGCTGTCAGATCAAGTAAATCTCAATAGCCATTTTTGTCAAACAATCTTCATCTTTTGACAGATCAAGGTACGAAAAACCCAAGAGCCTTCTATCTGAAATCCAATCCCGGTGGTATAGAATGCCGGGAGCAATATCCAATGTCGGTGCCGGGGGCGATATTGAACTCCGATGGTATTGGATAACGGAGCCGGGGGCGAAGCCCCCGGGGGAGAGCCAAATACTTATCACGCCTCAAGGAACTTTTTGGGAACACCCGCCGATTGAGGTATTATTCGGCGGCCAACAGGGGGATAAATCCCCCTGTACCCCCTTGGAACATGCTCCTTGGCGCAAAGCTCCGTCCGGCCGCGGCGTTCTGGTCGCCATCGAGCCGCCGGCTGGCGCTGCGGCGGCTCGAGCTCCCGCCACGCCGCTCTTTGGGCTGCGCCCCCGCCAAGGGCACAAGGGCTCAAGAGCCAAGTGCAACGGACCTGGCGAGACGAAAACCGATGACGAGGCTGCGGATGTCGGGCGCGCGGCGGTAGCGCGTGGCCGACCGGCAGAAGCGGGCGCCGGTGAACCAACTGCCGCCGCGGATCACACGGTCGGCGGCCCGTGGGTTGTAAACCCATGCGCTGCCGTCAGTGGGTGCTTTGTCGTAGGTGTCGTGCCAGTCGTCTTCCACCCACTCCCACACGTTGCCGATCATATCGTAGAGGCCGAAGGGATTGGCCTGAAAAGATCCCACCGGCATGGTTTGTTTTCCGGCCCCTTCGCTGCCGCAATCCCGGCAGTTGGCCCACACCCCGCCGTCCTGCCGGATGTCGTCGCCCCACCAATAGTGCGTTACGCTGCCGGCGCGGGCCGCGTACTCCCACTCGGCCTCGGTGGGCAGCCGGAAGGGCCGGCCGGTCACTTCGGACAGCCATGCGGCATAGGCTTTGGCCTCGTCCCAGCTGACGTTGATCACCGGCCGTGCGCCGCGGCCCCATCCCGCGTCGCCCGGCAGGCGCCGCCCGCTGGCAACGGCAAAGCGATCATACTCGGCGAAGGTCACCTCGTGCTTGCCAATTGAAAAGGCCGATATCGTGACAGGACGCTGCGGACATCCCCAGAAAGGCTCTAAATTAGGACTTACAGAGGCACACTCGGAGGAACCCATCTGAAAGGATCCTGCTGGCAATGTGCGCAGTTCGGGCTCAATAGCCGACAACAAGCCGACCCGTACCAACAGCCCCTGGGCAGCGATGCCGGGGGGGTATTCTCGGACGCTGGCCCACCAGAAGAAGACCCCCATGCCTACTGCCAATATCGCCAGCAGCAATGATGCCGCCAGTGCCCACCGGCGGTAACGGATCAGCGCCTTTTGCGGCTCGCTGCTGGCTGCGCTGCTGGCCACCCAGCGCAGATCAAAAAGCCGCTCATATATCCGGTTGCGCACGACCAAACATCCGTCGGTGTCACGCTTGACCAAACCCGAAAGCTTGAGTTCAGCGTGTGTAAGGGTTGTCTGGTCACGCTCACGCTTGCCGTTAAGAATGCGCTCGTAGAGGTCGAAGGTCGCCAAGCTGTCGCTGAGGCGATTAGCGACAAAACGCAGGATCTGCTGGAAGTGGACGTCAGCGCTTATCCGTTCGAGCCGTTCGTAGGTCGCATGGACATGACCGTCCACTTCGTCCTCGGTGGTTACCCCAGCACGCGCAAGTTCGACACACAGCTTGACCGTGAGGTAAGGGTGGCCGCCTGTCCAATACAAGACCCGGTCGAGAAGCCGAGCGCCGACATCAGGATCATCGCTTAGGGCGCGGACGATCGGCGTCAGGTCTTCCACCGACCGGTCGAAGTCGTCGAGTTCGAGGGTACGACCCACATTGTAAGGTGTGGTGCGGCGATCTTTGATGAGCTCGTTGGGTGTGGCAACGCCCAGCAGGCAGAAAATGATTTGTTCATAAGCCGGAACCAGGGTGCGCTCATTGTACATCCCTCGAATGGCAGTGAACAAATCGTCTGTGAACGGCAGCCTGAGAGTGCTGTCGATTTCGTCCAGGAAGATAACAACAGGCCCCCCCACACCTTCCGCCACGCATTCCCGAAAGAAGCGCAACAGACGCTGGTTGAAGGTCTCCTCCGCGTGCTCCTGCCACCAGTCGCCTGCTTTGAGGGGAAGCTCTAATGACCGGGCGATTTGCCCAATCAGGCCCAGATAGTAAGACTCCGCATCACGGCTGCCACCTAATGAGGACGCAAGGTCGATGCTGACAAACCTCACCGCGCGCGCTTGCAGCTCAAAGGCTGTTCGCATCATGAGGCTCGACTTGCCCATCTGCCGCGATGTCAGCACGTTGACGTACTCGCCGGCCAGGAGGAGCTCGAGCAGTTCATCATCCTGCGGACGGCGAATGTAGATATGACGTCGCGGATTGAGCGTGCCGCCTGCCTGGAGTCGGGGCTGGTCAGCGGTGGTCATCCCACCTCGACGAAAAATCGAGCGTAGAGCATGTTGGTCGGTCGAATACGGCTGTCGTCGCGGGTTAAAAGCCCGGCACCCCGCAGCCGGTAGTAGGTCTGATCATCGGGAAGTGTTCCATCGTGAATCGCCTGCCGTAGCGCGTCCAGAAGCCCCGGATGGCGCTCGAGCTTGAACAGCAGCGCCTTTAAGTGATCGCCGAAGGGACCTTCGCTGCTGGTGGCCTGAGCCGTCAGATCCGCAAAACTCATTGCCGGCGGCCTCACGATGTAATAGAGGGCCAACCTTGTCAGATAGGGCTGTCCTGCCAGTAGGTCGAACAGGGCATCGAGGTCCGGAGGGTTCAGCGCATCGCCGTAGGCCGCGTTGAGCTGGACGAGCGCCTGCTTCGAAAAGCCCTGCAAGGTAATAGGCACACTCACATTGAAGGGGGATTGGTCCGCAACGTCGATGAGAAGATAGGGCTCGGTGGCGATAACAAGCGCCAGATCGACGTTCTCCCAGGCAGATAGCGGCTGGGCCCGGTTGTTGTGCCACATGCGCAGCATGGCGAAAAAGTCGGACTGATAAGGCCGCCCCAACAGTCGGTCGACCTCGTCGAAAGCGAAGGTCGTGGGCCCCGGCAGGTTTGCGAGAATCGTGTCCTCTACGAAGTTTGTGAATGCGAGTTGGTCCGGTAGACGGGGAGTCTGCTGTGCTGGAATCTTGAAGCAACGGAGTAAAGCTGTTGCGAGCCGGTTCAGCAGTGATCCGTAGTCGGCCAGGTCACGCTCCCCAAAGCTCTGGAAATCGACGAAGGCGAAGTGCTTGCCTGCCTCCCGGCAGGCTTCGAGGTAACGGATAAGCAGAGAGGATTTGCCCATCTGCCGGGGGGCCTTGATCACGATCGTCTCGCCGCGGCTTCCAGCGACCAAGTCGATGCGCTCGTCTGCTTCCCGGCGGATGTAGAACGGGTCGTCCGGCCTCAGTGCCCCGCCAGGGGCACGTAGGATGCGGGGATCTTTTGCCGGTAGAGGCCTGCGCGGGTCAGCGAGAGAGGCCTCCGCCGAAACGTCCTCGG
>JAZBOA010000609.1:0-2206 GCA_036350935.1 Anderseniella sp. | reverse complement strand
GTCGGAGAGCGACTGGACGAGCAAATTCGACACGCCTTCCGGCTTGGAAACCAGCGCACGCCCGCCCAGGACGTCGAATGCGCAGTGAACCAACTCGTCGAAATGGCCGTACGTGCCATGTCTCCGGCGATCAATGACCCCTTCACGGCCATGACCTGCCTGGACCATGTCGGTGAGGGTCTGGCGCTGTTCATCCGGCAGGGGGAGAAAAGCCCCCATTACTACGACGGCGATGGTCAGCTCCGCCTCGTTCTTGAGCCGGTCACCTTCGACGAGCTGCTTGGCGCCGCCTTCGACAAGCTCCGCCATGCCAGTTGCAACGATGCCAGTGTCCTGCTGCACATGCTGGAGGTGATCGATGTCATTGGTCGGGAGGCGAAATCGCCTGAGGCGCGCCAGAAGCTGCTGCGTCACGTACGCCTCATCCAGGCGGAGAGCCAGGCTGGCGAGCTGATCGAGGAGGACCGGCAGCTCATCCAGCGGAGCGCTGAGGCCCTGCAAACAGAATTGAAGGGCGCGCCATGAGCGCCAAAGTGGATCCAGACCAAAGAAGAAACCGTACGAACCCAAAATCAATGGAAGGAGATATCCAATGACAATCAAGACGTACAAAGACGGAACGCCGTTCACCGGCGTTATCGGACGCACCACAGAAGAGTCCTCACCGGCCTGGCCGGAGGCGCCGCGCCCCCTGGAGGGCGCGCCCAACGTGCTCTTCTTCGTGCTGGATGATGTCGGCTACGGGCAGTTATCCTGCTTCGGCGGGCTGGTCGAGACGCCGGTGCTGGACAGCCTGGCCGCCAACGGCCTGCGCTACACCAACATGCACACCACCGCCTTGTGCTCACCCTCGCGCGGCTGTATCCTGACCGGGCGCAACCACCACTCAATCGGGTTGGCCTCGATTACCGAGACCTCCACCGGCTACCCCGGCTACAATGGCATCCTGCCCTTCGACAGGGGTATGATCAGCGAGATGCTACAGCAGCAGGGCTACAACACCTTCTGCGTCGGCAAGTGGCACCTGACGCCGCCCGAGCACACCACCGCCGCCGGACCCTACGACCGCTGGCCGCTGGGCCGCGGCTTCGAGCGCTACTACGGCTTCCTGGGCGGCGAGACCAACCAGTGGTTCCCGGAGCTGACCTACGACAACCACACCGTCGAGCAGCCCAAGCAGCCGGAGGAAGGCTACCACCTGAGCGCCGACCTGGCCGACAAGGCCATCGAGTTCATCCAGGATGCACACGTTAACGCGCCGGATAAGCCTTTCTTCATGTACTACGCCACTGGCGCCGGGCACGCACCGCACCATGTGCCCAAGGAATGGGCTGACAAGTACAAGGGCAAGTTCGATATGGGCTGGGACAAATACCGCGAGGTCGTCCACCAGCGCCAGATCGAGATGGGCATCATTCCGCCCGGCACAGAGCTGTCGGCGCACGATCCCGATGTGCCCGTTTGGGACACACTCCCGGCCGATACCCAGCGGCTATATGCCCGCTTTATGGAGGTCTATGCCGGCTTCCTCAGCTTCACAGACCACCACTTCGGGCGCATCCTCCAGTTCCTGGAAGACATCGGCGAGCGCGACAACACCCTGATCATGGTCGTCTCCGACAACGGCGCCAGCTCCGAAGGCGGGCCGGTCGGCTCGCTCAACGAAATGTTCTTCTTCAACAATGTCGCCGAGTCACTCGAAGACAACCTCAAAATGCTCGATAAGCTGGGTGGCACCGAAACCAACAACCACTACCCCTGGGGTTGGGCGAACGCCGGCAACACGCCCTTCCGCCGCTGGAAGCGCGAGACGTACCGGGGTGGCACCAGTGACCCGTGCATCGTGTCCTGGCCCAAGGGCATCCAGGCGCGCGGCGAGCTGCGCCCGCAGTATGCGCACATCATCGATCTCGTCCCAACGGTCTTGGAAGCCCTGGGTACCGAAGCGCCACAGAGCATCCGCGGCGTAAGCCAGGCGCCGATCGATGGGGTGAGTTTCGCCCACACCTTCAACCAGGCGGCTGCGCCCAGCAATCACCATACCCAGTACTTTGAGATGTTCGGCCACCGCTCCATCTATCACGACGGCTGGCGGGCGGTCTGTCCATGGCCGGGCCCGAGCTTCACCGAGGCCGCCAAGAAGGGCCGCCGATTCGGCACCCCCATTGCCAACGAGGTACTCGTGGATCTCGATGCTCACGACTGG
>JAZBOA010000608.1:0-3237 GCA_036350935.1 Anderseniella sp. | reverse complement strand
CGCCAGCCCCGACAATGCCGATCACGGCGGACTCACGGAAATTGATGTCGAGGCGGTACAGCGACAAGCCAATCAATCGCGGCATCACTTGTGGTTGTACCGCATAGTTTATGAGTTGCGTCCAGCTGGCCCCTGTGGCGCGGATGGCTTCGGTCTGACTCTCATCAATGTCCTCAATGTCTTCCGCCAGCAGTTTTGCAAGGAAGCCGATGGTGGCGAAACTCAAGGTCAGGAACCCGGCAAACGGGCCGAAGCCGAACATCGCGACAAACAGGATCGCAACGATGATCTCTTGAAGGCTGCGCGACACCGCAATGATGGCCCGACAGACCAGGTAAATCGGTGTCGGGGAAATGTTGCGGGCAGCGCCGATGCCGATCGGGACCGAGATCAGGACTCCGGCAACAGTAGCCGTCAGGGTCATGGTGAGGCTTTCGATGAAGCCTTGCTGAATGTCACTCCACCGGCTGGTGAAGTCCGGCACCAGGAAGCCCTGAACAAACCGCCAGCCGCGTTCGAGCCCCTCGTAGATGCGTGCGGGGTTGATGTCGATGCTGGACATCGCCAGCACGAGGTAGATCAGCGCGCCGGCATAGATCGACCAGCGCAGGCGATTACTCTTGATGAGGACCGGCGGCCGCGTCCATTGCCTTGGGCTGGAGGAAACACTGCTCATCAAACGAGACCTGCCATGCGTTCTTCTTCGTCACGTTCGTCGCTTTCTTCGTCGCCCGGTTTGGCAGTGCGCATGGTGGTCCAGTCTTCCTCGCCATAAATGCGGGTCAGGGCGGCATCGTCGAGCTGGTCCGGGGACCCGTCAAAAACCACCTCTCCAGCCTGCAGGCCGATGATCCGCCGGGTGAAGGCCTGGGCCAGCAGAACGTCGTGGATGTTGATAATGGCCGGCAGGTTGCGTTCGGCGCAGATGTCCTGGATCAGGCGCATGATCTGACGCGACGTCTTGGGATCGAGACTCGCCGTGGGCTCGTCGATAAGCAGCAGTTCGGGATCCTGTTCCAGCGCACGGGCGATGCCGACGCGCTGGCGCTGGCCGCCGGACAGCGCATCGGCACGTTTGTCGGCATGGTCAGTCAGGCCAACCCGCTCAAGCAGTGAAAACGCCTTGTCGATATCGGCTTGTGGAAACCGCCGGGTGAAGCTGCGCCAGAAGGAAACATAGCCCAGCCGTCCTGAAAGGACGTTCTCCATGACCGACAGCCGTTCAACCAGCGCGTACTCCTGGAAGATCATGCCAATGCGCCGGCGCGCTGCCCGCAGCCGGGAACCGGACAGCAGGGTGAGTTCCTCGTTGCCCAGGAAGATGCTGCCGCTGGTGGGTTCGACCAGACGGTTTACGCATCTTATCAGTGTGGACTTTCCTGCACCCGATGGACCGATAAGCCCGACCAACTGGCCAGCCTCGACATCGAAACTCACGTTTTTCAGAGCTTGATCGCCAGTGCGATAGGTCTTGGTCAGGTTGCGTACAGATAGCAAGTTTGTTCCCCAATCCCCTGTCAATGAAGCAGGAGGCAGCCACTGGGGGCTGCCTCCGCATAAGTCACTGCGAGCGCAATTTACTTGCAGTCGTAGGATACGCCATTGGCCTCGTCGATCTTGCGGATGACGGCCCAGTGCTCCTTGAAGGTAATCGGAACGAACTGCGCTTCGCCCGACTTGGAGAACTCTTCCAGAAGCGCCGAACCTTCCCATGGATAGGAGAAGAATGCCTCCTTGATCTTCTCCTGCAGTTCGGGCTTCAGATTATAGACGAGGCCATACCCGGTCGTCGGGAAAGTCTGCGACTTGTACAGCGACTTCAGTTGTTCGGCCTTTACCACGTCGCGCTGCAGCATGCGCTTGAGGACCGAGTTGGCGACGGCAGCGGCCGGATAATCCTTGTTGGCCACGCCGAGAATGGAATTGTCATGCTTGCCGGAGAACACCGGCTCAAAGTCGGTGCCGGCCACCATTCCATAGTCAGCCTTGAGAATCGCTGATGGCGCCTTGAAACCCGAGTTCGATGTTTCCGATGTGAAGGCCAGCTTCTGGCCCTTGATGTCCTCGACCTTCTCAATACCCGAGCCCGGATAGGTAATGATCTCCATCTCGTAGCCGAATGAGCCGTCGGCCGAGGCCATCATCGTGAATGGGCTGAACCCGGCACAGGCCACTGCGAGCGGATTTGAACCCGTGTTGAAACCGGCGATGTGAAGGCGGCCGGCGCGCATCGCCTCAATCTGGGCAGCATTGGACTGCACGGGAAAAAATTGAACCTTCTTGCCGGTCTTTTCTTCCATGTGCTTGAGGAAGCCTTCCCACACCTTGGCGTAGACGGCAGGGTCCTCGACAGGAGTGTAGGCAAAGATCAGGGTTGACGGATCGACCTGCTGGGCAGGATCGGTTGGCGTGTCGGCGACAAGATCGCCGTCTGCGTCCTGGTAGCGCGAATCGAGCTTGAACTCGGCACTGGCCGGCATGGTGAATGCGAACAAGACGGCTGCGAGCAATAACAATCGTTTCATGAATGGCTCCCTTTGCTGGTTTTTGTCCGCCTCCCACTATTTGGGCCAGGCGGCGCGGTCTGTGCCGCTTAGTCCTGAAAGATTGCTGTCATATGACAACGGGATCAAGTGAATTTGCTACGCAAAGCGGTAAGCAGACGGTGTCGCGGAAAAGCAATCATGGTGAGCCGACGACTTCTGATCGACAGTACTTTGACATTGTCGCTGTTTACACGCGAGAACCCGGAAAGCAGATTTTGCTGAATGGGTGTGGATAAGGGAACATCAACATGCTGGAAAAGCCTCTGGTTGACCGACTGATCAAGCAGGCCACTCGCGCGCCATCGAGCCACAACACGCAGCCCTGGTTCTTCAAGATCCAGGATGATCGTATCCAGCTCCATGCCGACCGGACCCGGGCGCTACCGGTAAATGATCCGGATGATCGGGAGCTTGTCATCAGTTGTGGCTGTGCGCTCTTCAACCTGCGCTGTGCTGCAGCAAGTGAGGGGCTCGGTACCACGGTCATTCCTTTTCCGGACGCGCATGATAACGATGTGCTGGCCGACGTTGTCTATTCGGGGGAGGCTGACAATGAGTTGGCGAAGCTCGCCGATGCGATCACGAAGCGACGCACCTACCGCAAGCGCTTTGCTGAAAAGTCAGTTTCCGATGACTTGCTGAATGCTCTCATGATGGCAGCCGGCGTTGAGGGGGCCTGGCTTGAACCAAT
>JAZBOA010000607.1:0-2800 GCA_036350935.1 Anderseniella sp. | reverse complement strand
GGCATAAAGCGCGGCCTTGGCCAGCTGGATGGCGCGCACGTCGTTCTGGGTGATCGAGATCAGCGGTTCACCCTCGCGGATCACGTAGGTGAAGGTGCGGCCCGTCTGCACCACCCTCGGGCTGCGCGCGGCGAACGAGCCGTCGAACATGCCATCCTGGTTGATGATGCCGGCAAGGTACATCTCGGCGATCACCTCGATGATGCCCGAGCCGCAGATGCCGGTGACACCGGTTGCGGCGATGTCGTCGTCAAAGCCCGGCTCATCCGACCACTTGTCGCAACCGATGACCTTGAAGCGGGGTTCCAGCGTTTCCGGATTGATGCGGATGCGCTCGATGGCACCGGGAGCAGCGCGCTGGCCGCAACTGATCTGTGCGCCTTCGAAGGCCGGGCCGGTGGGCGATGAGCACGCCAGCAGCCGGTCCTTGTTGCCCAGCACGATCTCGGCATTGGTGCCCACGTCCACCACCAGCATGATCTTGTCCGACAGGTGGGGAGATTCAGAGAGCACCACGCCCGCCGTGTCGGCGCCGACATGGCCGGCAATGCACGGCAGCACGTAGACATAGGCGCCGTTGTTCAGCTCCAGGTCGAACTCGCGGGCAGGGCGGGTGACGGCAAGCCCGGTGGCCAGCGCGAACGGCGCACCACCCAGTTCGGTCGGGTCGATGCCCAGCATCAGATGGTGCATCACCGGATTGCCGACCAGCACCACCTCGAGGATCTCGTTCAACTCGACTTCTGCCTCTTTCGCCACTTCGCGGGCAAGCTGGTTCAGCGCCTCGCGCACCGCGGCGGTCATTTCCTTGTCGCCGCCCGGGTTCATCATAACGTAAGAGACCCGGCTCATCAGGTCTTCGCCAAAGCGGATCTGCGGGTTCATCAACCCGGCCGAAGCCTTGATCTCGCCGGTAGCCAGGTCGCAAAGGTGCGCCGCGATGGTGGTGGAGCCGACGTCGACCGCCATGCCGTAGGCGCGGTCGTGGAAGCCCGGCCACAGCGCCACGATGCGTGGTACCTTGCCGGCCATGCGGTGATGCACGGCAACGGTGATGCGCCACTCTCCCTTGCGCAACGCGATCTGCAGCGCCTGCATGATGGCGAGGTCGCACGTCACCTCGTGGATGTTCCACTGGCTTCTCAGCGCGTCATACACCCGCTCCAGGTCGGAGGAGGGGTGGTGCATGTCGGGCTCTTCCACCACGATGTAGTAGAGCCGGGTGACCGGATCGAGCTTGATGTCGCGTACTTCAGCGCGCTTGCGGACCACCTGCTTGTGGACCTGGCTTTCCGGCGGCACATCGACGACGCAATCGCCCTGGATAAGGGTCTGACACGACAGTCTACGCCCAGCCTTCAGCCCGCGCTTCTCGTCGTAGCGCACCTCGACCTGGGTGACGGGACCCAGGTGTTCGGCCTTCGAGGTGATGCCGTGTTTGGCGAAATCGCCGATCGAGGGCACCACCTGGCAGCGTCCGCAAATGGCGCGGCCCCCGCAGACGCTGTCGATGTCGACGCCCAGCGCGCGGGCCGCCTGCAGTACAGGTGTGCCGAGCGGAAACCGCCCGCGTTTGCCCGATGGCGTGAAGACGATGAGGGCGTCGTCGCGGGTGGTATCTGCCATGATCGGTCCTGTTTGCTCGTTGTACTCAGCCACGCCTGCGGCGGCGGCCTTCACGGTCCCCGCCAGCGCCTTCCGGTTGCTTGCCGGCCGGTTTGTTGAAACGGATCCAGCTCGCGCCAGATGGATCGTTGTTCAACAGGAAGTCGGCTGCCTTGATCGCCTCGATCTCCTTCGACGGGGTGCCGGTCATGTGACCCACGCCCAGCAGCGGCGCCAGCACCGCCGGGTCGATGCCCTCGGGAATGATGATGCCCATCTCGGCCAGCTTGGCGATATGCTCATCGTACTTCTTGCGGTTGGTCGCAAGCTGTACCGGGTTCATGATCGCGCTGGTCATGCCGGCCGCTGCCGCCATCGGCAGGAAGGCGTTGTTGATGCCATGCCGGTTCGGCAGGCCGAACGAGATGTTGGAAGCGCCGCAAGTGGTGTTGACGCCCAGTTCCTCGCGCAGCCGCCGGACCAGCGCAAACACCTGCAGGCCGGCGGTGCCCATCGCGCCGATCGGCATCACCAGCGGATCAACCACGATGTCATGCGGCTTGATGCCATGATCGGCGGCGCGCTCGACGATCTTCTTGGCCACGGCAAAGCGCACATCCGGGTCTTCTGAAATGCCGGTGTCGTCGTTGGAAATGGCGACCACCGGAACGTCGTACTTCTTGACCAGTGGCAGCACCAGTTCGAGGCGTTCTTCCTCGCCGGTGACCGAGTTGAGCAGCGGCCGGCCCTTGGCCGCCTTGAGACCGTTTTCCAGTGCACCGGGAACGGATGAGTCGATGCACAACGGCACGTCCACCAGCGCCTGAACGCGCTCCACCAGTTCCTTCATCAGCGGCGGCTCGACGAAGTTGTTGTCCGCATACCGCGGGTCTTCAGCCATCTTGTTGGAGAAGACCGCGCCGGAGTTGATGTCCAGCACGGTGGCGCCGCAGGCAACCTGCTCCAGCGCGTCCTTCTCTACCGTTGTGAAATCGCCGGCTTCGAGTTCAGCTGCAAGCTTCTTGCGGCCCGTCGGGTTGATGCGCTCGCCAATGACGCAGAACGGCTGGTCGAAGCCGATCACGACTTCCCTTGTGGCTGAGGCGATAACGGTTCTGGTCATGGGAACTTGCGTCCTTTCGAGGCTCGCGGATTGTCTGGTGTTGGAGATGCGGCGGCGGTGCTGTCAGGCCCG
>JAZBOA010000606.1:0-3847 GCA_036350935.1 Anderseniella sp. | reverse complement strand
GGCATAAAGCGCGGCCTTGGCCAGCTGGATGGCGCGCACGTCGTTCTGGGTGATCGAGATCAGCGGTTCACCCTCGCGGATCACGTAGGTGAAGGTGCGGCCCGTCTGCACCACCCTGGGGGTGCGCCCGGCGAACGATCCGTCGAACATGCCGTCCTGGTTGATGATGCCGGCCAGATACATCTCGGCGATCACCTCGATGATGCCGGAGCCGCAGATGCCGGTGACGCCGGTTGCCGCGATGTCGTCGTCAAAGCCCGGTTCGTCCGACCACTTGTCGCAACCGATGACCTTGAAGCGGGGCTCCAGCGTCTCCGGGTTGATGCGGATGCGCTCGATGGCGCCGGGTGCGGCACGCTGGCCGCATGAAATCTGCGCGCCTTCGAAGGCAGGCCCTGTGGGCGACGAGCAGGCCAGCAGGCGGTCCTTGTTGCCAAGCACGATCTCGGCATTGGTGCCCACGTCCACCACCAGCATGATCTTGTCGGAAAGGTGAGGGCTCTCTGACAGCACCACGCCTGCCGTGTCGGCGCCAACGTGCCCCGCAATGCACGGCAGCACGTACACATAGGCGCCGTTGTTGAGCTCCAGGTCGAACTCGCGGGCAGGCCGCGTGACGGCAAGTCCGGTGGCCAGCGCGAAAGGCGCACCACCCAGTTCGGTCGGGTCGATGCCCAGCATCAGGTGATGCATCACCGGATTGCCAACCAGCACCACTTCGAGGATCTCGTTCAGCTCGACGTCGGCTTCGCGCGCCACTTCGCGGGCGAGCTGGTTCAGCGCCTCGCGCACCGCAGCGGTCATTTCCTTGTCGCCGCCCGGGTTCATCATCACATACGAGACCCGGCTCATCAGGTCCTCGCCGAAGCGGATCTGCGGGTTCATCAGCCCGGCCGACGCCTTGATCTCGCCGGTGGCCAGGTCGCACAGGTGGGCGGCGATGGTAGTGGAGCCGACGTCGACCGCCATGCCGTAGGCCCGGTCGTGGAAGCCCGGCCACAGCGCCACGATGCGCGGCACCTTGCCGGCCATGCGGTGATGCACGGCAACGGTGATGCGCCACTCTCCCTTGCGCAGGGCGATCTGCAGCGCCTGCATGATGGCGAGGTCGCACGTCACTTCGTGGATGTTCCACTGGCTCCGCAATGCATCGTACACCCGCTCCAGGTCCGAGGAGGGGTGGTGCATGTCGGGCTCTTCCACCACGATGTAGTAGAGCTTGGTGACCGGATCGAGCTTGATGTCGCGCACTTCCGCCCGCTTGCGCACCACCTGCTTGTGAACCTGGCTTTCCGGCGGCACGTCGATGACGCAATCACCCTGGATCAGCGTTTGGCAGGACAGCCGGCGGCCCGCCTTGAGACCGCGCTTCTCGTCGTAGCGCACCTCGACCTGGGTGACGGGGCCCAGGTGTTCTGCCTTCGAGGTTATTCCGTGCTTGGCGAAATCGCCGATCGAGGGCACCACCTGGCAGCGCCCGCAGATGGCGCGGCCGCCGCACACGCTGTCGATGTCCACGCCCAGCGCCCGGGCAGCCTGAAGTACCGGTGTGCCAAGCGGAAACCGCCCGCGTTTGCCCGATGGCGTGAACACGATGAGGGCATCGTCGCGGGTGGTGTTTGCCATGATCCGTCCTGTTTGCTTGTTGTACTCAGCCACGTCTGCGGCGGCGGCCTTCACGATCGCCGCCGGCGCCTTCCGGCTGCTTGCCGGCAGGTTTGTTGAAGCGGATCCAGCTGGCGCCAGATGGATCGTTGTTCAACAGGAAGTCGGCCGCCTTGATGGCCTCGATTTCCTTTGACGGGGTGCCGGTCATGTGGCCGACGCCAAGCAGCGGCGCCAGCGCGGCCGGGTCGATGCCCTCGGGGATGATAATGCCCATCTCGGCCAGCCTGGCGATATGCTCGTCATACTTCTTGCGGGTGGTGGCAAGCTGCACCGGGTTCATGATCGCACTGGTCATGCCGGCGGCCGCAGCCATCGGCAGGAAGGCGTTGTTGATGCCGTGCCGGTTGGGCAGTCCGAACGAGATGTTGGAGGCGCCGCACGTGGTGTTGACGCCCAGTTGCTCGCGCAGCCGGCGGACCAGCGCAAACACCTGCAGTCCCGCGGTGCCCATCGCGCCAATCGGCATCACCAGCGGATCGACCACGATGTCATGCGCCTTGATGCCATGATCGGCGGCGCGCTCGACGATCTTCTTGGCAACGGCAAAGCGCACGTCCGGGTCTTCGGAAATGCCGGTGTCGTCGTTGGAAATGGCGACCACCGGCACGTCGTACTTCTTGACCAGCGGCAGCACGATCTCGAGGCGCTCTTCCTCGCCGGTGACGGAGTTGAGCAGTGGCCGGCCCTTGGCGGCCTTGAGTCCGTTTTCCAGCGCGCCGGGAACGGATGAGTCGATGCACAGCGGCACGTCAACCAGCGCCTGAACGCGCTCCACCAGTTCCTTCATCAGCGGCGGCTCGACGAAGTTGTTGTCGGCATAGCGCGGGTCTTCGGCCATCTTGTTGGAGAATACGGCACCGGAGTTGATGTCCAGCACCGTGGCGCCGCAGGCCACCTGCTCAAGAGCGTCTTTTTCTACCGTGGTGAAGTCACCGGCTTCAAGTTCAGCCGCCAGCTTCTTGCGTCCCGTCGGGTTGATGCGCTCGCCAATGACGCAGAACGGCTGGTCGAAGCCGATCACGACTTCCCTGGTGGCTGAGGCGATAACGGTTCTGGTCATGGGAACTTGCGTCCTTTCGAGGCTCGCGGATTGTCTGGTGTTGGAGGTGCGGCGGCGGTGCTGTCAGGCCCGGCCGCCATTCCTGATGAGCGCCTTCAGGCGGTCCTTGTCGTAATCGGCTTCAATTCTTTCGGCGGCAGCGGTTGCCTCGGCTTCGAGGTCGTCACCGCACTCTACCGGCTCTGCCCGGCGCCATTCGGCAAGGTAGTCATCGGTGTCGGCCGCGCCCGAGCGCATCGCCGCCATGTCGATTGCTTCCTGGAACCGGTCGGACAGCATCTTCTTCTCTGCCTTGCGGCCTGCCTTGACGGTCACCTGCGAGGGGATATCGCGCCAGTATGTAATGACGAGCTGGGCCATGACGGTATCCGTGTGCTCCCGATGGATCTTGAATGTTGCAATGAGGTATAGGCGATAACCGTGCTGTCCAACTGCCGGTATTGCGACAGCCGGAAGCTGAAAACCGACTGCCGGTGTGCCGGTCAGGCAGTGGCCATGACGCCTGCGACTGCCTCGATGCCCGCAAGCCTGCACGTGCGCTCGACAAGGTCGGGGCGGTTCATCGTATAGATGTGAACATGGTCGACGCCCTGCGCGGCCAGACGGACGATCTGGTCAGCGGCAAGTTCACATGCCTGTTCCTTGTGCTCGGGTGTATGGGCGGGCAATCGCTCGAACAGGTCGAAATACTCCTCCGGCACCCGCGACTGGCACTTCTTTGCGAATGACGCCACCTTGTTGAAGTCGTGGATCAGCAGGATGCCGGGGATGATCGGCTGGTGAATACCGGCGGCGCGTACCCGCTCCATGAAGTCGAAATAGTCCCGGTTGTCGAAGAAGAACTGCGTGATGGCCGCATCTGCGCCCGCCGTCAGCTTGCGCTTCAGGTTGGCGAGGCATGCTCCCGCCGAGGCCGAGGCCGGATGCACCTCCGGATAGGCCGCAACATAAATGTCCAGATCGCCGCGCCGGGCCAGTGATCGCGTCAGGTCGGTGGCGTTTTCATAGCCGCCCGGGTGCGGCTCATATGGTCCGGTGACGCCCGGCATGTCTCCGCGCAGCGCCAGGACGCCCTTGACCCCTTGCGCCGCATACCGCTCCACCACCGCGTCGGTCTGC
>JAZBOA010000605.1:0-12600 GCA_036350935.1 Anderseniella sp. | reverse complement strand
GATGCCCATGATGGCCTGGCCGATGACCGACTTGCCCGAGCCCGACTCGCCGACCAGCGCCGTCACCTTGCCTGGCTGGATTCGAAAGCTTGCCCCGCGCACCGCCTCAACCGTGGTGGAATGAACACGGAAACTGATGTGCAGGTTCTCGATACGCAAGAGATCAGGCGTCGGGGTCATGATAAGCGCGCTGTGCCGATGGTTCAGTCATTTTGCATGGACCAGCCGCACCCCGCCGCAAGTTGCAGCGCCCTGCCACACCGTATACCCCGATGGTGTGCCACGAAACCGGCCCTTCTGCCGCGCCCCGATCACCTTGCGGCATCCAGAACGTGACTAGGTGTGAACCGGCTTGATCCGTACAGCCCTGTATTCGACGGTACGAAAAGAGTAGGCATGAGTCTATAGCTCCTGATGCAATGAAACTTCCATTCCGATAAAGCCGCAACATGACACCGATGCAAACATCCGGCGCACGCAATCCTACCAGCCCTGGCAATCCGCTGCGGCGCCTGTTCCTGCGCACGGCGCAACAGGAAGTATCGCCACGCATCAGGACACAGATAGCCTTGCACGATCAGTCGAGCGAGGTTTTGATCAAGATCATTCAACTGGTCATCGTGGCAATATGGGCGGGGCTTTACTGGCTCTCGCCGAAGACCAGCGCAGGCACCGTATTCGCGCCGGTTCCGTGGGCGCTGGCAGCCTATTTCGCATTCAACCTGGCAGTGCTCGCGTGGGCAAGGCGGGCACGTCTGCCGGACTGGGCGGTATTCACCTCCATCATCATCGACGTTGCCATCCTGATGCTGCTGATCTGGAGCTTCCACATTCAGTATGGCCAGCCGCCTTCATTCTATCTGAAGGCGCCAACGCTGCTTTACGTGTTCATCTTCATCGCCCTGCGCGCCTTGCGGTTCGAACCACGTTTCGTGGTGTTCACGGGGCTGGCCGCAGCAGCCGGCTGGCTGTCGCTGGTGGCCTATGCCATCTATTCCACCCACGGCATGGGCGTGACCCGGGACTACATAACCTACCTGACCGGCAACGAGATCCTGCTCGGCGCCGAGTTCGACAAGATCATCACCATGGTGATGGTGGCCGGCATTATTGGCGTGGCGCTGGTGAGGGCCAACGACCTGCTGGTGCGAGCCACCGCCGAGGCACAGGCAGCGCGCGACCTGTCGCGCTTCTTCGACCGCGACGTCGCCTCGTCGATCCGCAACGCCGGCGAGGATACCGCCCCCGGCGACGGACAGCGCATCGAGGCGGCAATCCTCAATGTCGACCTGCGCGGCTTCACCACCTGGGCGGCACGGCTTGACGCTGTCGACGTTCTGAAGGTGCTTGTCGCCTATCAGAAACGCATTGTCGGCATCATCCAGGCCAACGGCGGCTCCATCGACAAGTTCATGGGCGACGGCATCATGGCAACCTTCGGCGCGGTGCGCGGCAACGGCACCTGTTCCGCCGATGCCTTGCGGGCAGTCGACGCCATTCTCGCCGACCTTGAACACTGGAACGATGATCCATTGCTGAAGCCGTTTGCCGGCAAGCTCAACGCCGCCGTTGCCACCGGCCCGGTGGTGTTCGGCACCATCGGCGATGAAAGCCGCCTCGAGTTCACCGTGATCGGTGCGGCGGTCAACCAGTCCGCCAAGCTTGAAAAGACCAACAAGGAGCTGAAGACCCGGGCCATTGCCGACGAGGCCACATGGACCGCCGCGCTTGCCCAGGGCTACAGTCGCGACGGCAAGCCGCGCTGGCGCAAGTCACCGCTACCGGGCACCCCCCGCGTTGTCGTGCTCGGCTGAGGTCGAACCCGGAAATCGCACCCACTTCACCCCTCTGATCCGCGCTATCGCCTCACAGGCCTGCCAGGCTGCCTCATCGTGCACCAGATGATGGGTCAGTACGCCCACCTCGTAGCCGCCGCCCGCCCGCGCCGTCGCCAGCGCCACGGCCAGTTCCGCCAGCAGCGCTTCGGCAGGCTTGCCGTTTCGGCTTGTCCAGTCCATGACGTCAACGTGGGTGTTGGCCTGCATGGCCGGCGCGATGAGCCGGTGGGTGAAGGTAGAGAAGGCCTCGATGCCTGCCTCCTCAAGGCGCGGCGCCAGGTCTTCCCGCATGCGGTTCCACGGCGGCACCAGTACCGGCATCAGGTGCGCGCCGAACAGCACCTGCAACCTCTCCGTTCCGCGCGCAATATCGCTCACCACCTCATCCAGAGGCCGGGCCATGCCCAGCTCTGCCCGCTTGACACCGGCGGGCTCGTGGTTCTCATGGGCCCAGCCGTGCACGCACGGGTCAAGATTGCGGTACAACGCCACATGGTTGGCCAGCGCATCGCTGGCAAACGCCGGTATCACCGCCAGCAGCACCGCAATGCCGCTGTCGCCGGTGAGCCGGGTCAACCGGTCGAGCGCCGGCGTCACGTCCACCGCATCATCGTCACGCCACCACAGCCTTGGTGTCAGCCCCGCCTCGCGCCAGCGCCCGATCTCGGCTTCCAGCATGGAAGTGCTCATGCCGCCACCTGCCGCAGCAGGCGGTCCAGCTCTGCGCTGGCGACGTCGAGGCTGCGCTGCCCGCGCACGAAAGCCATGGCCCTGTTTCCCATCTCGCGGCGCAAGCCTGCATTACCAATCAGCAGGGCAAGGGAAGCCGTCAATTCGGCCGCGTCCCCCTCGGCGCTCAGCAGTCCCGTCTCGCCATCGAGCACCACGTCCGCCACCCCGCCTGAATCCGTTGCTGCCACTGGCAGGCCCATGGCCTGGGCCTCCAGGTAGACCAGACCGAACGCCTCACCCCAGCCCGGCCAGACGAACAGGTCTGACCGCGCCAGGAATCCGGCCACGCCCCGCTTGTCGGCTTGTCCGGCAAACCGCACCTGCCCGATGCCATGGAACAGCCTTTCCACCTCGTCGCGCATCGGCCCGTCGCCGACCAGCGTCAGCCGCCAACCGGCAGGTTCAAGCCCGCGCACCGCCTCCGCCAGCAGCCGCCAGCTCTCCATCTTGGCGCCCTTCAGCATCATTGCCACGGTGACAAGTTCCACCGGATCGTGCGCCTCGCGCAGCGGCGGCGCATCAAACCCGTCAAGGTCCACGAACGGGGCCAGCATAACTATGCGCCTCGCGTCCGCCACCTTCGCAAGCCCCTCCCGGTCGCGCGCCGTGAAGCAGATGTTCATTGCGGCCTGGGCGATTGCCTCGTCGCTCAAGCGTTGCACGCGCGCCCATTCGCCGGTACTGCGCTTGCCGGCATGCGAGGCCTCTACCGTCACGTAGGGTATGTTGAACTGCCGCGCCAGTTCCGCGCCGATCAGGTCCGGCGACTTGTAATAGACGTGGTAGGCCATGATCACGTCCGGCTGGCCTGTCCCTCGCCAATGCGCGGCGATGCGCTTCACCTCGTGGGCCGCATCGGCGCGAACCTCGTCCAGGTGCTGCGGCGAGCGCACCCGGCATTTCATCCGCGACATCAGCTCGACCTCATGGCCGGCCAGTTCAAGCGCCTTGAACAGCTGGCGCGCCATTGTCCGGTCGCCCGACGGCACCGGATCATCCGGCGGCTTCATCGATGCGTAGAAGGCGACTTTCATCGCGCTGGCCTCTCTCAATTCTCCAAGCCTCATGTATAGTCTGCCGCGAGGCCCCCTGTCACCGGCAGGCGGCAGCAAGCCTGTCGGAGGCCGCATGGCGGACGCCCATACCACCCGGTTCTACGAAGCCCTTCCCGCAACGGCAAACTTCGACACCGTGGCAGGCGGCAGCGGTTACGCCCCCCTGCCCGATGACTGGACCGTGCTCTTGTCCGACGTGGTGGGCAGCACCCCTGCCATCGAGCGGGGCGAGTACAAGGCTGTGAACATGGTGGGGGCGGCCTCGATCGTGGCGGTACTCAATGCCTGCGACGGTCTCGCCGTGCCATTCATGTTCGGAGGTGACGGCGGGCTGGTCTGCGTGCCGCCCTCGCTGCTGAAGGCCGCCTCGGCACGGCTGGGCGCGCTGCGTGACAAGTCCCACGACCTCTACGGGCTGGAGCTGCGCGCAGCCGCCGTGCCGGTCAGCGCCATCCGCGCCGCCGGGCGCGAGGTACTGGTGCAGAAATACCGGCTCGACGGCGCCAATGCGCTGGCGATGTTTGCCGGCGGCGGGCTGGCCCTGGCGGAGGACTGGCTGAAACAGCCGGACGGCAACGGCTTTCACCTGTCAGAAGATGCCGGCGGCTACTCGCTTGACCTTACGGGCCTGTCCTGCCGCTGGCAGCCGCTCGGTTCGCTCAACGGGGTCATGCTGACGCTTATCGTCCATACATCTGGCGCGCGCCTGAACCCTGCCCAGGTCGGCCGTGCCTTCGAGCGCATCCTGGGTGAACCGGTAACCCGGTTTGCCCCGGTGCAGGACGGCAACCTCAAGCTGGAAAGCACCGGCTCGAAGGCGTTCCGGCTTGAGCGCGCCGCCCTCAGGTCCACCCTCGGCCGTTATGGCGCATGGGCATGGACCCTGTTCACCGGCATCGCCCAGCGCATCGCCGAGCGCCGGCAATCAAAAATTAGCGGATACGACGCGCCCCGTTATCGGCAGGAACTGAAAGCCAACACCGATTTCCGCAAGTTTGACGGCACCTTGCGCCTCGTCATCGACGTCAGCGCGGAACAGGCCGCCAGCATCGAGCAATACCTGATCCGCGCAGCCGCCAGCGGCGACCTAGCCTTCGGGCTCTGGCGATCAGACGCGGCGCTGATGACCTGCCTGCTGTTCGATCTCGACCAGGGCCTGCACGTGCACTTCATCGACGGCGCCGATGGCGGTTACACCCGCGCCGCCAGGGCCATGAAGGCAAGCCTGGCGCGGGAGGACCGCGCCGGCTGAGATCACAGGAAGGGCAGATGGCACAGCTCGGCATTGACCGGCTTGCCGTTTCGCATCACCTGCACCTTGTCGCCGGGCTTTGCGTCCACCGATACCAGCGCAAAACCGATGTTCTGCTTCAGCCGCCACGACCACACGATGTTGGTCATGTCGCCAACCTTGTTGTTGCCGTGCATGATGTCGAACCAGTGGAACGCCGTCATGATCGGCTCATCGCCTTCGAGCTTGACGCCAAGCTGGTGCCGCTTCGGCCCGTTCGCCTTGATCTTGCGCAACGCCTGTATGCCCACCACGTCATCGGCAACGTCGAGGTCGACATATTTGCCCATGCGCACCTCGAACGGATTGGTGTGGACGTCAGTATCGCCGCCAAACGACAGCAGCCCGCTTTCCACCCGTTCGCAGGCATTGGGGTTGCCCGGCCCGATGTCCCAGGCCTTGCCGGCTTCCTTGACGAGGTTCCACAGCTGCGTGCCCTTAGAGCCGTCCATCAGGTAGAGCTCGAATCCGCCCTGTTTCGACCAGCCCGAGCGCGCCACTGCCACCGGAATGCCGTCGATCGAGGTTTCCTTGAACCAGAAATACTTCAGGTCCTTCACCCAGTCGCCGAACATCGAGGCAACGACAGCCTCCGCCTTCGGCCCCTGCACCGCCAGCGGCGACACGTCCGGCTCGGAAATCTCGACGTTGAGGCCGCGTTCGGCGGCAATGGCCTTGGCCCAGAACCAGATGTTCGAGTCAGCGATGGAGAACCAGTAAAGGTCGTCTGCCAGCTTGAGCAGGATCGGGTCGTTCAGCAACACGCCGTCGTGGTTGCACAACGCCACGTACTTGCCCTGCCCCACCACGCACTTCGAAAGGTCGCGCGGGCTGAGAATCTGCGCCAGCTTGCCAGCATCGGGGCCTTTCAGCTGCACCTGCCGCTCCACCGCCACGTCCCACATGGAAACGCCATTGATGATGCGCCAGTATTCTTCCTCCGGCTTGCCGAAGCCGGTCGGCATCAGCATGTGGTTGTAGGTGGTGAAGCTGGTCACGCCGTCCGCGACAGTAGCCTCGAAGAACGGTGACGGACGCAGGCGGGCAGACGGAAAGATCGAGAACATGGCGGGCTGATCCCTTGAGGCCAGGTGGTTGCTGTTGCCCCCATGTCACGGCTTTCGTTGCGGCAACAGCAAAATGTTCGTCGTGGCCGCGTCTGTCCGGGCTGAATTCCGCCAATCGATACATGCCCAATCATGGTTGGGCTGAGCCCAAACGCCGTTGGCCCAGGCACCCGACGGCCTACAGCATCCCGCGCTCTTCCAGCACCTTGCGCGCCACCCGGAAGCACTCCAGCGATTGCGGCACCCCGCAATAGATGCCGACCACGTGAACGATGGCGCGGATTTCTTCCTTGCTGACCCCGTTGTTCAGCGCACCGCGGCAATGGATCTCCCACTCGTGCATCTTGCCCAGCGCGCCGATCATGGCGAGGTTCATCATCGACCGCGTCTTGGCGTCGATTGTCTCGTCGCCCCAGCCAAACCCCCAGCACCAGGCGGTCATCGCCTCCTGGAAGGGCCGGGTGAAATCGTCCGCGGCGGCCAGGTTCTTCTCGACATATTCCGCGCCCAGCGTGCCCTTGCGCTTCTCCAGGCCCTTTTCAAACAGCTTGTCGTCCATGTTCATTCTCCCTGCCTCGATACTCTGTCCGCCAGCGTCAGCAAATCCCGGCAACGGTCACTACGCCCAGGCCCGTCTGCTCCCGCTCAGTCACCCGCCAGTTCGGTGATCTCGCGGCGGAACGACAGCGCATCGCCCCGGTCGGGCTCGTCCAGCTCGCGGGCATAGCGGTGGCCGGCATAGGTCGCCCAGGCAATCGGACCGGGCGCCTCGGCATCGCCGAACACCTTGACTGACCGCAGTCCCGCATCGGCCCAGTCGGCCTCGCGCGCCAGCAGGTCGCGGTACAGCACATCGTCCGGCAACTGCGAGGCCACCATCACCACCGCATCGCATTCATACGTTCTCGTGCGGCCCGTATAGACGCAGTTGCTGGTCACCCTGCCCTCGCCGATCTCCGTCACGCCCCGGTTCAGCACGATGTCCACGCCAAGGTCCGCCAGCCGCGCATGAATGAACCCCTGGTCCAGACTGTTGCGGGTCCAGTCCGACACGTAGGCCGATGGCGTGATCAGCGTCACTTCCGCCCCTTTGCTGACCAGTAGTTCGGCGAGCACGCCACCCATGTAATAGTGGTCATCGTCGAACAGGATTACCCGGCCTGACGGCACGCCGCCCGACATCAGGTCATCCGGGGTGTAGACCCTTGCGCCCGAAGCAACCGGCATCGCCACCACGTGCTGGCGCGCCACCCCATCGCGCCGCCACTTCGCCCCGGTGGCGATGGCGACGTTGTCGAAGCCGAACTCCAGCACCTGTTCCGCGCTCAGCTTGCTGTCGAGGTAGATCTCCACGTTGCCGCGCTGCCTGAGCTGGTACTCCCGGTAATCGCGCACCCGGCCCCACGCGCTCAGGCCCGGCAGCCGGCATTCGCGCGCCACCCGCCCGCCGAGTTCGCCAGCGGCCTCCGCAATCGCCACGTCATAGCCGCGCCGCGCCAGCGCCCAGGCAGCCTCGAGACCCGCAGGCCCTGCACCCAACACCAGCACGTTCGTGGTTGCACCCTTGCCGTTCATGACTTCCGGATGCCAGCCCTTGCGCCATTCCTCCATGAATGTCGGGTTCTGCGTGCAGCGCGAGATCGACATGGTCATGTCGCCGGTCACGCAGATATTGCAGCCGATACATTCGCGGATGTCCTCAATGCGCCCCTCCTCCACCTTCTTCGGCAGGAACGGATCGGCGATCGAGGGCCGCGCACAGCCGATCAGGTCGAGCACCCCGGACTTCACCTGCTTCACCATCACGTCCGGCGAGGTGAACCGCCCGACCCCCACCACCGGCCTTGATGACAGCTCGCGGATGCCCTTCACCAGTTCCGCCTGCGCCGCCTCCTCCTTGAATCGCGAGGTGCCGGAGCAGTCCTCCCAGGTGCCGTGAGCCAGGTCCCAAAGGTCGGGCAGATCCCGGTTCATCTCGATGAAGTCGCGCACCTCGGCATTGCTGAATCCGAGCTCACCAATGCTTTCATCGAGGCTCACCCGCAGCGTGATGCCCATCGTGTCGCCCACCGCATCGCGCATGTCGGCCACCACCTCGCGCACGAAACGCGAGCGGTTTTCCAGGCTGCCGCCATACTCGTCGCTGCGCTGGTTGGTGGCGCGGCTGAGGAAATGCTGGAAGATGCCAAAGCCGTGCGCTCCATACAGGCAGATCAGGTCGAAACCGGCCTGCTTTGACCGCTTTGCCGCGTTGACGAACCAGCGGCGCAGGTCGCCGATCTCCTTCGTGGTCAGCGCCCGCGCACTCACCGGATCGTTGGTAAACGTCCGGATCGGCAGTGCGGTTGGGGCCAGTGGCACCTCGCGGGTATAGAAGTTCGGCCCGTTCACGCCCGAATAGGCAAGCTGGATTCCGGCCAGCGCCCCGTGCGACTTCATCGCGTCCGACATCCTGCGAAGCGCAGGGATGTCCTTGTCCTCCCACAGCCTCAGCTCGATGAACGGGGTGATTTCCGAGGTCTGGTGCATCTCGCACTGCTCGGTGAAAATCACGCCCCAGCCACCCTCGGCCTTGACGCCGCGCATCGCTGCAGCGGCTGAAGGATCGCGGTATCCGCCGCCATTGCAATGGGGAACCTGGTAGAAACGGTTCTTCGCCGTCAGCGGGCCGATCTGAACTGGTTCGAACAGGATGTCGTATCTGGGGTCGCGCATGGGTTCACCGCCTCCTGAGCGGGAGCCTGCCAAAACTCCCATCGCGAATAAAGCCATCCTTGCCTAATCTCCTATTAGGCAATGCTTGCGCTGTTCTGCTTGGCCACGCCACAATGTCCGGGGCTTGATTCACCGGGTGCGGGGGCTGGGAACACAATGGCGTTGATGCTGCAAAGCCTGTTGGGGCTGGCCGCCATCCCGCTTGTCGCCTGGATGCTCTCGGAAAACCGCCGCGCCCTGCCGCTTGCCACCGTGGCCCGCTTTGCCGCCATTGGCATCGCATTGCAATTCCTCATCGCCGGCCTGTTCATCCTGGTGCCGCCGGCAAGCCTCGTTTTCCAGCTTCTCGCCCGTGCCGTCGCTGCGCTCCAGACCGCCACAGGCGAAGGCATGAAGTTCCTGTTCGGCTACCTCGCCGGCGGGCCTGCACCGTTTCCAGTCACCGACCCGTCCAAGGGCTTCGTGCTGGCGCTGCAGGCGCTGCCGCTTGTCATCATCGTCTCGGTGCTGTCGCGGCTGCTCTATCACTGGGGCATCATGCAGCGGGTGGTAGGCTTTCTCGGCAAGCTGCTGATGCGCACCATGGGCGTGTCCGGCCCGCTAGGCACCACGGCTGCCGCCAACATCTTCGTCGGCATGGTGGAAGCGCCACTGCTGGCTCGTCCCTATCTGGAAACCTTGAGCCGGGGCGGCCTGTTCGCCGTCATGACCACCGGCATGGCCACCGTGGCCGGTACCGTCATGGCGCTCTATGCCAGTTTCCTCGAACCCGTGCTGCTGGGGGCGGCCGGTCACCTGCTGGTCGCCTCGCTGATGAGCGCACCCGCCGCCCTGCTGCTCGCACGATTGATGGTGCCGTGGGACGATGACCCCGGCACGCCGCAGGGCGCTGACCTGGCCGTGATCGAACCCGGCACCGGCAGCATCATGGACGCCATCGCAACCGGTACCGCAGACGGCGTGCGTCTTGCCGTGTCCATCGCCGCCATGCTGCTGGTGATGGTGGCGCTGGTAGCGCTTGCCAACATGGCGCTCGGCGCGGTTTCCGGCCCGTTCGGCCTCGCATTGAGCGTTGAGAAGATCTTCGGCTGGGCCATGACCCCGCTGGCCCTGCTGACCGGCATACCGCTCGCCGAGGCAGCACAGGCCGGCCAGCTGATCGGCGTCAAGACGGTGCTGAACGAGTTCCTGGCTTATGTCCAGCTTGCCGCCACAGCGCCCGAGGCGATGTCGGACCGCACCCGGCTGATCCTCACCTATGCCCTGTGCGGCTTCGCCAATTTCGGCTCGCTCGGCATCATGACCGGCGGTCTCATCGCCATGTGCCCGGCCCGGCGCGCCGACATCCTGGCGCTTGGGCCCCGTTCGCTGGTTTCCGGCACCCTGGCCACGCTGATGACCGGCGCCGTCATCGGCGTCATCACCGTGCCCGCCTGAGGCAGGCTGCAACCCGCAAGGGCCTTGCCACATTGTTCCCGCAGATAACCGTAACAGTTCACTTGCCCGGCGAGGAAACAGTGCGAGACCCTTTCATGATCGAGCGCAGGACATTCATCAAGTCAGCCACGGCGGCAGCCATGCTGGGCGTACTGCCGGTCACGGCAACCGCAATTGCTGCTCCCGGCCCCGGCACCCGCATCATTCCCTCTTCCGGCGACGCCATTCCCTGCGTGGGCCTTGGCTCGTGGATAACCTTCAATGTCGGCGATGATCCGGTGCTGCTGGACGAGTGCGCCCGCGTCATCGGCGCCTTCCTGGCAGGCGGCGGACGGATGATCGACAGCTCGCCCATGTATGGCTCGTCCCAGGCGACCATCGGCCATGGCCTCGCCGCCGCCGGCAACGATGCAGGCAATGCCTTTTCCGCCGACAAGGTGTGGACCAGCGACGGCGGCAGCGGCGCCGCACAGATTGAAACCTCCCGGCAGGCCTGGCGGATTCCCCGCTTCGACCTGATGCAGGTGCACAACCTCGTCGCCTGGCAAGACCATCTCGAAACCCTCTTCGCCATGAAGGCCGATGGCAGGCTCCGCTATGTCGGCGTGACCACCTCGCACGGGCGCCGCCATGACGATCTTGAACAGATCATGGCCACACACCCGCTCGACTTCGTGCAGCTCACCTACAACGCCGTCGACCGCGAGGCTGAAGACCGCCTGCTGCCCCTGGCGCAGGAGCGCGGCATCGCGGTCATCGTCAACCGCCCATATCAGCGCGGCCGGCTGGTGGAGGCCATGCAGCGTCACCCGCTGCCCGCCTGGGCCGAAGCCGAAGCAGGCTCCACCAGCTGGGCGCAGCTGCTGCTCCGGTTCACCGTCTCACATCCGGCCGTTATCTGCGCCATCCCGGCAACCACGAAGGTGGAACACGTCCGGGAAAATCTGGCGGCCGGCGCCGGCGACCCGCTGGATGCCGCGACCCGTCAGAAGCTGGCCAATCATATACAGTCGCTGTGATGGAGACGTGGCTGAGCTACGATCTGTCCGACCTGCTGATGTTCTCGGCCCGGACCTACTACCGGCAGATCGAATTGGCGAACGCTGCCGCCTGGCCTCTTCATGTAGCGGCCATCGCGGGAGGCCTGCTGCTGGCGTTGTGCCTGCTGAAGCCATCGCCGCTGCGCAACCGCATCGCGGCGCTGATCCTCGCCCTTGCCTGGGCATCAAGCGGCTGGTTCTTCATCGCATCCGGCTTTGCCACCATCCACTGGGCGGGCGCGTATGCCATCTCGCTGTTCGCCGTAGGGGCTGCGTTTCTTGCCGCCATTGCACTGACCTCTCACGGCTTGAGCAACGGTGATCCGGCCCCGCGGCCCGCATGGTCACGCCTTGCTGCTGCGTTGACCCTCGCAGCGGCGTTCCTCTACCCGGCTCTTGCGCCGTTGAGTGGAAGGCCGCTCGCCTCGGCTGAGACGTTCGGCATCGCTGCCGATCCCACCGCCCTCGTAACGCTGCTGGTTGCCGCTCTCACCGCCCGCGGCTGGCGGCTGCTGGCGATGCTGCCGCCGGGCCTGTGGCTGGCCTTCTCCACCAGCGCCTTGTGGGCCATGGGCTCGGCGGAGGCCTGGGTGGTTCTGGCAGGGCTGGTGGCCGCACCTGTTGTCATGCTGGCGAGCCGCTTCACGCCAGACAGCCCGGCCGGCGCATCAATTGATCGTGATATTCCGCGGGACGGAATGACTCAGAAACTTGGAAAACGCTCGTAAAGCACTGATATAAATATGACAAATTTAATTTTGAATTAGCATGATACTACACCAGCGCGATCGCCTTCCGATTGAGTTTTCCGGCACTGCCGCTAGACTTTGGGACAAGCCACAAGGAGTGGTGAAGTCAAAGAACACTGAGGAGTCCATCATGAAGAAGGTTTGGAACAAGCCTGCCATGTGCCAGGTTGAAGCCGGTTTCGAGATTTCCCGCTACCTGCCTGCAGAACTGAAGAAGTAATTCCGTACCCATCCTGCCCGCAGCAGGATGGCCGCCCCGGGAGAGAGTATCGGCAGGACCAGGTGAGACTCAGGATCATAGGTTCGGCAGCCGGAGGCGGATTTCCGCAATGGAACTGCAACTACCACCTGAGCCGGCGCGTCCGCGCCGGCGAAGGTGATCTCCTGCCGCGCACACAATCCAGCCTTGCCGCGTCAGCCGATGGCGAGAACTGGGTGCTCTTCAATGCCTCCCCGGACATCCGGGAGCAGATCGCCGCCACCCCGGCGCTGCAGCCGCGTGCCTCGGGTGCATTGCGCAATTCGCCGATCAAGGCCGTCGTGCTGACCAACGCAGATGTCGACCACATCGCCGGCCTGCTGACGCTGCGCGAAAAGCAGCCGTTCAACCTGTACGCCTCGCGCCGCATCCTCGATGCCCTTGCCGCCAACCCGGTGTTCAACGTACTCGACGCAG
>JAZBOA010000604.1:0-5694 GCA_036350935.1 Anderseniella sp. | reverse complement strand
CTGGGTGTCGAGCAGCAACTCCAGTGCTTCGGGAAATTTCCCGGCGCACTTCGACGTGATCAACCCGCCCGGTTGTCTCGGCTTGCCTTCGGCTGTCAGCAGAAATGCAGCCGCCAGTTCAAACTGCCCATCAATTGTTGAGGCAGTGCGGGCCGCGTGGATGGCGGCGGCCTGCGCATCATTGGTCTTGCCCGGAAACTCTCGCAATTGCCCGGCCACATCGCCCAGCCCGCGCCAGTCTGCGGCCTGTACAAAATCTGCCCGAATGGAGTTCTCGTCATCAGCATCATCGATGCAAAGCTGCTCATTCAGACGGGCGCGCAGTTGCACGAACCGGTTGCCGGAAGCAAACGCTGCAAGCTTGTCGCGCTGCGCCACCAGCGCTGCCAGCAGATCCACCAGCGTCTGTTCGGATGCATGGTTGACCACGAGCCCGACACTGGCAGCCAGCCCGGCATCGCCATCGGCCAGCACGCGGGCGCGGGCCTCCTCCAGCAGTTCCCGCCCGGCGGTTTCATCAAGCACCGAGAAGCCGGGCATGATGCCGGCCTCGACGGGAAAGCGCTGCAACAGGCGTTCGCAGAAGGCGTGGATGGTCTGGACCTTGAGCCCGCCCGGCGTTTCCAGCGCCCGGGTGAACAGGCGCCGCGCGAGGTCGAGCTTCTCGCGCCTGAACTCGGCATGACCAATGGTGCGATGGATCTCCGAAATGAGCTCTTCGTCCGGCCTGGCGATCCATTCCGACAGGGCTTCGAACAAACGGGTCGACATCTCGGCGGCGGCGGCTCGGGTATAGGTGAGGCATAGGATACGCTCGGGGGCCACGCCATCCAGCATCAGCCGGATGATGCGGCCGACCAGAACGTGGGTCTTGCCGGCGCCGGCATTGGCCGAAACGAAGGCCGACGCGCGCGGCCGCGACGCCCGGTGCTGCTGAAGCGAGGCTTCAAGCTTGATCCGGTCAATGCTGGAAGGCGTGCTCATTCTTCGCCTCCCTCGCCGTCGCCGCCGTCACGGCCCAGCCCCCACTCGCGCCAGCGCGACAGGTGGTCGTAGTCGGACAGCCGGTTCCATGCCTCAGCACCGGTGCGCGCCGGATAGCCACGTTCGGGACGCTGGTACATCGCCATCAGCTGGACGAAGCCGGAGCGCGCCTTCTCGATGCGTTCCGCAACCGGGAACTTCTCCTTCGGCCGGAACACCTCACCGGCAGGCTGGCCACCGGACACCCTGATGTACATGAGCTCAGCGGCAGTCATGGCGCTGATGCCGGCAAAAGCGCCTTCGGCCAGCATCCAGCCTTCGAGGTCGAGCTGGGGTGAATAGTCCTGCGCGGTGACACCGGAGAAAGTCGCCTGGCCGGTCTTGTAATCGATGATGCGGCCCTCGCCCGTCTCCAGCTCGTCGATGCGGTCAGCCTTGCCGGTCAGCCGGAAGGTCTCGCCACCCACGGGCACCGCAAGTTCACCCTCGGCCTCCACATGGATGCGCCGGACAGTGGCGCGCAGCGTTGCGTCGGTGTTCGCGAACCATTCCATGGCCCGGTTGAGCTGCGGCAACCAGATGGCGCGTACCGCCGGGTCGGGAATGGCGGCAGCGGTTTCTTCGGCGGCGATGGCCTGCAGGATGGCGGCGGCGGCGTCCGGCATCGGCCCGGGATACTGCCGGCAGAACCGCTCCAGCACCTTGTGGGCAAGCTGCCCACGCTCCGCCGGCCCGAGCCTCTGGCCCAGCGGCGGCAAGGGCTGCAAGCCCAGCACATAATAGGCATAGGCCCAGTACGGATCGTGCAACAGGCGGGCAACGCGGGTAACCGACAACCGCTTCGGCCGCGCCGTGACGGGCGGTTTTGGCGCAGGCGCTTCCGGCGGTAATGATTGAGCGCTGCTGGCCGAATCCATCTGGCCGGCGATGGTAAGCAAGCTCGCGTCCGGCCTGGTCAGGTCCTTGAGGCCCGCCGCCTCGAGCACCGCCTTCAACCGCATCAGCCAGCGCGACGGCACCACCGGCGTGCCGGCGGACTTCCGGGTCCAGGCAAGTTTCACCTCGCGCGCGCACAGGGACTGCACGAAGTCATGGGCGGCGAGGCCAAGGCGGCGCTCCGGCGGCTGCAGGCTGACCAGACCGTGCTGGTGGCGGGACAGCCACGGGCCCGGATCCGCGGCGGCAGGCCATGTACCCTCGTTGAGGCCGCCGAGGATGATCACCTCAGGCTGGACCAGGCGGGCTTCCAGCAGGCCCAGGATCGAAAGGCTGGGGTGAAGTGGAAACCGCCTGCGCACCGGGACCTGGCGCAGGCAATCGGCAAGCCAGATGCAGTAGTCGGAGAACCGCATGGCCGGAGCTGCGTCTGCATGATCGAGCAACTCGCGCAAGCAACTTGACAGGGCCGCGCCGGCCTCACCGGTCCACAGCCGGTCAGCCATGCCGGCGGCATCGGCAGCCAGCGCTTCGGCGATGCGTATGTGCGTGGCAAGCAGGGTTTCCAAGGGATGCACGCCATCATCGCGGGCGAGCGCCAGCAGCGGCGCAAACACCGCCTCGATGCGCACCGCAAAGTCCGCAAGCGGCTGCCAGCTTTCATCACCGGCCAGCCGCCGCACCGCCGGATGCGCGTGCCTGGCGGCAGCAGCGGCGCGGGCCTTTGGCATTTGCCGAGTGAGGCGGTCCAGCCGGTGGCCGTCAGTCACCTGCCGGAACAGCACGATCTCGAGTTCGCGGGCCAGCCGGTGAGGGTCGTCCCCCGGCGCAATGGCAACCCCAACCAGTGAATGGGTCAGCAGGGCGGTAACCTGTTCCGGCCCGGCGTCAGGCCGGACGGCAGCTGCCACCAGCTCAAAGAAAACGCCATGCGGATGCATGGACAGCGGCTCGCCGGCACTGTCATCAACATGGATATTCCACCTGGCCAGTTCGGCAGAAACGCGCTTCGCCAACTGCCTGTCGGGCGTGACGAGGGCGCAACGCCGTTCCTCCTCCAGCGCCTTGCGCATGGCCAGCGCGATCATCAGCGCCTGTTCGCGCATTTCCGGCGCCTCGAGCAAGGTCAATCCGGAGCAGGCCTGCTGCAACGCACCGGCCCGGACCTTCACATTCTTCCAGAGGTGGGTCATCTCACCTGGCCGCATGATCTCGCTGGCCAGCAACTGCCGGGCAGGGCCGTCCTCACGCCTGCCAGGATGAGGCAGACAGGCCACGTTATTGCGGTCAACCTCGAGCACCTTCAGCAGCTCCCGCATGCCGAACTGGGGATGCTGTTCATCCAGCGCCTGCCAGCTTTCATCATCCAGGTCCTGGTCCAGCCCCGGCAGCACCACGCAACCCGCCGGCAGCCGCGACACGGCCTTCAGCAAGTGCGCGGTGGCGGGCAGCGACCCGGTGGAGCCGGCTGCGATGACCGGCGCAGCGGCGGGACAGGCGGCGAGCCGTTCAGCCTCCATGCGCAACAGCCTGGCGCGGCGCTGCTGCGGACCCAGCTTGCCTGCCGCCTGCATGGCTGCGGAATATTCGGCAGCAATGATGCGCAGGAATCCCAACGCCTCCTCGCCGTGCAGCGGCAATTCCGGGTCTGCCTCGAGCAAGGCCGGCACCCCGGCCAGGCTGATCTCACCGGTGTCGAGGCTGTCGATCAGTTGCATCAGCGAGGTGGCCATGCGCAGCGCCTGCACCATGGATGAGGACACCGCACGGGCCGCCGGGCTGGCCGGGTTGGCGTTGGCCCACTCGCGCACCAGCCGGGCCAGCAGGAACTGGCGCTCGACGGCAGTGGCCGCCGGCGGCAGGTCCAGGTCTTCGAAGCCGGAGGTAATGGCTACCTCGTCCTCGTCCACGTCGCCGATGGGGCGGATGACGGGCAGGATGCGCGGGATGTCCGGATCAGCCTCGATGAAGGCGTCACGCAATGACCGGCAGGCACGGCGCGTGGGCAGCAGGATGGTCCAGCGGCTCATGGCGAGCGCGTCGGGAGCGATGCCGCCGGAGAGGTGGCCGGACAGGATGGCCCGCACCAGCGCAGGCAGGAAGGCCACGTCCGGCGGGATGGTATAGACAGCCGGCTGTGGCGCTTCACTCATGGGCTGCCGAGCTCCGCCAGCTTCTGTTCCGCCAGTGCTATGGCATCGGGCGTGCCGACGTGCAGCCACCAGCCCTCGTGCTCGATACCGTAAAGGCGGCCTTCGGCAATCGCCCGGTTCCACAGGAGGTTCATCGAGAAGACGCCGGCGGGCGCACCCTCGAACAGGCGCGGATGCACGAGGTATGCCCCGGCATAGATCAGCTCTGCCACCTCTCCTCTGCGACGGGCTAGGCGGCCTTCGGGGTTCATGTCAAAGTCTCCCGGCCCTTCGAAGCCTACTGATCTCGACTTGGCGGCCAGCAGCAGGAGGCAGTCCATCCGCGCCTCGTCCCAGGCGTTGCGCATGCGCTGAAGCGCCGGCACCGGGCCATCCACCCAGAAGGAATCCGAGTTGAGCACGAAGAACGGTTCATCGCCCAGCTGCGGCAAGGCTCGCGCCACCCCGCCGCCGGTATCGAGAATGACTTCGATTTCATCCTGCACACTGATGTGCGGCCGCTTGCGGGCTCTGGCCCACGCCTCGATCTGATCTGGCAGGTAATGCTTGTTGACCACCACATGCTCAACGCCTGCCCGTTCCAGCGCATCCACGCCACGGTCGAGCAGCGAACGGCCGGCAACCTCGATCAGTGGCTTGGGACGGGTCAGGGTCAGCGGCCGCATCCGGGTGCCAAGGCCTGCCGCCAGCATCATGGCGGTGCGTCCGGTCATGACGGCCCCCTGTCACGCAGGCGTACCGGCAGATACTGATCGAACCATGCCCTCACGGGCGCAAGCGACGGTTCGCGCAAACAGTATTCCAGTACCCCGCTGGTGCGCGGCAGGAACCGCAGGTAGCCGGGCTTGCCATCACGCTTCGCCAGCCGGGCAAAGATGCCGAGGATCTTGGTGGCGCGCTGCGCGCCCAGCACGGCATAGGCCCGGCGGAAGCGCGCCTCGCCGAACGTCTCCTCGCTTGCCCCGCGCAAGGCGCAGTACATGTCGAGGTAATCATCGGAGACCTGCTTGGGAAACGTGACCCGCACATCCAGCAGCAGCGAGGCAAGGTCATAGGCCGGGTGCCCCAGCACGCAGTCCTGGGTATCGATCAGCCCAACCCGGGCCAAGCCCTCCCGCTCCGGCAGCCAGAACAGGTTGTCGACATGGAAGTCGCGCAGCACCCAGACGGGTTTGTCAGCCGCGGCCAGCGGCAGCACCTCGTCCCATGCGGCGGTGAAGGCCTGCCGGGCGGCCTCATCCGGCGTGGTGCCCGTCAGCCACGGCCAGTACCAGTCAAGGCAAAGCCCGGCCTCGATCATCAGGGCGTCGCGGTCATAGGGCCTGAAGCCGTAGCGGGAGCCGTCGGACAGGGTGACAGTGGCCGGCCAGTCGCGAACCGCCATGTCCGCGAGCAACTCGACCGCAGCGGTCAGCTGTTCCGACAGGTCGAGGCCTTCCCGGATCAGGCTGTTGAACGAGCCCGCGCCAAAATCCTCGATCAATGCGAGACCGGCTTCCAGATCAATGGCGTAAATGCGCGGGGCGGACAGGCCTTGCGCCAGCAGGCCGGCATTGACCGCCTCGACAGCGCGGATGTCCTCGGCGAGATTGGCGATGCGGCTGTACGGCAGGCCAGCGCG
>JAZBOA010000603.1:0-2364 GCA_036350935.1 Anderseniella sp. | reverse complement strand
TAGTACTGAATGACCGCGACATTGGGCAGCAGCTTCCGCGCCTTCTGCAGGGTTTCCACCTGGATGACCTCCGCTGAACTCAGCGCGATGAGGTCGGGTTGAAAGTTTCTGCATACCTCCAGTAACTGTCTGTTGCTGGCTTTCATGCCCATCTTGCTGCTGCCGAAGATGTTCGAGCAGCGTGCCACATCACGGTCGCTGAACCAGTAGACCTCGTGGTTGTTGCGGATGAAGCCGTTGTTGATCAGCACTGGCAACAGGTAATTGCGGGCACCGAGGTACTTCAGTTGTTGATGTGCAACGTGCAGGATTTTCATTGGCACAGACCGTACTGTTTTAACAATATCCAACAAGGCCATCGGTAGCCAGTCCGGCCAGGGCCTTTGCCAACTGGCGCCGCACCGCGGCTTCGGAGAAGTACTGACGGCTCGTCGCCGCAGCCGCCTCGCCGAGTTGTCTCAATCTAATCGGATCGCTCGCCAGTGCGGCAACCTTTTCAGCCAGCGCACGAGGATCACCGGCGGGGACCCATTCCAGGCCTTGATTTTCCGCGGCGAGCAACGCTTCAGGATAGGACTCGGCCATACGTGTCACCACTACCCTGCCACTCGCGAGTGACTGGAATACCTTGTTCGGGATGACCCTGCCGGCCTTGGGCGTAGCGCCGAAAACGCCCAGAAGTATATCCGCCCGTTGAATGCGCTCAGGTAGTTTCTGGTAGGGAAGCCAGTCCTCGAAGCTGATGGTTCCGTGCCCCTGAGCGAGTTCCTCGCACACGCGGCGCAGAGGCCCCTCGCCAAGCAGCACCCATTTCAACGGGGGCCCCTGATAAAGCCGGGCGGCCTCCACCACCACCTGCGGTCCCTGCAACGGGATGAAGCTGCCGTAGAACAGCACTTCCCTCGACACCTCTGTGGTTTCCGGTGGCAGCGGACCGGGCCGAAACAGCGCCTCTTCGGCCCCCACATAGATCACCTCGATCTTCGTGCTATCGACGCCCAGGACCCGAACGAAGTAGTCCGCGTGGGCCGGCGTGTCGGCAATCACCCGGTCAGCATGCCGGAACAGCACACGCTCCCGGGCAAGGAGTCTGAGGGCACGCGTACTGCCAGCGTCGAGCTTGCCACGTTCGTCGACCTGCTTGTCGTACGCCGATATGAGCGGATCGAAAATAAGCGGGATGCCATGACGCTTTGCCCAGCGGCTTGCCGCCAAAAGATCCCGTTGCCTGAAACAGGGCACCCAAACCAGATCCAGCCTGGGCAGGCGACGCAGACTGGCTTCCCAATCGCCGACCAGGGCGAACCTCGGCTGGAATTCCCTGACCTGCCAGCCGAGGTCGGCGAACTGCTTGCGCAGGATGCGATTGCGGGAATAGCCCGGATCAAAATTTCCCCACCAGAGTACACTTGGCACACTTTGCCCTCTTGTCTGCAATTCAAGTGAGTCGCTGTTGGCGCGCCTCAGCCAAGCGCGATGGCTCTAGGTGGAGGCTCTTTCCGATTTCTGTCATCTGCACAAAAGAGATAAAGTTGATTCGTAGCGACTGATTTCGCAGTTCGTCCAACTGGACACTTCACTTTCAATTCAAATCTTTATGAAACAGATTGTCTGCATGAAATGGGGGCCGCTTTACCCGGCAGATTATGCGAACAAGTTGTATGGCATGGTTCGCAGAAACACCCTTGGGCCGATTCGCTTCGTATGCCTGACTGACGACCCCACCGGTGTGCGCAAAGAAATCGAGTGTCTGCCTTGTCCTACCGTCTCTCTCCCACCGCCGTACAACAATACGGGATGGCGCAAGATTTCGCTCTGGGCCAGCGAATTGCCCGGTATGGAGGGCGATTGGCTGTTTCTCGATCTCGACGTGATTGTAACGGGGAGTCTGGACGATTTTTTCGACTACGCTCCGGAAAAAACATTCGTAGTGATGCAAAACTGGACCCAGCCGGGAAAGGGAATCGGCAACACGTCGGTGTTCCGCTTCAGGGTCGGCAAACATCCCTACATCTACGATCGCCTGGTGCCCGAATTCAAGTCGATACTCGCCAGATACAACAACGAGCAGATCTATATTTCCCGTACCGTCAGCGAGATGGCGTTTTGGCCCGATGAATGGTGCGTCCTGTTCAAAACACATTGCGTCCCGCCGATGCCACAACGATGGTGGAAGGCACCGACACGGCCGAAAAGTGCGCGGGTCATAGCATTTCCTGGCGACCCCAACCCGCCCGATGCGGTTAGGGGAATCTGGCCAACGAAAAAATGGCATAAGAAGCTCTACAAGCACATTTTGCCGGCGACCTGGATCGCCGACTACTGGCAGGAATAAAGCGGCTTCCGGGCCTTGGCCGACACTTC
>JAZBOA010000602.1:0-3334 GCA_036350935.1 Anderseniella sp. | reverse complement strand
GGCACGCGTTGCTGCCGTGCCGAACCAGTCAGGCTTGTCCGAGGCGCCGCGCGGCTCGCCGCATTCGCCCGTCCAGGTCACCAGTTGCGTACCGCTGCCGGCAGCGTCGATGGCGGTCTGCAGATCATTGGCGATGTTCTCTTCGCAAAAGGCGAGGCGGGGCCGCGAGATGTCGAGAATGGTTGCAAGTTCACCGGCACGCAGCAACGGCATGGTGGTTACGGCCACCGCGCCGATTTTCTCGATGGCCAGCCAGATCGCCGCCACCGCAGGCGAGTTGAAGCCGCGGATCAGCACCCGGTTGCCGGGTCGGATGTCATGATCCTCGACCATCAACCGGGCGAGCCGCGCGACCCGGGCGGCCAGTTCGCCATAGCTCCAGGTGCCAGCCACCGAGTGAAAAGCTGGGCGGTGCGCACCACCTTTATCCAGATGCCGGTCGAGCAGGATGCTCACACAGTTGAGTGGCCCGCTCATCGGCACGCCTGCAATCGGCACGATCCCGGGCCACTCGTCCGCTGGCGGCAACCGGTCATGCACGAACCGGTCGTGCTGGATGCTGGCTTCGCTCATGGCGCAGACCAGTCCGGAGGGACAAGACGGCGCTTGCCATCGCTCGACAGGGTGACGCCGGGCGCATCTAGCCCCTCCCTGTCCCACAGCTGGCAGGTCACCTGCTTGTGCTGCTGGTCGAGGCCCTCGCAATAGTTGGTGAACTCACACAGCCGGATGTCGCCGCCGTGGCCGGTCTCCAGCTTCGCGAACCAGTCCGGATCGGCAAGCACCTGGCGGGCCGAGGCCACCACGTCGCCAATGCCGTCGCTCAGCACCCGCTCGGCCAGCTCGAAATTGTGAATGCCGCCTGCCGCCACCACCGGCGTCTGGAACCCGGCTTCGCGCACTGCCTCGCGGATGATTTTCGTATCGGCGAAGTTGCGCCCGAACGGACCAAACTCGTCGGAGAGGTATTGCGGCATGCACTCATAGCCACTTGGCCCGGTGTAGGGGTAAGCCGCCTGGCCCACCTTCGGCTGCTTGGCGTCGTCGAACTTGCCGCCGCGCGACAGCGACAGGAAATCCATGCCGGCCTTTGCGAACTGGGTCGCGAAATGGCACACATCTTCCAGCGGGCTGCCGCCGTCGATGGCTTCGTTGGCGAGAAAGCGGCTCCCGACGATGAAGTGGTCCGGTACGGCGGCGCGCACCGCCTGGAACACCTCCAGCGGAAGGCGGACCCGGTTCTCCCGGGCTCCTCCATAGCCGTCATCGCGGGTGTTGGTGGCCGAGAGAAAACTCGCCATGGTGTAGGCGTGGGCATAGTGCAGTTCCACCCCGTCGAAGCCCGCCAGGTTCGCCCTCACGGCGGCATCGGCAAACAAGCCGGGCAGAACCTGGGGCAACCCGGCAATATGCGGCAGGTGGGTGTCGGTCACACGTTCGCGCTGGCCCATCGTCAGCGCTTCGAACTCGCGCGGGTTCAACACCGCTTCAAGCTTGTCATCGTCCAGCTCGATCAACCGGGCGCGAACTGCGTCATCGCCTTCGCCTGCAAGGCCAACAGCGGCGCGATGTTGATCGGTGATCTCAAGAAAGCGGGTGAGGAACACATCGCGCTTCGGCCGCCGCCTGATCGACAGGAAGTCGATCAACTGGATGAACAATCTTGTGGCTCCGCAACTTTCCTCATCCACCCGGTCCACCAGCTTGCGAAGGCCGTCGATATAGCGGTCATGCCCGATACGCAGCAGAGGACCCGACGGTACGTCTCTCACGCCGGTTGCCTCGACCACGATGGCGGCGGGCTTGCCGCGGGCGAACCTGCCATACCAGTCGAGCACATCGCCGGTCACTTCACCTTCTTCGGTCGCCCGCCACGGCACCATGGCCGGCACCCAGGTGCGGTTGCGAAGCGTGAGCCTGCCATGATGCAAGGGCTGGAACAGCCGTGATGCCGCCAGCTCCTGTGGCCCGGGCACATGCCCCGGCGATGCTTCCCATCTGATCTTCTGCGGAGGCTTCCACATGCTGCGCTCAGCCCTCCCGCAGCCGGAAGCGCTGGATCTTGCCTGTTTGCGTCTTCGGCAGCGCAGCGGTGAACACGATGGAGCGTGGATACTTGTAGGGCGCGATGGCCTGCTTCACATGTTCCTGTAGCAGCTTGATGCACGCGGCGTCTGCGCCCACGCCTTCCGCCAGCACCACGTGCGCCTGCACGATCTGGCCGCGATCGTCATCCGCCACGCCGATCACCGCACACTCCACCACGTAAGGATGGGCCAGCAATGCGGCTTCGACTTCCGGTCCGGCAATGTTGTAGCCGGCGGAAATGATCATGTCGTCGGATCGGGCGGCAAAGTGGAAAATGCCGGCATCGTCCTGGACGAAGCTGTCACCGGTGAGGTTCCAGCCGCCTCGCACATAGTTGGCCTGCCGCTTGTCGTTCAGGTAGCGGCAGCCGGTCGGCCCCTTCACCGCCAGCTTGCCGATGCTGCCGCACGGCACCTCGTTCATATCGTCGTCCACCACAATGGCCTGGTAGCCGGTCACCGGGGTGCCGGTCTGGGCAGGCGCGGCAGCGCCGAAGCGGTTGGAGATGAAGATGTGCAGCATCTCGGTTGAGCCGATACCATCGAGCATTTCCTTGCCGGTCTTGGCCTTCCATTCCTCGAACACCGGACCTGGCAGCGTTTCCCCCGCCGATACCGCGACCCGCAGCGACGACAGGTCGGCGCCCTCGTCCATGGCGCGCAGCATGGCGCGGTAGGCGGTGGGCGCGGTGAAACAGATGGTTGCCTTGTAGGTCTCGATGATCTCGATCATGTTCGGCGGCGAGGCGGTTTCCAGCAACGTCGCGGTCGCGCCGAACCGCAGCGGAAACACCGCCAGTCCGCCCAGGCCGAAGGTGAAGGCCAGCGGCGGCGAGCCCACGAAGATGTCGTCAGGCGTCACCCCCAGCACCTCCTTCGCATAGCCGTCAGCAATGATCATCAGGTCGCGATGGAAGTGCATGGTGGCTTTAGGCTCTCCCGTCGTGCCGGAGGTGAAGCCCAGCAGCGCCACGTCGTCCTGGCTGGTCTCCACGGAATTGAACTTCACTGGCTTGCCCAATGCCAGCCGGTCCAGCTCGGCATCGTGGTTGGCCGTGCCGTCAAAGCCGATGACTTTCTTGAGGAACCTCGAGTCCTTCGCGCAAGCTACGATCTCGTCCATCATCCGTGTGTCGCAAAGGGCCAGTGACACCTCGGCCTTGTCGACGATCCTGTTGAGCTCTCCGGCCCGCAGCATCGGCATGGTGTTGACCACCACCGCACCGGCCTTGGTGGCGGCCAGCCAG
>JAZBOA010000601.1:0-2070 GCA_036350935.1 Anderseniella sp. | reverse complement strand
TGGCGGCGTTTCCCGAAGCCGAAACCATCTACCAGCGCAACATCGAGACCCTGAAGGCGTTGGGCAGTGAGGGCTGGCGCGCCTTGTGGCGCAAACCCTGACGGCTGACCAGGCAGAGGGGCAGGGGGTAGAAATTGTCCACTTGCATGACCTCGCCGGCATGATTAATCTAACGATCGTTAGAACGTATTCATGTAAGGGTGAGTCATGACCGACCCCAGCCGCACCATCAAGGACCGTCTCTATGCCCAGGTTTCGCGCATGGGCAAGGCCATTTCCAGCCCGAAGCGGCTGGAGCTGATCGAGATCCTCTGCCAGGGCGAGAAGACCGTCGAGCAGCTCGCAGCCGACGCACAGATTTCGGTCAAGCTCGCCAGCGCCCATCTCAAGGAACTGCGCCAGGCGCAACTGGTGGAAACCCGGCGCGACGGCAAGTACATCCATTACCGGCTGGCCTCGCTGGCGGTAGGCGATTTCTGGGTCGCGCTACGGGCCCTGGCCGAGGATCGGCTGGTCGAACTGCAACTGGCTCTGGCGCAACTTGCCGAGCACAGCGATGAACTGTCGCCACTCGCCCCCGAGGAACTGCTGCAGCGTGCCGCGCGCGGCGAAGTGGTGGTGATCGATGTTCGGCCGCGTGAAGAGTACGACACCGGGCATTTGCCGCACGCGCAATCGCTGCCGCTGAACGAACTGCGTTCGCGCATCAAGGAGTTGCCACGCAATAAGCCGGTGGTGGCGTATTGCCGCGGACCCTTCTGCCTGTGGGGCAAGGAAGCCGTTGCGCTGTTGCGTGGCCAGGGCATCGAGGCCATGCGCTTGCAGGACGGTGTTCCGGAATGGCGGGCCGCGGGGCTGCCGCTGCAAACCACCAACGACTATTGAGACGGCCCGGTAATGTTTGGACCAAAAAAGTGTTTTTCACCTCGTCCCGAGTGGGGCGGTTCATTGGGCCGCATCAATAGAACGCTGTTTTTAATGGTTATTGATGCGGCCTCTCGAACTGGCTCGCACAACCCGAGCAAACCAAGTTTCAACATCACTTCAAACTTCATCAGGCCGAATCAATAATCAGGAGACTCGCCATGTTCTTCCGTCAGCTACTGGCCAAGGACGCCACCCTGTCCTACTTCTTCGGTTGCGGTTCCTGCCATGTCGGCGTCGCCGTCGACCCGGTGCTCGGCGACGAACAGTGGTTCATCGACGAGGCGGCGAAGCAGGACGTCAGGATTACCCATGTGATCGACACGCATGTCCATGCCGACCACTATTCCGGCGGCCGCAAGCTGGCCGAACTGACCGGCGCAGCCTATTGCCTGCACGCGTCCAACGCCGGTCGGGTGAATTACCCCTTCGAGCCGCTGCAGGACAAGCAGCGCATCGAGGTCGGCAACGTGCTGGTCGACGTGGTTCACACGCCCGGCCACACCCCCGACTCCATCTGCCTGGTGGTGACCGACAAGCGCCGCACGGAAGTGCCGTGGTTCGTGCTCACCGGAGACACCCTGTTCGTCGGCAGCGCGGGCCGCCCGGATCTCGCCGGCAAGGAAACCGAGATGGCGGCGCAGCTCTACGATACCCTGCAGCAGCGTTTGCTTACCCTGCCGGCCGAGGTCGAGCTGTATCCCGGCCATACCTCGGGCAGCGCCTGCGGCGCCGGCATGTCGGGCAAGCCGATGTCGACACTCGGCTTCGAAAAACGCTCGAATCCCCTGCTGTCGATGAGCCGTGATGAATTCGTCGCTGCACTGACCGAAACGATCCCGCCGCGTCCTGCGGAAATGGATCGCATGGTCGCCTTCAACCTCGGTCGCTGAAAGTGGCGATCGCCCGGGAAATGGCCCAGGTGGCGGACGACTACCGCTACGGCATCCGCCACAATCTCGCGCAGTTTTCCCACCAACTGGTGCAGGTGTTCTTCGTCGGCCTCACCATCGGCATGTTCCGCACCGTGGTGCCGGCGCTCGCCGAATCCGAGTTCGGCGTCGCCAAGGGCTCGTTCATGATGCTGATGGCCTTCGTCACTGCCTTCGGCTTCGTCAAGGGCACGCTCAACTTCGTCGCCGGGCG
>JAZBOA010000600.1:0-4160 GCA_036350935.1 Anderseniella sp. | reverse complement strand
TGCCTGCAACATGAATTTGGCATATTCGGAGGAAGCGCGGGCGGTCATATCATCGCGCTGGTGCGCGCCCTGAAAATGCCGGTCGTCACCACCCTGCACACAGTTCTGCGCGATCCCGATCCAGAGCAGCGCCGCGTAATGGAGGCGCTGATCACGCTGTCGGAGCGGGTGGTTGTGATGACTGAACGCGCCCGGATGTTTCTGCAGGAGATCTATAAGACACCGGTTGACAAGATCGACCTGATTGCGCACGGCATTCACGATGTCCCATTCGACGAACCCGAACGCTACAAGGATCTCTTTGCAGTGGAGGGGCGCATGGTATTGCTCACATTCGGTTTGCTATCCCCAAACAAAGGTATCGAGCATGTGATCAACGCCTTGCCCGGGATTATTGAGCAGAACCCTCAGGTCGTCTACATGATCCTTGGCGCCACTCATCCGAATTTGCTCTCCGAAGAGGGAGAAGCCTATCGCATCGGCCTGCAGCGTCTGGCTAAGAAAAACGGGGTTGATAAACACGTCATCTTCTACAATCGGTTTGTCGATTTGGCCGAGCTAACGGACTTCATCGGCGCGGCGGATGTGTACATCACACCATATTTGAATGAACAACAGATCGTTTCCGGCGCATTGGCTTATGCGTTCGGTGCGGGCAAGGCAGTGATCTCCACACCCTACTGGCATGCCGTCGAACTTCTTGCCGATGGAAGAGGCATACTCGTGCCTTTTGCCGACAGCGAGGCCATCACCCGTGAAGTCTGCGCCTTGCTGAGCGATGGCCCTCGTCGACTTGCCATGCGCCAGCACGCATATCAAATCGGGCGTGAGATGGTCTGGGCCCGCGCAGCTGATCGCTTTGGAGCAAGCTTTGCCCAGGCAAGCAGGCACCATGCAGCCATGCACCGGAAGTCATTTATCGTCAGGACACTCGCTGAGGAACCGATGAGCCTGCCACCCCTCAAGCCGGATCACATCCTGCGCATGACCGACTCAACCGGAATCTTCCAGCATGCCTTGTATTCACTTCCTGACTACGCGCATGGTTATTGTACCGACGATAATGCGCGCGCACTGATTCTTGCTCTCCGCTGGCGGACTCTCGGTGAAAGCGCTCCCGCGCTGGACGGACTGGAAACAAAATACTTGGCCTTTCTCGCATACGCATTCAATCGAAACATCATGCGGTTCCGAAACTTCATGGGATTCGATCGTCGCTGGCTCGAGGACGAAGGGTCCGAAGATTCACACGGCCGGGCGGTCTGGGCGCTCGGTGTAGCAGTGGAGCAATCACGTGATCGCGGAGTGGGACTCCTCGCAGAACAGCTGTTCAACGAAGCGCTTACCATGGTCGGCGAGCTGGGCCATCCGCGCACATGGGCATTCGTCCTGATGGGAATAGCCGCATTTCTGCGGCGTCACCCGGGCCATGAACGGGCTATAGAGATCCGGTGTGCCCTGACGGATCGAATCATGAAGCGCGTCACCGAGCATTCGCGGGAAGATTGGCATTGGCTGGCAGATGACGCCACCTATGGGAATGCATTATTGCCCCATGCGCTTATCCTCAGTGGGCGCGCCATGCATCGCCCCATAGTAGTTGATACGGGTCTTCAAACCCTGCACTGGCTGGTGCGGATCCAGACGTCTGATACGGGATGCTTCCAACCGATTGGTTCAGATGGTTTTTGTCATCGTAATGGGGATCGAGCCTACTTCGATCAGCAGCCAATTGAAGTTCAATCCACCGTCTCCGCTTGCCTTGCAGCGTATCGTGCGACTTCGGACGACCAATGGCTCCAGCAAGCTCACGTCGTGTTCGAGTGGTTCCTTGGCCGCAACGATCTGGGCACGATAATTTACGATACAAAGACCGGTGGATGCTGCGATGGTCTACATGTTGATCGGGTTAATGACAACCAGGGAGCGGAATCCACGATTGCGTTCCATCTGGCCCTTGCCGACTTGCGACTGGTTCATAACAACCTGGCCGCATTTCATGGTCTTCTCGCCACTTCATCTGCACGATCATGAGTGTTACACCCATTCCCATTCCGGAAAACCCGGCACCCGTTCTTACCCGCACGGATGTCTTCATTCATCCCGATCATTCACGCGTCTTGATCAGGCCCTTTTTGCCGGCCAGCGAACAGCGTATCGTAAAGATCATTGCCCGAATACTTGCCCTTGGGGAAAGCGAGATCGACTTGTTGCGCGACCAAGTGTTGACGGACTTCTCCAATCGTCACCAGAATACCAAGGCCCTGTTTCTCAAGCGCTTTGAATTTGTCCGTAAGTATCTGGTGACGGATCTCGAACTTACAGAATCGCGTAAAGTGGTGCTGGGTTCCTACTTTACCCATGAGTATTCACTCGAGGCAGCCGCACTCTTCAACCCATCCATCGTGCCCCATCCGGACCAAAGCGCTCTACCGCCCGGGTCGATACGATTTGTCTTGAGCTTGCGCGCCACCGGTGAAGGCCACATCTCCTCAATCACTTTTCGCACCGGTATTGTCGACGCAAACAATGTGATCACCATTACCACGCCAACTCCTTTTGTCACTGAACCGCAAAAGGCAGAGGACAGCAGCTTTGAAAAGCCGCGTTTCTCCCAACAGCTCGCTGAGCGCGGCCTCACCGGAGGATTCATCCGCCGCACATTGAGCCTGCTCAGAGAAACTTTCTCCCTTGCCGATCTGGAGTCCGCCGTGGGTCATGTCCTGCATCAGCTGGGTCCAACCGATGAGGCAGGTTTCACAGCCACTGCAATTCTCAATCTGGCACTTTCCTCTTATCAGGTACAATTCCCATCGGACCAACGCATGTCGGAACGAGTGCTTTTTCCGAGTTCTCCAAACCAGAGTCATGGAATCGAGGATGCGCGTTTCGTTCAGTTTCACCACGAGGACGGCACGATGAAATACTATGCCACATACACCGCCTACGATGGTGATAACACGCATCCGCAACTCCTTGTCACGAAAGACTTCCTGACCTTCTCCTTCTATCCGCTCAGCGGCGCCGCCGTGCTGAACAAGGGCATGGCACTCTTTCCGCGCAGAATCAACGGTCATTACGCAATGCTGTCCCGTCAGGACAATGAGAACATCTACCTGATGTACTCCGATGATTTGAATTTCTGGCGCACCGCGACTTTGATCATCAAGCCCACCTTTTCCTGGGAGTTCGTACAGCTCGGTAACTGTGGCTCGCCAATTGAAACCGAACACGGCTGGCTCGTGATCAGCCACGGTGTCGGCCCCATGCGCAAGTATTCCATCGGCGCTTATCTTCTTGATCGGGACGATCCCACTAAAGTGCTGGGCCGCCTGGTTGAACCGCTCATCACGCCAAACAAGGAAGAGCGTGAGGGCTATGTGCCCAATGTTGTCTATTCATGCGGCGCTCTCCTTCATGAACGCGAATTGATCATTCCCTATGCGGTTTCCGATTTTTCGACCCGCTTCGCGACCATCTCACTCGACGCAGTCCTGGCTGCGATGGTTTAAGAATTGATCCCTCCCCGATGAACTGTTAAGAATGAAATGATATGAAAGAAATGCTGTTTAAATTAACTACAGATCAAACCGTGAGCGAGGCGGGGACCGCCTTACAGGCAGCCGTTGAGGCCAATCACTTTGGCGTCATGCACATTCACAACCTTAAGGAGACCATGACCAAGAAGGGCGTCGATTTTGCCCACGAATGCCTGATCTTCGAGGTGTGTCAGCCACAGCAGGCCAAGAAGGTGCTCGAGGAAAACATGAGCGTCAGTACGGCGCTGCCGTGCCGCATTTCCGTTTACGAGGAAGGCGGCACAACCATTCTGACGACCTTGAAGCCAACCACTCTACTGGCGTTGTTCAATACACCCAAGCTGAATGGTGTGGCGCAGGAAGTGGAGGACACAATTATCAAGATCATGAAGGAAGCGGTTTCGGATTGATTGGCTGCCCCCCCTGCCCCGCCTATAGCTTCTCGCGAATGGCCTGCAGCTCCTCGCGGCGCGCATCGGAAACATCCGGGTAGGACAGTTCCAGTCCCTTCAGGGTCTCGACTATGATTCCGGAAATGATCAACCGCGCGTTTTTCTTGTCATCCGCGGGAACGACGTACCACGGCGCCGTTGGTGTGCTGGTCGCCTCAAGACAGTGTGC
>JAZBOA010000599.1:0-2505 GCA_036350935.1 Anderseniella sp. | reverse complement strand
TGATGCACTGACCGCACGGCGGACTGCGGCTGCCTCAGCGTTGGCGGCAGATTACCTTGCGCGCAAGGATGCCCGTAATTTGCTGATCGTCGGCACCGGGCAACTATCGCTCGCCGTTGCGGCGGCGCATTGTACGGTGCGGTCTTACACGTCGGTTTCGATCTGGGGGCGCAGCAGCGACAAGGCAGCGGCTGTTGCCGAAGCGCTGAGGACACAGGGCCTGCCCGCGCAGGCCGCGCGTGACCTCGAAGCGGCGTGCCGCATGGCAGATGTGATCAGCACCATTACCGCCTCGACACGACCCATCATCCGTGGCGCATGGCTCAACCCCGGCAGCCATCTCGACCTGATCGGGGCGTTCAAGGGCGACATGCGCGAGAGCGACGATCAGGCGATCACACAGGCCGACGTCTTCGTCGACCAGCGGGCCGGGGCGTCGCTTGCGGGTGACCTTGCTCAACCGCTTGAGGCTGGGCGGATCACGTCAGAGCACGTCCGCGCCGATCTTGCAGAATTGTGCCAGGGCGCGTATCCCGGCCGTAACGATGACGGTGCCCGCACTGTGTTCAAATCCGCCGGCATGGCGCTTCAGGATCTGGCGGCAGCAAATCTGGCCCGCGATCACGCCATTTCGGGGTAAAGCGCCAAAAGCTCTTGCGCGATGTCGACGAATTTCTGCTCTGCCGGCAACAGCTTTGCCCTCGGGGCGTGGACCAGATAGACATCGGCGCCAATCGTCTCGTCCGTGATCTTAAGCGGCCAGAGATCACCGCGCCGAATATCGTCCTGTGCGGCCATCAAGGGCAGTATGCCAATGCCCAGACCGGCCACGATCATCCGTCGGATCTCTTCAATGTTGGTGCTTAGCCCAATGATCCGGTCACCAAGCCGCGTGCCTTCTCGCAGCACCGACATTGGCTCAAGCCCCATTCCTTCGGTAGCGCAGGCAAACGAGACAAATGGCTCGCGCTGAAGATCGCGCAGTTCGACCGATTCTTGCCCGAAGAGTGCATGTTCGGATCCGCAGAAAACGGCAAATTCTTCACGAAACAGCCGGACCGAAGGCAGGTTGACCAATGGCTTAGTGAGCAAGCAGAAACCAAGAGTCGCTTTGCCCTGCTGAATATTGCGAACGATAATCTGGCTGTTTTTCACCTCGCTCTGGAAGGTCACAGAGGGGTGGCGCTGGTGATAGAGCCGCAGCACTTCGTCCAGCATCGGCGAGGCGAGGTTCGAAATAATCTGATACCGAACCTGCCCGCGCTCCTCCTCTTCGGCATCGCGCACTAAAAGAGTGATTCGTTCGGCGCTGTGGAAAATGTCGCGGCACTCCTGAAAAATCTTGTCGCCGCGCGTTGTGAGTTCAAAGTGCCGACTGTCGCGGAACACCAGTTGGCACTCCAGTTGAAGCTCCAATCTCTGCAGAGCGTTACTGACCGACGGCTGGCTTAGGCCCAGCCGTTTGGCGGCCTTGGTGATGCTCTGTTCCTTGGCGATTATGTAGAACATGCGTAACAAGTTCCAGTTAAGGTCTGTCTGCGGCATGGACTCCATCGGTGGCGTCTCGGCTTTTGTTGCGTTTGAAGCGAACTTGGCTGGCATTGTGGCGTTTTCAGAATAGCACGACTTTATGCTTGGCATACCCCCTCGTTATGGTGCCAAGCTGTGCGTTTGGAACGAGTTTCGCTAAGCTTGCCCAAGTATTAATCAGAAAGAGAGAAGCATGAGCATCACCCGCCTACACCCCGGCCCGCGCATGAGCCAGGCCGTCCTCCACAACAACACCGTTTATCTGGCCGGTCAGGTCGGCACGCCGGGTGCCGATGTAGCCACCCAGACTAAGGATTGTCTGATGTCGATCGATAAACTGCTAGAGGAAGCAGGCAGCAGCAAGTCCAAGTTGTTGCAGGTGATCATCTGGTTGTCAGATATGGCTGATTTCGCTGAAATGAACGCCGTATACGATGCCTGGATTGATCCAGCCAACCCGGCGGCGCGCGCTTGCGGTGAAGCAAAGCTTGCAACGTCCGACTACAAGGTAGAATTCATCGTCACTGCAACGATCTGATCCATTACTATGGGCCAGGACTATGCTTATCATATTCCCGACCTATTTGACGTCACCCCTTCCGCGAAGTCTTCTTTTGAGATCGAACAAACCGTCAGGACAGGGCATGACATATCCGCTTGATCTCTCGGGCGTGGAAACAGCGACGTTGGGGCATTTCCTGGAAACGGGTTTTATGGCCCCTTCAATACAGGCACTGTTCCCGGATCGACGGATTTTTGGCCCTGCCCTGACCCTTCGTATGCAAGGCGACGACGGAGCAGCGCTAGTCGATGCGTTGTCTGTGGCTGAACCAGGACAGGTGATTGTGGTGGACCGCGGCGGCGACCTGCGTCATGCCTGCTGGGGCGCGGTTACGACCTGCGCCGCTCAGGCGCGTGGCGTCGTTGGCGCGGTGATCGATGGTTTTGTCACCGACCGGTCCGCGATCGTTGCGG
>JAZBOA010000598.1:0-2481 GCA_036350935.1 Anderseniella sp. | reverse complement strand
GTGGGGCGATACCGGCAGCGCCAGCCCCATGGCGCTGAAGATCTGCTCGCCACGGCTGCCCTTGCCGGCCTGCAGCGCTTCTTCGAGAAAGCCGAACGGGCGCAGCATGTCGCCGCGCACCACCAGCGCGGGATAGGGAGTGTCGAGGCCAGCCATCTCGATGGCCTCGCGGGTGCCGGCCGGCTGCGGTGTGAACAGGTGGGTAAGCGTCATGCCGAAGCGGCGGCCGGAGCCGAATGCCTCGCGCACCATGTCGTGATGACAGCCCGATATGACGGTCGCGGAGCGGATGCCGGCGCAGTAGAGTTCCTCCAGCGTGATCTGCAGCAGCAGCTTGTTGCCAACCGGCAGCATGCACACGGGGCGGCGGTTGGTGAGCGGGGCCAGTTCGGCGCCGTCACGGTCAGCGATGATGATTGCTTCGGTAATTCCGGTCATGATCAGTAAGCTCCCTTTCCGGAAAGCACGGCCGGTATCGTCTTCAGCATCAGCTTGACGTCGGCCGCGAGCGAGGGTTCGTAGACGTAGTCGAGATCCAGTTCGATCTGGCGTTCCCAGGGCAGGTCGGCACGGCCGGAAACCTGCCAGGTGCAGGTGATGCCGGGCTTCGACTTCAGCCGGTCGAGCTCCTCCACCTGGTACTTCGCCACCTCCGATGGCAGGTTGGGACGGGGACCGACCAGCGACATCGTGCCGTTCAGCACGTTCCACAGTTGCGGCAGCTCGTCGATCGAAAGCCGCCTGATGATCCGGCCGACGCGGGTGATGCGGGGGTCGTGCTTCATCTTGAAGTGGGTGCCCTGCCGGTCGCTGTTGGCCAGCAGCTCGGCCCGGCGCCTCTCGGCATCCATGTACATGGAGCGGAACTTCCAGATCAGGAATTCTTCGCCCTGCCGGCCCACCCGTACCTGGCTGAACAGGACCGGACCTTTCGATTCCAGCCTTATCGCCAGGGCGGTGAGACCGAGCAACGGGGACAGGGCGGCAAGCGCGGCGCCGGCGCCGGCAATGTCGATAACCCGCTTGATGCGTTCGTGGCGGCGCTGCCGGGTTTTCCACGCCGCTGCCTGGCGGCAGGCGCGAACCTCCACTGGTATCCTGTCGAGCCTGCTGGCGCGCACGGTCGCTGCCCGGTCCAGCAGTGCGCGGCAAACGAACAGCGGATTTCCGATGACGTAGCGGGCAAACAGCCGCCGTGGTTCCTGAGCCAGCCTCCACACCCACTCGCAACCCGCATTGCGCACCCACAAGGGCGCGCGCGGAATGCGGCCGCTGTAATAGTCGAACAGCCCGCCTACGCCGATCAGCACCTTTGCATCAAGGCGGTTGCCGAACTTCTCGATCCACATTTCCTGGCGCGGTGCGCCAAGCCCCACCAGCACGATGTCGGGGTTGTGCGCGTTGATCGCCTTGATCACCTCGTCCGTCTCGCTGGCGTTGAAGTATCCGTGTCGGACGCCGCAGATCTGCAGGCCGGGATATGCCTGGCGCATGTTGTCTGACGCCTGTTGCGCAACCCCCTCGCCACTGCCCAGCAGAAAGATGCGAAGGCTCAGGCTCGCCGCCTCTGCGCACAGCAGCGGAAACATGTCGGTGCCGTTGACGTTGCCACGAACCCGCACGCCGTTCAGCCGGGCGGCGAGCGCCACGCCTGATCCGTCGGCAAACACCCGGGACTGGCGCGACAGCACCCGGGCGTAGGCCATGTTGCGGCCTGCATGATTGAGGCAGTCGGCATTGACGAAGGCATAACGGCGTCTTTCGGCGCCCAGGGCGTGGTGGGTAACTTCACGCAGCGCTTCATCCATCGTCAGGTTGTCGATGGTGACGCCGAACAGGTCGAACTGCTTGGGTCCGGCGGATGTGTCAGGGCTGTCGAGCAGGTTGTACGCGGAAACATCTGCGGCTCTCATCGGTATTCTCCCGGGGGTTGGCAGGGCAATGGGCCATGGCCAGCGAAATCATGCTGGACAGGAAGGCAAGCCTTGTGCCGCCCGGCGAGAACAATTTAAAATATTGAAATTAATCAGAAAATTTCAAAACAATGGATGCCGTGCACGCCGGTGTTTGCCGGATCAAATCCCTTTCTGCCTCCCGATTTGAGAGTGCGCGGCTCCAGCCGGCTTTACCCGACGCCGCGCCAGTTCAGCCAAGCTTATGAAACATTGTGCTTTTTCAGGTTTTGCGTGGTGCGTCCACAAGCTGGCACCCGGTTTGCGGAGTGGCGGACACATCTGTCAATCACTCGCAAGGACCGCAGGTCATGCCCATCGAACTGAAGAACGTATACTCGACGCGCAATCTTGGCGATGCCGCCATTTATGCAGCGCTGGTGTCGATGTCGCCTGACCGCGCCGCCTCGTGCACCCTCGATGAAAACAATCCCACTCACGTCGAAGGCCTTGGCCCCGTATGCGCTGATACGCAGCCGCTGGCCCGCGTCGGCGTCGGCGGGGACATCTTCAACAACAGCCGGCCGGC
>JAZBOA010000597.1:0-5272 GCA_036350935.1 Anderseniella sp. | reverse complement strand
CCGCGAACAGCTCGCGCACCGCCGAGCGGTTGATCGCATCCAGCACGATCAGCGAGTCCTCGAAGTACTCCTGCGCACCGGCCCCGTCATAGCAGGTGCCGTGCTTGATCCATTCATGCTTGTGAAGGCCTGAACGGGTACCCGGCATGGCCCGCTGCAGCTGCCGCCAAAGCTCCTCGTCCAGCCGCTCCCACGGCAGGTCGTGCCAGCGGCTGTCCTTGTCCAGCCGCACATGGCGTTCACTGACCCCGCAATAGGCCCGTGAGCGCGGCTGCGGCCACAGCCCGTGCAGGGAGAAGCTGGAAGCGTCGACCCGGTCCGCCGTCTGCGACCGGCACTCGGGCAGCCGTGGCCGCGTCTCGCAGAATGCCGGCTGCCAGCTCACCGCCAGCACATACTCCGCCGGGCCCGCCGCCAGCTGCTGGTATCCGAACGCCCCCGCCAGCAGCGCGGCAGTAACCGCAACGGCCTGCCTGATGGTTATCCGCGCCAAGCCTCAAGCGCCCTTCTTCGCCACGAAAACCGCATAGAAATAATTGCGATACACCACTTCAACCTCGCTGAATCCGGCCTGTTCGAGCCACAATACCTGGTCGTCCAGTTCGGCGTTGATGTCCATCGCTTCCATGCGCTTCAGGCCATCCTCAAGGTCCTCCTCCAGCGCGCCCGCCGCCAGAACGTCCTTCTTCCACAGCCGCATGTGAATGTCCTGGACGGCCTGCGAACACGCCTGGACCTGGTCGATATTGACGAAAACTCCGCCCGGCTTCAGCGCCTTGCAGGCCTTGGCGAAGACCTTGCGCTTGTCGGCGTGCTCAAGGTGATGGATCACGAACGACGAGATGATCCGGTCCCAGCCGTCGCCGAACTCACCCGTGACGATGTCCAGCTCGCGGAACGAAAAACGCCCGTCGCCGGCAAACTTCGCCCGTGCCTGTTCCAGCATCTTCGTCGAGATATCGGCAAGCTCAACGTGCACGCGCGGATGCCCATTGACAACTTCAAGCGCAAAACCGCCGGTCCCCGCGCCGAGGTCCAGCACGCGCGCAGGCTCATCCGCCGCAAGCTCCAGCGCCGCCACGGCTGCGCCGTAGAGGTCGTCATAATCCGGGATCAGCGCATGGCGCGAGCGGTCATAGGTGGCTGCAGCAGCATCAAATCCGATCATGTTTCCCCCTGTCTCATTCATGCTTGCAGTTCTATGCATCGCGAATATGAATGTCATCCATGGAATTCCTTGCGCCCCTCGCCACGCTCTGGGCCGTGCAGCTGCTGGCCGCCATCAGCCCCGGCCAGTCGTTCGTGCTGATCTCGAAGCTCGCGCTGTCGAACCCGCGCCCCGTCGCGCTGTCGGCGGTGATGGGGCTGGGGCTTGGCACCATCATCTGGTCGTCGGCCGCCATTCTGGGGGTCGCCCTCCTGCTGGAAACCGCTGCCTGGGCCTACACGGCGTTCAAGATTGCCGGCGGAATCTACCTTGTCTGGCTGGCCATCATGCTGTGGCGCCATGCGCCGGAACCTGTGGAACTGGACGGCGCGAAGGCGAAACTGATAACACCGTGGCGCGCCTTCACCCTCGGGAGCGTAACGCAACTGGCGAACCCGAAGGTGGTGGTGTTCTTCGGCTCGATCTTCGTGGCGCTGCTGCCAGCCCACGCGCCCGCATGGGTTTACGTGGCCGCCGTCATCATCGTGTTCTTCAACGAGATCGGCTGGTACACCGTGGTGGCATTGCTGTTCTCGACCGCCCGGCCGCGCGCCGCCTACATGCGCGCGAAAACCTGGATCGACCGGGTGATGGCAGGCTTCCTGGCGTTGATTGGTGTCCGGCTCATCGCCGAAGGCTAGCCGCGTACTTCGCCGTAAACCGCCCGTAGCCGCGCTCGGTCACCTTCAGATGGTCCTGCGTCAGCTTGTGAAACTCGGGCAGCTTGTGAAACGGAACCGCCGGATAAGCGTGATGCTCGGCATGATAGGGCATGTTCCAGGCCAGCAAGCGCACGATCCGGTTGGTGAAGGTGGTGCGCGAGTTCTCCAGCATGTTGGCCACCAGCGGACAGCGGCCATGCTCGGCCAGGAGGTAGAGCCGCAGGAACGGCTGGCCCAGCAGCAGCGGTACGATCCACACCCACACCAGCAGCGCCGACCCGGCCAGCGAGGAGCCCAGCGCCAGCAGCCCATAGACCGCAAGCATGGCTTGCGCCTCCCGCCGCACCCTGCCCCGGCCCCGCGCCGGAACGTATGCGTCGGCATTGCGGCCAAGCGCGTTGGTCACCAGCGTCGTCACGTGCGACTTCCACACCGGCAGGCCGGAAACATGGCGCACATACTGCCAGACCGTTTCCGGCTTGGGCGAGGCGAGTTCCGGATCATTGTCCGGGTCTTGGGTGAAGCGATGATGGGCGAAGTGGAAATAGCGGAACCAGTTGTAGGGCAGCGCCAGCACAAGAGAGCATAACCACCCCGCCCCTATATTGAGCCAGTGGGACCGGAACGGTGTCTGGTGCACCGTCTCGTGCAGCAGCGTGAACAGGAACACCAGCGCGATACCGTAAACCAGCAAGATGACCGGCCAGCCCGGCACCCCGGCTGCGATGCTCCAGCCACCGGCAAGGATCAGCCCCAGGTGAGCGGCCAGGTGAACCAGCCCCGGACCATCGGTGCGGGCCGTCAGCGCCTCGCGGTCCGCCGCGCTCAAGTCCGCTATCAGCTGCTTGTGGTCCATGCCCGCAACGTTAGACCGGCAGCATCCGGGGTCAATAGGCCGGCCGCGCCGTTGCCTCGACCTTCACCACCGCCCGCAACATGCCGCTGTCGTTGATGGCATCCGGCAGCATCACCCGTTCGACACTTTCCTCGAACGAGGCCTCGCCGCCGCCCATCTCCGCCACCGCCGCCGCAGCCGTCTCGCGCGCCAGCGACGAGGCCAGGTTGATCGCCTCCTCGGCAATGCCGAGCTGGGTGACGCCATCCGGCCCGTGCACTCGGAACACGCCCGCCCCGTTGCCGTTCACCTCGATGGTGACGGTGCGCGCGATCATGCCGGTTGCGGCACCCACGGCGTTGGCCACCTCGCAGGCCTCCGGAAAGACCATCTCGCATCCCAGCCGCTGGCCCACTTCCCGGTAGTAGACCTTCACCGGCCCGCCCACCGCGACCACCGGCACCATCGGCGTGATCTGCACCCGCGCCAGCGACCGCTTGCCGATTCCACGGCAGACGACGTCAATCAGCCCGCCTGCCCGGCCCGGCTCAATGGCGTGATGACCAAGCGCGGTTTCCAGCACGGCCCGGCCGGTCAGCCGCACCGTCTCTTCCCACACCGATCGGCAAATGCGTTCCACCAGCTCGTCATTGGGCGCTTGCATGAGCACGAACCGCACCAGCAGCTTGGCCGCCAGCACCGCCGCCTCGCGCGACCAGTTGGCCTGCATGTTCAGCACGTGCGCGGCGTCGGACGGCGTGAAGCCGGCAAGCTGCACGTGACCCTTGCGGGCAAGCCCCTCCAGCGCCCGCTGGCTGCCGGAACCAGCCGCCACTTTCGACAGCGGCAGCGGCCGCTCCGTAATCGACGCCAGCAGTTCACGCTCACGGCCATTGAGACCTGCGGGGTCCGCGCCCTCGCCAGACCGGCCTAACGGCAGCATCACGAACCGGCCCGCCATGGAGCTTGATTCAGGCTCCGAGAGAGTTGCCTCAAGTGATTCAAGTATCTCGGGAAAGCGGCTTGCGATCAGCGACACCGGCACTGCCCGGCGCGGGCCAACCGTAGGCACGCCCTTGATGTCAAAGGTGACCTCGCTGTCGCCGCCAAGGCCCAGCGTGCGCACGTCGATGGCCTGCACCATGGTGCGCCAGCCGCCCACATCGGCGCCCTGCTCGTTGACCTGCGGACGGCCGTTCTCAAACACGCCAAGGTCGGTCGTGGTGCCGCCCATGTCGGACAGGATGAAGTCGCCGAGGCCCGACAACGACGCCGCACCAACGAGGCTGGCGGCCGGGCCGGACAGCACCGTCTCGATGGGCCGCAACGCCACGGTGGACGCCCGCGCCAGCGAGCCATCGCCCTTGGTGATCATCAGCGGCGCGTCGATGCCGAACGTCTTCATCGCCTTCTCCACCGCCACGATGAGCAGCGAAATGCGCGAGATCAGCCGCGCATTGAGCGCCGCGGTGAGCGCCCGGCGCGGCGCGTCCAGCGCAGATGCAAGTTCGGTGGAACAGGTAACCGGCAAGCCGGTATGCTTGATGAGAAAGTCACGCGCTGCATGCTCGTGCGCCGGGTTGCGCACCGCAAACTGCGAGGCCACCGCGAAGGCCTCCACCGCACCCGTGTGTCTTTCGGCAACAGCCGCCAGCGCCTCCATGTCGAGCTTCGCCACCTCGCCGCCATTGTGATCGTGACCGCCGCCAATGCGCTCCACCACCAGGCCTGGAAACGCCGTGGTCAGACCGGAGCGCTGCACCATGGTCTCGTCGAAGCCGATCAGCACCACGCACACGGGAGAGCCATGCCCCTCGACCACAGCGTTGGTGGCGAGCGTGGTTGATACCGACACCAGCCTGACGCTGGCGGCGGCGCCGGAAGGCAACTCGCCCAGCGCCCGCTCGACGGCTTCGGTCACCCCGATGGCAAGGTCGCCACGGGTGGTCAGCGCCTTGGCCGAGGCCAGCACCTTGTGGCTTGCGGCATCCAGCACGGCGGCGTCGGTATAGGTGCCGCCGGTATCGACACCGATGAGATATGAGGGTTCAGCCATGTTACGCCGTCAGCCTTCCAGTTCTTCGCGCAGCATTTCAAGCTCCAGCCACTGCTCTTCCATCGCGGCCAGTCTGTCCTGCATAGCCTGAAGTTCGACGGCTGCTTTATCAAAACCGGCAGGATCGCGCCCATAAAAGCCGGGATCGGCCATTTGCTGCTGCAACCGGGCGATACCGGCAGTCAGCTTGTCCATTTCGCCGGGCAGCGTTTCCAGCGCGTGCTTCTCCTTGAACGACAACTTGCGCTTCTGCTTCGGCGCTTCCGAAACCTGCAGGGCGTCCTCCGGCCTAGCAGCAGGCCTAGCTGCGGCCGCCTGCTGCTTCACCTCCGCCCGGGCAGCGCCGGCCTGCCGCGCCATGTCGGAGTAACCACCCGGATATTCGCGCCAGCGCCCGCCGCCCTCGAACACCAGCGTCGAGGTAGCTACCCGGTCGATAAAGTCGCGGTCGTGGCTGACCAGCAGCACCGTGCCCTCATATGCCGCCAGCAGCTCCTGCAGCAGGTCGAGGG
>JAZBOA010000596.1:0-6192 GCA_036350935.1 Anderseniella sp. | reverse complement strand
GCTGTTGCGCGCGGCTGACTTCAAGGGTGCGCTGGGCGAGAAGAACAACCCTGACTGGAAGACGGTCGCCATTGACGCCAAGTCCGGCAAGGCCGTCGCTCCCAATGGTTCGATCGGTCATCGCTGGGGTGAACACGGCAAGTGGAACCTCGAACAGAAGGATGGCAAGGGGAGAGATATTCAGCTCGCCATGAGCCTGATCATGGACGAGGAACATGATGATGTGGCCAACGTCGCGTTCCCCTATTTCGGCAACCGCGAGCACGACCATTTCGAGGGCACCGACCATGACAGTGTGCTGGTGCGTTCGGTTCCCGCGAAAAAGCTGAAGCTTGCAGGGGGTGACGCACTGGTAGCCACCGTGTTCGACCTGTTCGTGGCCAACTATGGTCTTGACCGCGGTCTGAAAGACGGCACCACCGCGAAATCCTATGACGAGAACCAGCCTTACACCCCGGCATGGGCGGAGAAGATCACCGGTGTGCCGCGTGACCAGATCATTACCGTGGCTCGCGAGTTTGCGTCCAATGCCGAGAAGACCCATGGACGGTCAATGGTCATTCTCGGCGCCGGTCTGAACCACTGGTACCACATGGACATGAACTACCGCGGCATCATCAACCTGCTGGTGATGTGCGGCTGCATAGGCCAGTCCGGTGGTGGCTGGAGCCACTATGTCGGCCAGGAAAAGCTGCGTCCACAAACCGGCTGGCTGCCATTGGCCTTTGGTCTCGACTGGGGCCGTCCTCCTCGCCAGATGAACTCCACCTCGTTCTTTTATGCCCACACAGACCAGTGGCGCTACGAGACGCTGCAGGTGGACGAGATACTGTCGCCTACCGCGCCGGAGGGTCCGTGGGACGGCACGCTTATCGACTTCAACATCCGGGCTGAGCGCATGGGCTGGCTGCCGTCAGCACCGCAGCTCAAGGCCAATCCGCTGGAAATTGCCGAAGCAGCGGCAAAGGCAAAGCAGGAGGCGAAGGACTATGTTGCGGCCCAGCTCAAGGCGGGCAAGTTGCAGATGTCGTGCGAGGATCCGGATGATCCGGCCAACTGGCCCCGCAACCTGTTCGTCTGGCGCTCCAACCTGCTTGGCTCTTCGGGCAAGGGACACGAGTATTTCCTCAAGCACCTGCTTGGTACCTCGCACGGCGTGATGGGCAAGGACCTGGGCGAGGAAGGCCGCCAGCGCGGCACTGACGTGGTCTGGCACGACGAGGCACCTGAAGGAAAGCTCGACCTGCTGGTGACGCTGGACTTCCGCATGTCGACGACTTGCGTCTATTCCGACATCGTTCTGCCGACTGCAACCTGGTACGAGAAGAACGACCTCAACACCTCCGACATGCACCCGTTCATTCACCCGCTGACGTCTGCGGCTGATCCGGCCTGGGATGCACGCAGTGACTGGGACATTTTCAAGGGGCTGGCGAAGAAGTTCTCCGACGTGGCGCCTGAAGTGCTGGGCGTCGAGAAGGACGTCGTGCTGGTGCCGATCCTCCACGATACGCCGGGCGAACTGGCCCAGCCGTTTGACGTCAAGGACTGGCAGAAGGGTGAGGTTGAACCCATCCCCGGCAAGACCATGCCGGCGGTTGCCGTTGTCGAGCGCGACTATCCGAACCTCTACAAGCGGTTCACCGCGCTTGGCCCCCTGATGGACAAGCTCGGCAATGGCGGCAAGGGCATCTCGTGGAACACCGAGCACGAGGTTGACCTGCTCAAGCGGTTGAACGGCGTGGTCAGCGAGGAAGGCGTCACCAAGGGCATGGCGCGCATCGACACGGACATCGACGCCACCGAGGTGATCCTGTCGCTGGCGCCGGAGACCAACGGCGAAGTGGCAGTGAAGGCCTGGGAAGCCCTGTCGAAGAATACGGGCCGTGATCACACCCACCTGGCGATCCCGAAGGAAGACGAGAAAATCCGCTTCCGCGATGTCGTGGCGCAGCCGCGCAAGATCATCTCGTCGCCGACCTGGTCGGGGATTGAGTCCGAAAAGGTCTGCTACAATGCCGGTTACACGAACGTCCACGAGCTGATCCCCTGGCGTACGCTGACCGGCCGGCAGCAGCTCTATCAGGACCACCTGTGGATGCGTGCCTTCGGCGAGGCATTCTGTGTGTATCGCCCGCCCATCGACACCAAGTCGATCTATCCGGCAATCCAGGAGAAATCCAACGGCAAGCCGCAGGTCATACTGAACTTCATCACCCCGCACCAGAAGTGGGGCATCCACTCGACCTACTCGGACAACCTGATGATGTTGACGCTCAATCGCGGCGGCCCCGTGGTCTGGCTCTCCGAGGTGGACGCAGCCAAGGCCGGTCTTGTCGACAACGACTGGGTCGAGGTGTTCAACGCCAATGGCGCCATCGTGGCCCGTACGGTCGTTTCGCAGCGCATGAAGGAAGGTACGATCTACATGTACCACGCGCAGGAGAAGATCGTGAACACGCCGGGCTCGCAGCTTACCGGCCAGCGTGGCGGCATCCACAACTCGGTAACGCGGGCGATCACCAAGCCGACGCACATGATCGGCGGCTACGCACAGCAATCCTATGGCTTCAACTATTACGGCACGGTTGGTTCGAACCGCGACGAGTTCGTGGTCGTCCACAAGCTCGAGAAGGTGGACTGGCTGGAAGGCCCGTACCGTGAACCGGCTGCGCACAAGGAGGCGGCAGAATGAAGATCCGCGCACAAATCGGCATGGTATTGAATCTCGACAAATGCATCGGGTGCCATACCTGCTCCGTCACCTGCAAGAACGTCTGGACCAACCGCGAAGGCGTCGAGTACGCCTGGTTCAACAACGTCGAGACCAAGCCCGGCATCGGCTACCCGAAGGACTGGGAGAACCAGAAAAAATGGAACGGCGGATGGGCACGCAAGGCCAACGGTAAGATCGAGCCGAAGATGGGCCCCAAGTGGCGCATCCTGGCCAAGATATTCGCCAATCCTGACCTGCCGGAGATCGACGATTACTACGAGCCGTTCGACTTCGATTATGGCCACCTGCAGACCGCAGGCGAAAGCCAGGCCTCTCCCACGGCCCGCCCCAGGTCGCTGGTGAGCGGCGAGCGCATGGAGAAAATCCAGTGGGGCCCCAACTGGGAGGAAATCCTGGGCGGGGAATTCTCCAAGCGCTCTGCCGACTACAATTTCGAGGGTGTCGAGAAGGAAATATACGGCGAGTTCGAGAACACCTTCATGATGTACCTGCCGCGGTTGTGCGAGCACTGCCTCAACCCGACCTGCGTGGCTGCTTGCCCGTCAGGCGCCATCTACAAGCGCGAGGATGACGGCATCGTCCTGATCGACCAGGAAAAGTGCCGCGGCTGGCGGATGTGCGTATCCGGCTGCCCCTACAAGAAGATCTATTACAACTGGTCATCGGGCAAATCCGAGAAATGCGTGTTCTGCTATCCGCGCATCGAAGCGGGCCATCCAACGGTGTGCTCGGAAACCTGCGTCGGCCGCATCCGCTATCTTGGCGTTGTGCTGTACGATGCCGACCGGATTGCCGATGCCGCCTCGGCCAGTGACGAGCGCAACCTGTATGAAGAGCAGCTCAAGATCTTCCTCGACCCCAATGACCCCAAGGTGATCGAGCAGGCCCGCAGGGATGGCGTGCCGGATGCCTGGCTGGAAGCTGCAAAGAAGTCACCTGTCTACAAGATGGCGATGGACTGGAAGGTGGCCTTCCCGCTGCACCCTGAGTACCGCACGCTGCCAATGGTCTGGTACATCCCGCCATTGTCACCTCTGCAGTCGGCGGCGGAAGCCGGGAAGATCGGCATGGACGGCGCCATGCCGGACGTTCGTTCCATGCGCATCCCGGTTCGCTATCTCGCCAACCTGCTCACCGCAGGAAAGGAGGCCCCGGTCGTCTCCGCGCTGGAACGCATGCTCGCCATGCGCGCCTACATGCGGGCCAAGACCGTCGACGGCGTCATCGATGAGGCGGTTGCCCGCAAGGTGGGCATGACCGGCCAGATGATCGAGGAGATGTACCACGTGATGGCCATTGCCAATTACGAGGACCGCTTCGTCATCCCGACATCGCATCGGGAGATCTCCGAAGACGCCTATGACGTGCGCGGTTCATGCGGCTTCTCGTTCGGCAACGGTTGCTCGGGCGGAGAGAGCGAAACCAATCTGTTCGGCGCCAAGCGCACCCGCACGGTGCAAACGCCAACCGACGTGTTCAAGGAGCGGGTGTGATGCACAAGACGCTGAAAGTCCTGTCGCTGTTGTTGAGCTATCCGGACAGCGAACTGCAGGGCGCAATGCCAGAACTCAAGCAGGCGCTGGTTGAGGAAAGCTGGCTCAAGCCGCGAGAGCGCGCATTGGTGGAACGCCTCGCCGACAACATCGCGGCAACCGATCTCTACGATGCACAGGAGCGCTACGTGCTGTTGTTCGACCGCACGAGAACGCTGTCACTGCACCTGTTCGAGCACGTGCACGGTGAAAGCCGCGACCGTGGCCAGGCCATGGTCGACCTGATGGGGATGTACGAGGCCGACGGTTTCGAGCTGGATGCGAAGGAACTGCCGGACTACCTGCCGATGTTCCTCGAGTACCTGTCGATGAAACCGGAACAGGAGGCCCGCGAACTGTTGGGCCAGACGGGCCACATCATCACCGCCCTGAAGGAGCGGCTGCGCAAGCGCAAGTCGGTCTATCTCAATGCCTTCATCGCGTTGGAGGCGATGGCCAAGGGAAAGCCCGATGCGGGCCTGCTGAAGCAGTTGCTGGCCCAGCCGGAGGACGACCCGCTCGACCTCGAAGCCCTTGACGAGATCTGGGAGGAGGAAGTGGTGACCTTTGGCGGCAACACCGGTGAGAACGCGTGTGGCCCTGACCGGCTGCAACGCCAGATACGGGCTCACCAACGCAAGCCGGCCACGCCCTCGACCGGCCAGTCCATGTAAAGGGAGGCTCTGCCATGCCTGACTACATCAATACCCTTCTGTTCACCGTTTACCCGTACGTGGCGCTGGCCGTCATGATCATCGGTTCGATCCTGCGTTATGACCGTGAGCCATATACTTGGCGCTCGGGATCGTCGCAGTTGCTGCGCCGCAAGCAGTTGATGTGGGGGTCGGTGCTGTTCCATGCCGGCATCCTGTTCCTGCTGCTCGGACACACCGTCGGCCTGCTGACCCCTCACGCCGTTTATGAGCACTTCATCACGGCCGAAGCCAAACAACTGCTGGCAATCGTGGCAGGTTCAATAGCTGGGCTGGTCTGCCTCGCCGGACTTCTGCTGCTGATGCACCGGCGGTTCTTCGATCCTCGCGTCCGCGCCACTTCGGCCTTCGCCGACAATGCGATCCTGGTCATTCTGTTCATACAACTGGTGCTGGGCCTCATAACCGTGCCTTATTCGCTGGCACATGAAGACGCCGGCGTCATGATGGCTCTTTCCGAGTGGGCGCAGCGCATCCTTACCTTGCGCATAGAAGGCACTGCCAATCTTGTCGGGGCGCAATCCTGGCCGTACCAGGTGCACATTCTGCTGGGCCTGACCATCTTCCTGATCTTCCCCTTCTCGCGGCTGGTGCACATGCTGTCGGTTCCGGTTCGCTACATGTGGCGGCCCGGTTACCAGGTGGTGCGCCAGCGCAACACGCGGCCTGCGCCGCGGCTTCCTGCGGAGTAACGTGTCATGACCTCTGTCTACTCCAACCCGACGCTTGATCGCAGCCGGCAGCATGCCCCGCACGGCAAGCGTGGTGCTGAAAGCTACTCGGGTTATGTGGAACCCGATACCGATGTGCCGCCGAAGCCGGCGGCCATTGTCGGGGATGTAACGGTCAACGGCGTGCTGATCGGTGAAGCGGAAATTCTCGCCGAGGCCCAGAATCATCCGGCGGCCAATCCGGGCGAGGCGCTGCGGCTGGCTGCCCGGGCGCTGGCTGTAAGGCAGCTCCTGTTGCAGGAAGCCCGGCGGCTGGACGTCCGCGCGCCGGCCGGAGTGGACGGGGCAGGCAGGGTGGAGACCGAGGAAGATGCCCTGATCCGCTGCCTGATCGAGCGGGAAGTGAAAGTGCCCGATGCCAGCGAGAAAGAGTGCCGCCGCTTCTATGAAGTCAATCCAGAGAAACTGTCATCACCGGCCATATGCGAGGCGCGGCACATTCTTTTGGCTGTCACGCAGGACGACAAGCAGGGCCGTGC
>JAZBOA010000595.1:0-2122 GCA_036350935.1 Anderseniella sp. | reverse complement strand
ATTTGGGCGCGCACTGCGTCGATGGTGGCCTGGGTGACCAGCTCCAGCAGGTGGTGGACCTCGCGCGGATTGAAGATAAGCGCCGGCAGGAAATCGCTGTAGCCCCAGATGTAGGAGGCTGTGGTCAGCGGCGAGGCGATGTTGCAGGGTTGGACCGGGTAAACGTTCTGCTCCTGGTAGCGTTGAAGACGCTCGAAGATCAGCGGATTGAGGCCCGAACGGCAGGGATCAGGCAAGCCAAGGTCGTAGACCGCGCCGGGTCGATCCTTGATGATGGGATCGATCCAGGCGTCGCTCTCGTCGCTCCAGCGGCATGCGCCGGTGAAGGATGCGGCGATGGCGCCCAGGCCAATGCCGGTCTTCAGGTGGGGGACGGTGAAGTCGTGGACCGCCTCCTGGTTGCGGTTGGCCTGCATCTGCCGGGCCATATCGGCCGCCGGGTCCTCGATGACCTGGCGAGTGGCATACCATTTGCCGAAAGGCTGGACCAGCAGCGGCACGGGCTGGCCCGGCGCCATGGCGTATACCTGGCGGAGGATCTGTTTCTTCTCGTGGGTGGGTAAGAATTGCGACATGGCAAATGAGCGGGCCGTCAGTCGGTTAGCAAAAGCAAGGACTGGCAGTCCCCGCCGCCAGACAGAGCCATGCGGTGCAAGGCGCTTTGCACTGTCTGTGGACAAGGAACTGCCAGCCCTCCGGTCAGATCGGCGGAAGCCGATCGCAGAGCCAATTACGGATAGGTTGCCAAGTCGGGCGTATCGTCCAGGAGACGTTGGAGGACTTCGTTGGCCTTTTCTGCTTCGGCCGCAAAGCCTTCACCCTCGATGGAAAGGACGATGACTGCGCCGACGGCGTCGCGGGCCTCGCTGACGGCCAGCACCGGCGGATTCCAGCGGGAATCGGCGATAGTCATGGCCTCCAGATACACTTCGGCAAATTCCGGATACTCGTTCTGAGCCTTGTACTCCTCTGAGTTCCAGGCAGAGGCGCGGCCGGTGGTGATGTTGTTGAGCTGGGCGCGCTTGACCATCTCCTTGCCCAGGGCCCACTGGACGAAGAGCCAGGCGGCGTCCTTCTTCGGCGAGCCTTCGTAGATGGAAAGGTGCCAGCCGCCGACATAGGGCGTGCGAACCTCGGCCTCGGGCGCCATCGTCACACCGACGCTGTCCAGCACTGTGGACTGCTCCGGATCCACCAGGTTAGCGAAGAAGACGCTGGCGTCCATCCACATGCCGGCCTTGCCCTGCAGGAAGACATCCTGCCCCTGCTGCCAGGAGTAGGAGGTGGTGCCTTCGGGGCCGTAGTTGCGCAGCATGGAGCCGTACCAGTCGATGGCTTCGAGGAACTTCGGGTCGAGCACATTGGCATTGCCCTCGGCGTCGATCCACTCGCTGCCAAAGCTGTGCAGCAACGAGGAGAACTGCGAGGTGGCCGCCGGTCCCGCGCCCCGGCCAACGAAACCGTAGATCCCGTTGGCAGGATCATTGATGGCTGCTGCCGCCGCTTCCACCTCCTCGATGGTTGCCGGCGGGTAGGGTACGCCGGCTGCATCGAACAGCGCCTTGTTGTAGAACAGTGCGCCGAACTCGTTGTAAACCGGCAGACCGATCAACTTGCCGTTGGACAGGGTGGCGATGCCCAGGCTGCTTTCGGTGAAGTCGGCGAAGTCGAAGTCGGGATCGGTGATGGCCGGATTGTTCAGAAGCTCGTTGAAATCGGCGTACCAGCCGGCGCTTTCGTATTTGATCCCTTCCTGGGCCACCATAGAGAGAAAGACATCCACATCGCTGACGCCGGAGGCGAATTCGATGGTTGTCTTCTGGCGGAACTGGTCTTCAGGCAAGATCTCGTAGGTCACGTCCATACCGGATAGTTCCTCGAACTCGCCGATGTACGGCTCCAGGAACTGCGACCAGGGTTGGGTGACCATGGCGATACGCAGCGTTTCGCCTTCGAACATGCGCCAGTCGAAGCCGGCCGGCTCTTCAGCAGCAGGTTCTTCGGCGGCCGGCTCTTCCGCTGGGGGTTCCTGAGCGGCGGGGGGTTGTTCAGCGGGCGCAGGCGCGCTGGGGGCGGGCGCCGCGCAGGCGGTTATCAACAGAGCGCTGACGAGCAGCAAGGT
>JAZBOA010000594.1:0-4999 GCA_036350935.1 Anderseniella sp. | reverse complement strand
GCATCAAGCCGGTCCCAGTCGATGCGGTCCGCCAGCTGCAGCAGTTCGTGCCGGCGATCCAGGATCGCCGCAAGGCTTTCGCGGAACATGTCGGTCTGCAGCGTGGGGTCAGGCTTCCTGGGGCGCATCGGCGGGGCTCCTCTTCAATCTCCCGACAGTGAATCAGAGTATGCTCGCAATGCCCAGACCCCACCTGCACGGCCGCGCAAAAACGCAAGAAAATGCTGCCAAATCGTCACAACCTTGCAAAACCGGATACTTCAAAACCCGCCGAAAACACCGTAATCTCAACCAATTGCGAGTTAATCACAGGCGACTAGCTGAAGATCAAAGGGCGGTGCTTATTACAACCGATGGAGACTTTAAGCGTATAGCGCCGAGAATTCCTGATGGGCAAAAGACAAGATTTCGGAAGTTAAGTCGGATTTGGTTGCGCTGTAGAGAGTATCACTCAGCAGATCGATTAGAAAAAGCCTTTAGCTTTATTGAAGCTGAATTTGAAATTTCCCAAAAAGGCCGCGATAAGCGAATGATCCTTCAAATCGGTCATGAATATATTCGCTCAGACAGATAAATTTTATTCACGTCATAAAGAGACATGATCTGAGGAAATCAGCCCGGAGGTTTCCCTCCGGGCCGGGTAATTGTCAGCAGTCAGGTGTTAGGAACACCCGCTCGTGGACCCACACGTGTCGCATTTCATGCAGGTGCCGTTGCGCAGCAGCGTGAAGTTGCCGCATTCGCCGCACGAGTCGCCTTCGTAGCCCTTCATGCGCGCCTCGACGCGGCGTTCGGCCTCGGTCTTCACCTTGCCGTCCGAGTCGATGTCGAGGATGGCCATCTGGGTTTGCTCGGCAAAGCCGACCGCCAGGGCGGCGGTGCCGTCCGCCACGAAGCTGGCCTCGGCGCGGTGCTGCATGACCGCCACCGGGTTGCCCCGGGCCGACGCCACGGCCGCGCCGCCGATGACGAACACGTTGTCCGACAGCTTCTGGCGGGTGTAGCCCGACGAGGCCACCGCCGCTGCCGGCAGGCCGCCGGGCGGGCAGGGCGAGGCGGCGTTGCCGTTGCCGTCCAGCGCGCCTTCATTGGCGCCCTTGCCCATGGTGTCGAAGCGCAGGTCTGCCGGCTCCACGTGGGCGAGGTCGTTGCGCGAGAGGTAGGACACGGCCAGTTCACGGAACACGTAGTCGAGGATCGACGTGGCGTTCTTGATGGCGTCGTTGCCCTGCACCATGCCGGCCGGCTCGAAGCGGGTGAAGGTGAACGCCTCCACATACTCCTCCAGCGGCACGCCGTACTGCAGGCCCAGCGACACGGCGATGGCGAAGTTGTTCATCATGGCGCGGAAGGCGGCGCCTTCCTTGTGCATGTCGATGAAGATCTCGCCGAGGCGGCCGTCGTCATATTCGCCGGTGCGCAGGTACACCTTGTGGCCGCCGACGATGGCCTTCTGGGTGTAGCCCTTGCGCCGCTGCGGCAGCTTCTCGCGCTCCTGCTTGGCGGCGATCTCGACGATCTTCTCGACGATCTTCTCGACGCGCTGGGCGGCGGGCTGGTTCGAGGCGACCTGCTCGAGCAGGTCGTCGATGTCCTCCTCCTCGTCCTCGATGAGGGCGGCGGACAAGGGCTGCGACAGCTTCGAGCCGTCGCGGTACAGCGCGTTGGCCTTCAGCGCCAGCTTCCAGGACAGCATGTAGGCGGCCTGGCAGTCCTCGACCGTGGCGTCGTTGGGCATGTTGATGGTCTTGGAGATGGCGCCCGAGATGAACGGCTGCGACGCCGCCATCATGCGGATGTGGCTGTCCACCGAGAGATACCGCTTGCCCAGCCGGCCGCACGGGTTGGCGCAGTCGAAGACGGGCAGGTGCTCGTCGGCCAGCCCCGGCGCGCCCTCGAGGGTCATGGCGCCGCAGACGTGGATGTTGGCCGCCTCGATCTCCTTCTTGGTGAAGCCAAGGTGGGTGAGCAGGCAGAAGTCGAAATCGTCCAGCCGCTCCGCCGGGATGCCGAGGGCGTCCTTGCAGAAGTCCTCGCCCAGCGTCCACTTGTTGAACACGAACTTGATGTCGAAGGCCGAGGCCAGGCCGTTCTCCACCGCCTGCAGTTCCTTGGTGGTGAAGCCGCGCGCCTTGAGCGCGGTGTGGTTGATGAACGGCGCATCCGCCAGCGTGCCGTGGCCGACGGCGTACTTGATGATCGTCTCGATCTCGGCCTCGGTGTAGCCGAGCGTGGTGAGCGCGGCCGGCACGGCGCGGTTGATGATCTTGAAGTAGCCGCCGCCGGCCAGCTTCTTGAACTTCACCAGCGCGAAGTCGGGCTCGATGCCGGTGGTGTCGCAGTCCATGACGAGGCCGATGGTGCCGGTGGGCGCAATCACCGTGGACTGGGCGTTGCGGTAGCCGTTCTTCTCGCCGAGGCTGACGGCCAGGTCCCAGGCCGCGCGGGCATGTTCGACGAGCTCGGTGTCCGGGCAGTTGGCGTGGTCAAGCGGCACAGGCGTGATGGACAGGCCTTCGTAGCCCTCGTGCAGCCCGTGCGCGGCGCGCTGGTGGTTGCGCATGACGCGCAGCATGTGCGCGGCGTTCTTCTTGTAGCCGGGGAAGGCGCCCAGCTCGCCGGCCATTTCGGCAGACGTGGCGTAGGACACGCCGGTCATGATCGCCGAGATGGCGCCGCAGATGGCGCGGCCTTCATCGGAGTCGTAGGAGAAGCCCGACGTCATCAGCAGCCCGCCGATGTTGGCGAAGCCCAGGCCGAGGGTGCGGAACTCGTAGGACAGCCGCGCGATTTCCTTGGACGGGAACTGCGCCATCAGCACGGAGATTTCCAGCACCATGGTCCACAGCCGCACACCGTGCTCGAAGCCCTTGACGTCGAACTTGTTGCCGCCCTTCGACAGGAAGGTGAGCAGGTTCAGCGAGGCGAGGTTGCACGCCGTGTCGTCGAGGAACATGTACTCCGAGCACGGGTTGGAGGCGCGGATGTCTCCCGAAGCCGGGCAGGTGTGCCAGTCGTTGATGGTGGTGTGGAACTGGATGCCCGGGTCGGCGCAGGCCCACGCGGCGTTGCCCACCTTCTCCCACAGGTCGCGCGCATCGACGGTCTTGGCCACGCCTTCGCGCATCCGCCAGTTGAGGTCCCACGAGGTGCCGTTCTCGACGGCGCGCAGGAACTCGTCCGTCACCCGCACCGAGTTGTTGGAGTTCTGGCCCGACACGGTGCGATAGGCTTCGCCGTCCCAGTCGGTGTCGTAGGTGTCGAACTCGATCTCGGTGAAGCCCTGTTCGGCGAACTGCAGCACGCGCTTGATGTAGGCGTCCGGCACGTGGTTCTTGCGCGCGTCCTTGATGGCGCGCTTCAGGGCCGGGTTCTTCGCCGGGTCATAGCAGTCCTTCGCCGGGCCTTCGCAGTTGACGCAGGCCTTCATGATGGACTTCAGGTGCCGCTGCACCACCTTCGAGCCGGTGACGAGGGCGGCAACCTTCTCTTCTTCCTTCACCTTCCAGTCGATGTAGGCCTCGATGTCCGGGTGGTCGATGTCGACCACCACCATCTTGGCGGCGCGGCGCGTGGTGCCGCCCGACTTGATGGCGCCGGCCGCCCGGTCGCCGATCTTCAGGAACGACATCAGGCCGGACGACTTGCCGCCGCCCGACAGCGGCTCGTTCTCGCCGCGGATGAACGAGAAGTTGGAGCCGGTGCCGGAACCGTACTTGAACAGCCGCGCCTCGCGCACCCACAGGTCCATGATGCCGCCTTCGTTGACGAGGTCATCGGAGATCGACTGGATGAAGCAGGCGTGCGGCTGCGGGTGCTCGTAGGACGAGGTGGAGCGGGTCAGCTTGCCGGTCTCGAAATCCACGTAGTAGTGGCCCTGGCCGGGGCCGTCGATGCCATAGGCCCAGTGCAGGCCGGTGTTGAACCACTGCGGGCTGTTGGGTGCGCAGCGCTGGGTGGCCAGCATGTGCACGAGCTCTTCATAGAAGGCCAGCGCGTCTTCCTCGGCGTTGAAGTAGCCGCCCTTCCAGCCCCAGTAGGTCCAGGTGCCGGCCAGCCGGTTGAACACCTGCTTGGCGGACATTTCGGAGGAATAGCGCTCGGCCTCGGGCAGTTCGGCCAGCGCCGTCTCGTCGGCGACGGAGCGCCACAGCCACGAGGGAACGGAGGTCTCTTCAACCTTCTTCAGCCGCGCCGGCACGCCGGCCTTGCGGAAATACTTCTGCGCCAGGATGTCGGACGCCACCTGCGACCAGGCCGCCGGCACCTCGATGTCCTTCAGCTGGAACACGATCGAGCCGTCCGGATTGCGGATCTCGCTGGTGGCCTTGCGGAACTCCAGCCCGTCATATGGACCCTTGCCCGCCGTGGTGAATTGCCGTTCTACCCGCATCTGTCTATCCCCTTGTTCGAGAAGCCGCCCCGCCTTGGACCGCCGCCCCTCGCCATTCCTGAATGTTGTTCATGCCGCCTGGCCAGCAGACGGCGCCTCGTCCTCAAAACTCGCGTGCACACGCACAAGGGCGCCGCAAGCCATATCCCCGCTTCACTGGCGCCTTCGGGAGCGCCGGTTGAGGCGAAAGTCATGACTTCCCTGTCCGGACAGGAGCGTTCTGGCGCTCTGCCCGCTGGTTATTGTTGGAGTTCGGCTTTCATGTTGCCGCCGGGAAGGCCTTCAACTCCGGGCCGTCCCTTGCCCCTTACCCTTGATGCTGACTGTATGGCGGGGGCACCTGCGCGTCAATACCTAGTGTGTTAACGAAACCCTACCACTAGATATTGTGTCCACAGCCTTGACAGGTCCTGTGGACAACCGGAGAAAGCCACGATTCGGCGGCGAACCTCAAGAATTCTGCGGACTTGCGGCTGGGGATAGCGGGGACAACCCGCCGTCACACACCCGTCATGGTTCTTTCAACCGGGTTAATACCACCAGATGTGGGGGGTCAACGCGCGCCCAGGCCCCATATTTTTTGGTTAACGAAGGGTTAACGAATGT
>JAZBOA010000593.1:0-8128 GCA_036350935.1 Anderseniella sp. | reverse complement strand
CCTGGCGCGCCGCCTGCGTATTGTTGTTGTCCGCCGCCCTGCCCGCGCCAGTCCGGATGCGCCCGGTCCAGATATGCCATCAACAGGGCCTCGCTGCGGTCGTTGGCGGCCACGCAGTCCTTCAGCAGCGCCAGCAGGTCTTCAAGCTTGAGCGAGGAAAGTTTTGCCCCCTCAAACTGACCGACGAGCACTTCACCATCCATCTCGCCGGTATCGTGGTCGAGACTCATGTTGAGCATCGACGTCCTGACTGAAGAGGTCTGGCCCTTTTCCTTGTTGGCCTTTCTGAATGCGCCCTGCGCACCGAAGATCGCCAACCCGACGAGGAACAAAGGCACCGCGAGCGGCAACAGCCCTCGCAAGGCAGTAAAGGCAGCCATTCCCATCAGCGTTCCTCCCAGGGTGCGGCGCGCGCCATTGGCCGCCGATGACGGGTTCACCGTCGCCAGCTTCGGCAACAGCAGCGTAATCAGAATGAAGACGAGGATGATGGCGATAGCATATGGCATCAGCGCAACTGCTCCAGCAGTCCGGCGATGGATCCCCCGCGATCCTTGGACAGGTTTTCCAGCGCAGCCCGGCCACCCGCCGCATAGGCCGCCACCGCGCCCAGCAGCTCGCGAAGCTGGCGAGCCGAAGACGCATCGAAGCGGCTGTAGGCCCCGCCGGTGAGTCTGGCAATTTCCCGGAACGCCCGCTCGGCCACCTGATCGCGGCCTTCCTGGAACATGAACATTTTCACGCCCAGCAGGCCAAGTTCACCGGCAAGCTGGCACAGGTGATCGACATGCTCTTCCATGCAGTCGCCGACATAAACGACGGCATCTACCTTCGCGCTCTGAGCTTCCTTGCGGATGTGCTTGAGAACCTTGAGGATCTGGGTGTTTCCACCGCGGCAATCCACGGTCGTCATCAGCCGCGCCAGCGCATCTGCATTGGATACCCATTTCGACGACCGGCATTCCCCGAAGCCGCGGAAAAACACCAGCTGCACGTCAAGCCCGCCAACCCGGCCGGCCTCGTGAAACATCTCGGCCTGGGTCTGCAACGCGGCATCCCAGGTCGGCTGGCGGCTCATCGTGGCGTCCATGGCGAAGATCAGCCGCCCGTTGCCGGCCTTGGCGACTGGCGGCGTTGCCCTCACCTGGGCCAGGAACGCGTCAACGCTTTCCTGCGTTGCCGGGGTGGATGCGCCACGCGCCGGCGTCACGGCGGACGACTTGCCACTGGTGCGGTCGCGTGTGCTCATGGCGTGGTGCCTCCCCGGTTCAAGCCGATACCAGAGTCAGATGGGGCGCGGCCGATCTGTTTGCAATGTTACGCGGGCGAGCCCGGCGTGCGTGCATAGTCTTCATCGCTCACATGCTCCAGCCAGTTGGCATGCGTGCCATCAAGCGATTCCTGGAACGCCAGGTGGCACATCATGGTGTCCGGCGCAGCGCCATGCCAGTGCTTCTCGCCCGGCGAAATCCAGATCACGTCGCCTGGCCTGATCTCGACCACCGGTTCGCCGGCGGCCTGGAAGCGGCCCACGCCCGACACCACCACCAGCGTCTGCCCCAGCGGATGCGAATGCCAGGCGGTGCGGCTGCCCGGCTCGAACGTCACCCGCAAGCCCCGTATCCGCGCCGGCTCCGGCGCCTCGACAATGGGATCCTGCCAGACGGTGCCGGTGAAATAGCTGTCCGGCGCCTTCTTGCTGGGGCGGGAACCCGCCTTGAAATGCTGCATCTGCTTGTATCCTCCTGAAAGGTCTGCTTGTCTGGCTTATCTCCAACAGCATAGACGCGAGACCAGTTCCATGACAGCCATGATGGACGGCTTTCCTCCTTCGGCAGATTCCCAGGTCACCCTCGCCAACTGGCGTCAGCATCCCTACAGCGCCTGGGCATTCTCACACGTGCGCGAGATCATCCCCTCGGCGGACATTCCCAACAAACCAGACGGCGTGCGAGCGCTGGGCACTGCGCTGGAGGACATCGGCCACATCGAGGTGCAGCCATCCATGAACCTCGCGCAATATCTCGACGCCACCTGGACGGACGGCTACCTCGTCCTGCAGGACGGCGCGGTCGTTCATGAGGTTTACCGCAACGAACTGCAGCCGGGGCGGCAACACATCCTGATGTCGGTGTCGAAATCGATGCTGGGCGTGCTGGCTGGCATCCTGTCTCACAAGGGCAAGCTGGACCTCGCTGCCCCTGTCACCGTCTATGTTCCTGAAGTTCGCGGCACCGCCTGGAACAAGGCTACCGTTCAGAACGTGCTCGACATGCGCGTCGGCATCGAGTTCGAGGAGGACTACGAAGCAACGTCCGGCCCGATTGTCGAATACCGCAAGTCCACCGGCTGGAACCCGCTTGGCCCCGCAGAGGCGCCGTCAGACCTGCGCTCGTTCTTCTCACCGCTGACCGAGACCGACGGCCCGCACGAGGGCCGCTTCCATTACGTCTCACCGAATACCGATCTGGCCGCATGGATCATCGAGCGCGCCACCGGCACCCGCTATGCAGACCTGATGTCGGAGCACCTGTGGCAACCGATGGGCGCAGGCTCAGCCGCTTACATTACCGTGGACCGGCTGGGCGCGCCGCGCGCGGCTGGCGGCATGTGCGTCACGCTGCGCGACCTCGCCCGCGCCGGTCAGTTGATCGCCGATGGCGGCATGGCCGGCACAACACAGGTCATTGCGCCGGAGTGGATCGACGACCTGTTCAATGGCGGCGACCCGGTGGCGTGGAAGAATGGTGACTTCGCCGACTATTTCGCCGGGCGCGACATGCATTACCGCAACAAGTGGTACGTTCTGCGCGGTGAGCGGCCGATGGCCTTCGGCAGCGGCATCCACGGGCAGAATGTCTGGGTGCTGCCGCACGAGCGCATCGTCATCGCCAAGCTGTCATCCCGCCCCAAGGCGCAGGACCCTGACGTCAGCGCGCTCAACTTCAAGATGATCCAGGCGGTGAAACGGCATATGGGGGAGTAGGTTGGAAAGACGAAGAGCTTGCCGCCTCGCTACCGATTAGGCAATGACATCACTCTTCCCGATGTTGCACCTGTGGCAAAGGATTTGGAGGTTGTCGATCACCGTTTCCCCACCTTCGCTCCAAGGAAAGATGTGATCTACGTGCAGCTTGGAGCCATCTCGAGGTGTTGCACCGCAAAGCTGACAGCGAGCGCCATCCCTCATCAATACCAAGGCGCGCAGTCGCCAGTTAATGTTTCGCGGAGTCTTATGCGGTCTACTCTGACTTATGGAAACTTCAATGTTAGGAAAATGTCCTTCATTTGCCCACTCGACGAAATGCTCCAAAGCGCGCCGCCAGCCACCAAATCTTTTTTCATACGTTCCGGCAGAGTACTTTGAAATATCACGAGTAAGATCATTATATTTTGGTTGCTTTCCTATATTAGTCCAAACATGCACTATGTTTTCAAATAGTTCTTCATTTGAAATGTTTAAGTTTCTGGTTCTCTCAAGCCCCGCCCTTTCCAAGGCCACAAACCACGATCCAAATCTTCGCGTTAGCGTGGTGGCGTGAAAATTCCCTCGATCATTGTATTCGTCGATCGTGACCCTTGCCTTACCGATGTCAGAAGCCACATTCTTTAAATCATCCAAGAGCTCGTCATCGGGAACGTTGCGATGATGGCTTTCCAATTCGAATCTCATGCCCCCGTCCTTGTCTGCGCAGAAATATGCTGCACCAAGAATTTGCTACAGAAGCACGCTAGCCTACTGGGGTTTTCCGGTAAACGCGTGGAACCGTGCTCCGCAAGACACGTGCAGACGCATCAAAGCATACATTGGCCACTTAGCGGCTTTGGCCGCTTAGCTGACACCGAGAGCCGCCCCTCACCTCTCAACCTCCATGCTCATCAGTGCCGCATTGCCGCCTGAGGCCGTGGTGTCCACCGACAATACCCGCTCCGCTGCAAAGCGATAGAGATAGTGCGGGCCGCCGGCCTTGGGACCGGTGCCGGAAAGCCCCTCGCCGCCAAACGGCTGCGAGCCTACGATAGCGCCGATCTGGTTGCGGTTGACGTACATGTTGCCGACGCGGACCTTGCGCGCCACCTGCTCCACCGTGTCCTCGATGCGCGAGTGCAGGCCCAGCGTCAGGCCATAGCCGGTGGCGTTGAGCGCCTCGCACACCTGGTCCAGCTTGTCGGCCTTGTAGCGCACCACGTGGACGCACGGTCCGAACACCTCTTCCTTCAGCGGTGCGAGCGATGCCAGTTCATAAATCGCCGGCGTGACGTAGGTGCCCGCCTTGCACCCGGCCGGCATCGGCAGATCGATCAGCGTCTTCGCCTCACGGCCCATGCGCGCCTTGTGGGCCTCAAGCCGTTCGCGAGCTTCCTCGTCAATCACCGGGCCGACATCGGTCGAGAAATCCAGTGGATCGCCGACCTTCAGTTCAGCAGCCGCGCCGCACAGCATGTCGATGGTTCGCTTCGCCGCCTCTTCCTGCACGAACAGGATACGCGCGGCGGAACAGCGTTGCCCGGCTGAATCAAACGCCGACAGGATCAGGTCGCGCACTGCCTGCTCCGGCAACGCGGACGAGTCCACGATCATCGCGTTCATGCCGCCGGTCTCGGCGATCAGCGGCAGGATGACGCCATTGCGCGCCGCCATCGCCCGGTTGATGATATGCGCGGTCTGGGTGGACCCGGTGAACGCCACGCCGCCAAGCAGCGGATGCTTCAACAACGTACCGCCAATGCGCGCACCATCGCCCGGCAGCAGCGACAGCACCTCCGCCGGCACGCCCGCCTGATGCATCAGCCTGACCGCCTCGTATGCGATCAGCGGGGTCTGCTCGGCAGGCTTGGCCAGCACCGCGTTGCCAGCTGCGAGTGCTGCCGCCATCTGCCCGGTAAAGATCGCCAACGGGAAATTCCATGGCGCGATGCAGGCGAATACGCCCCGGCCATGCAGCCGCAGTTCATTGTGCTCGCCCGTAGGACCGGGCATGGCTTCAGGCAAGTGAAACTTCTCGCGCGCCTCTGCCGCGTAATAGCGCAGGAAATCCACGGCCTCGCGCAGGTCGGCCTGGGCATTGTCGAGCGTCTTGCCAGCCTCGCGGATCAACAGCGCATAGAGCTTTGGCGCATTCTGTTCGTAAAGGTCAGCGGCCAGCTCCAGCACCTTCGCCCTGCCCTCGCCGCCCATGGCGTCCCAGCCGCCTTGCGCCTTGTCCGCCGCCTTGATGGCCGCTTCCACCTGTGCCTCGGAGGCTTCCGACACTGTCCCCACCTTCACCGAGCGGTCATGCGGCGAGGTAACGTCGCGTGGCTTCTCGCCTGCCGCGCTGCCAGGCACCAGAGCCGTGGCATTGACCGGCGACTTCAGGGCCGCCTCGATCTGCTGCATCAACGGCCCGCGGGTGGCGTCGTCCCACAGTGGCAGACCGGCAGAGTTGGTGCGCGGACTGAAGATGGCGCGCGGCTCGGCGATGCGCGGGTGCGGCAGGCTGTCGAGACCGCGCACCACGGCGACCGGGTCTTCCACGATATCCTCGATCGGCGCTTCGTCATCGGCGAGCCGGTTGACGAATGATGTGTTGGCGCCGTTCTCCAGCAGCCGGCGCACAAGGTACGCCAGAAGGTCTTCGTGGCTGCCCACCGGCGCGTAGATGCGGCAGGGCTGGGCCAGCCCTTCAGCGCTGGTCACGGCGTCATAGAGCGCCTGCCCCATGCCATGCAGCCGCTGGAACTCGAACTCGCGGTCGTTGCCGGCCATGACCGAAACAGCCGCAACCGTGTGGGCATTGTGGGTGGCGAACTGCGGGTAGAAAACGTCGCGATGCTTGAGCAGGTAACGGGCGCAGGCCAGGTAGGACACGTCCGTCGACACCTTGCGGGTGAACAGCGGAAAGCCCTCGTAGCCGCCGATTTGCGCGAGCTTGATCTCGGTGTCCCAGTACGCACCCTTGACGAGGCGCACCGGGAACCGGCGCTGCGTGTCCCGGGCCAGTTGCGCCAGCCATTCCAGCGCCGGCATGGCGCGGCGGGAGTACGCTTGAACTGCCAGCCCCAAGCCATTCCAACCCTTCAACTTTTGATCATGGGCCAGGCGGCCGAACAGTTTGAGCGACAGTTCCAGCCGGTCCACTTCCTCGGCGTCGATGGTCAGCGCCATGCCGCCTTCTTTTGCCTGTACGCACAGGGCAAGAATCCGCGGATATAGCTCGTCCATGACGCGGGCTTGCTTCCGGGCCTCGTAGCGCGGGTGCAGCGCGGACAGCTTGACCGAAATCGATGGCAATTCGTGGATCGGCCTGTCCATCGGGTCGGATGCGGCAATCTCCCTGATCGCGTCCGAGTAGGACTGCCAGTAACGTTCGGCATCCTTCATGGTGCGCGCAGCCTCGCCCAGCATGTCGTAGCTGAAGCGATATCCCTGCCCTTTGAGCGGCTTCGACACGTCCAGCGCCTCGCCGATGGTGCGGCCCAACACGAACTGCTTGCCCATGATGCGCATGGCGTGGCGCATGGCCTGCCGCACCACTGGCTCGCCCGAGCGCTTGACGATGCGCGAGAAGTAGCCGGCAGGGTTCTTCACCGCATCGGCGCCCAGGTCCACGAAGCGGCCAGTCAGCATCAAGCCCCATGTCGAGGCATTTACGAACAGCGAGTCCGAGGCTCCCAGATGCTTCTCCCAGTCTCGCCCGCCGATCTTGTCGGCGATCAGCTTGTCGGCGGTGTGATCATCCGGGATGCGCAACAACGCCTCGGCCAGGCACATCAGCACCACGCCCTCATGGCTCGACAGCGAGTATTCCTGCATGAACTCGTCGACGCCGCCCTTCTGCTTGCGCCCCCGGCGCATCTGCCTGACCAGGCTGATCGCCAGTTCCTGGGTCTTCTTCGCGTCATCGCCGTCGAGCCGGGCCTGCGCCGCCAGCGCGTGCACAAGGTCGCTTTCATCGGCGAACAAGTTGCGTGAAATCGGAGAGAATTCAGGTAAATCGGGCTGACGCATGGCTGTACTCCGCGTGAAAGTCGATACCGTTACATAGCTTTATCCAACTAGCGTTTTTCGCTATGTTTTATGCGGATTTAAGGGTAAATCGCTACAGAAATTCACTGTAGGGGTAAGCTGATGAAACTCGATACCTATGACATCAATCTGCTTGACGCGCTGCAGCAGGATGGCCGGGCCAGCATCGCTGACCTGGCCAAGCGGATCAACCTGTCAGCCACGCCCTGCGCCCAGCGGTTGCGCAAGCTTGAAACGGCAGGCCTCGTCTCCGGCTACCGGGCGCTGATAGATCCGCGCACGCTGGGGCTGGACCTCCTGGTGTTCATCGACGTGACGCTCAAGGAAACTGGCGAGCAGACCTTGCAGGCGTTCAATGCCGCCATCCGCGCTGTGCCGCACATTCTCGAATGTCACATGGTCGGCGGCAATTTCGACTACCTGCTGAAGGCTCGCGTGGCGGACATGCCGCAATACCGGGCCTTGCTGGGCAGCGAGATCGGTTCCCTGCCCATGGTCCAGAGCACCCATTCCTATTTCGTCATGGAGGAAGTGAAGGACATCGGACCATTGCCGCTCAAGCCGGTGCGGACGTCGGGCAAAAGGTGATAGGCTGACTGCCGAGCCCGTTCCATCAAATCGATTCCCGCACCAGCCGCCGCCATGCCCAAGACCCTGCAAACAGTCCGCACCATTGAGGCAATGCGCCGGTGGGTTGCTCGCTGGCGCGGGCAAGGCATGCGATCTGCCGTGGTGCCTACAATGGGCGCGCTGCACGACGGGCACCTGCAGCTGGTGGAGCGTGGCTTGCGCATCGCCGACCGGGTCGTTGTGACCATCTTCGTCAATCCCACCCAGTTTGCCCAGGGTGAAGACCTCGATGCCTATCCACGCACCGAGAAGCAGGACGTCATGAAGCTGCGGGCGGCAGGCGCCCACGTGGTTTTTGCGCCCAACCGTCTGGAAATGTATCCGGAAGGGTTTTCCGCCAGGGTGTCGATGGGCGGCCCGGCAAAAGCCGGGCTTGAAGACGCCTACCGGCCGCACTTTTTCGATGGCGTGGCGACGGTTGTCGCCAAGCTGCTGAATGCGGCGGGCTGCGACTATGCAATGTTCGGCGAGAAGGACTTCCAGCAGCTG
>JAZBOA010000592.1:0-2085 GCA_036350935.1 Anderseniella sp. | reverse complement strand
GGCATTGTTCCGCGGAACTGGGTCGAAAGACCGTTGGCTTCTTCAGGCGCCACTGGCGATCTATGCAGGCTGGCTGACAGCTGCCAGCTTCGTTTCCATTGCACTACTGGGCGCAGGTTACGGGGTGATGACTGACCAGATCGGCTGGGCATGGATTGCTCTAATTGCGGCCATGACATTCGCAACCCTGGTGCAACTGAACCTGCCACGCGCACCCGAGTACGGGTTCACGGTCAGTTGGGCACTGATTGCAGTGGCACTTCGCAACCTTGAGTCTTTGCAAGGAGTGGCAATCCTTGCGCTCGCGGGAGCCGTCGCGATTGGTTTTCTGGCCTTGCGGCCGAGTGTGCTCAAGACCTGATCAGCCGATGCACGACCAGGACTAGACCATCGCCACGCAATCAATCTCGATCAGCATGTCCCTGTAGGCAAGGTAGGGGAACGGAATGCCCGTAGAAGCCGGACCCGGATGCTTGTAATAACCGGCCCGAACGCTTGCATTTGCCAGCAGGTCATGCTGTCCCTTGCTGCCGGCATAGAACGTGTTGATCTTGACAACGTGCTCAAATGCAAGCCCGAACTCGGCCAGCACATAGCTGATGTTATCCATCGCGATGCGCGTTTGGGCTTCGATCTCACCGGGATGAATGACGCCACCTGCAGTGTCCAGTGACACCTGCCCGCCAATGAACACCAGATCCCCGACCTTGAGGCCATGACGATATGGCAGATGCACCGGCCAATCCCAGTGCCCCGTCGGCCATACAGCCTGACGCGGCAGCCGCGATCCATCCATCTCACGCATGGCGATCACATCCTTGCGGAGTTTCAGTCCTTCGCGATGGAGGCGTGGCAAGGAAATGCCGGTCGCAGCCGGTCCCGGTTCCCGGTAGTGGCTGGCTCTGGACAGCGCCGCCTCCTTCCAGTCTTCCTGTTCTCCCGGTTCGACATTGAAGACGTTTGCCTTGACGGCATCGTTGAGATCGGCACCGAGGCCCTCGAGCAGTCGCCTGAGCTTGCCAATGACGATATCGCCTTGCCGCAGCAGGCTGCCTTGCTCGGAAATGCTGCCATCCGCATTTTCGGCTGTCTGGGCACTGGTGAAAATCATCCGTCCGCAGCGCACTGCCTGGCTGAGCGGCCGGGGTAGAACGGCTCCATCAGGTATCCATGATGCCGAACGTGGCAGACGCTCGCCATTCTGGCCTCGCATCGCGATACCTTCGATCTCGATGCTCAAACCATCGAAGCAGTTGGTCTCGATCGGCACCAGCGTCACCGCTGGTCCGGGGCCCGGCAGATCCCCCAGCCGGGCAGCCATGTGCTTGAGGATGAGCGCCTCATTGTCCTCGTCGGTGAGCACATAGAACGCCGTTAGCTTCACCAGATCAGCGGCGTCAGCTCCCAGCCCATCCAGCACGGTGAGGACCCCGTCCATGGCGATATCAGTTTGCGCAGCGAGGTCATTCGGCCGGGTGACTTCGGCGCTACCGGTGATGTCTGCCTGGCCGCCAATGAAGATCAGGTCCCCACATGAAAGACCATGGCTGTGGTTCAGCTTGATCCCGATGGAAAGATGATCATCAGGGTGAAAGCGGCGTCTTGGAAGCATGATTGATCCTCTGCCTTCCTGGAATTCCCCTGCTAGCCTGTAAACTCGATCTTGCCCTCTGGCAGCAGATAGAGAACCAGAGCGCGGCCGTCGGTAACTGTCGGATGATGCGCACTGCCCGGTTGGTTGACACACCATCCAGCGCCATGCCCATCGAACTTTGCGTCTTTCGTGACGGGCATCACCATACAAACTTCACCAGTCGGATGCCGATGATGCGGACCTACAATGTCGGTCAGGTCTACAACGTCTACACTGAGACCGCGGGTTTCTTTTGAAGGCTCGATGATGCGGCCGAACCGGCGCCCTTCGCCACCCTGCGTACACATCCAGCCCGCCGCAATCGCATCATGGCAGGTACGTTCGATAGTTTGGAATGTTTCACTGTCCGGCGGAAATGCTGCATTCAGCTTGCCCTCCAGATCGTTCGTTACGCCAGTTTCTGCAATCGCATCCATGACGGGCTTCATGAG
>JAZBOA010000591.1:0-10693 GCA_036350935.1 Anderseniella sp. | reverse complement strand
TCGCGCACGCGCCATCGCCCAACACGGTGGCGCTTCGCGATGCGGCGGTGCGCGGGGCATCGTCGCCGGATGTCTCCGGCATTGAGGTGGTGTCAAAGACGCCGTTCGAGGCGGGGGTGGACGATGTGCTGGCGTGTGACGCCATCATCCTCGGCACAACGGAAAACCTCGGCTACATGTCGGGTGCGCTGAAGGACTTCTTCGACCGGACCTATTATGGCCTGATCGAGGAAAAGCAGGGCCTGGCCATTGGCGTCTACATTCGTGCAGGCCTTGACGGTACCGGCACACGGCGCGCCATCGAGAGCATCACCGGAGGGCTTCGCTGGAAGCTGGTGCAGGAACCGATGATCCTGCATGGTGAGTGGCAGGACGGGTTCACCGGTCAGGTTGAGGAACTGGGCCTCGCCATGGCGGCAGGGCTTGAGGCGGGGGTGTTTTGAGGCCCGGCCGCGGATTGCAGGCTCCTCATAGCAGGTTCGAGCCCGATGCGGTCTGGCAAAGCTGAGCCACGCAAGAACGCGGATCAAGCATTTGCGTGATCAAAGAATGCCTTCATCACGATCTGCCACTGGTTCTCATGCTTGATTAGCGTGAGGTAGTCGGTGAACGTTGTGCCGAAACAATCGTCCTCAACCTTCACCACGGCGACATCGCCGGTCATGTCGATCGAGACAATTTCCGAACGGTACGGCGTCCCGGCCTGCAACGCCGTCTCGCCCTCAAGCGATCGAATAAACGTGTCGCGGTCGAAGAACTCATAACTCCCGTTGAAGTGACCAGCCTGCATACATTGGGGGTGCATCGCGCTTTCCAGCCGTTCTCGTTGGCCGTAGATCATGCCTTCCAGATACTCCACGACCACAGCCTCAATCGCTTGTCGCTCGTTCTTCGCGCTCATGTCCGTGCTCCCATTGACCGGCTCTGCTCGTGGTTGACAGTATAAACTTCAGTATACTGGGAGCCTCCCAAGTCGTCTTATTAAATTTATCCGCATCAAGATAATGCTTTATCTGCGTTGCTAACATCCGGGGTTCGCCGCATCATCGGTACCACACTTGCGGGGCAGTCTATGCCTTCCGCCCCATCCACACGCAGAACATCACGATAAGGGCGAATGCCCAGGTGACGGCGGTGAGGGGTTCGCCCAGCAGCGCCCATGAGCCCGCCAGCGTGACGAAGATCTGGAACAATTGCATCTGTCCGGCGCGGGCAACCCCGGCCAGCGCGAGGCCGTTGTTCCAGAAGAAGAAGCCGAGGAACTGCGAGAACACCGCGACATAGGCGAACGACCACCATGCCCAGGCCGATGCGCCCCAGTTCACCTCCGGCAAGGTGAACATGACCGGCAGGATGATCACCGGCAGCATGACGATCAGGCACCAGGAGATGACCTGCCAGCCGCCCAGCCGCCTCGTCATGTCGCCGGAGATGGCATAGCCGATTGCGGCTGCCACGATGGCTGCCAGCAGCCACAGGTCGGCGGTGTAGACCTCTGTCGCGCCGGCATTGAGCAGCGCGAAGGCAACCACGGCGGCAGAGCCAGCCATGGCCCACAGCCAGAACCTGCGCGACGGCCGCTCGCCGGCAAATACAATCGCCGCGGCAGCCGTGGCCAGCGGCAGGATGCCGAGCACCACGCCGCCGTGGCTTGCCGGTGCGGTTTGCATGGCGATGGCGGAAAACACCGGAAAGCCGATGACAATGCCAAAGCCTGCCACTAGCAGTTTCAGCACGTCGCGACGGATCGGGCGGGGTGAGCGCGTCATGGCAAGCATGAGCGCCGCGATGAGGGCAGCCACCACGGCCCTGCCCAGACCGACAAAAACCGGCGGCAGTTCGGCCACGGCGATGCGGGTGAACGGTAGCGTGAGGCCGAAGATGACCACGCCGGCAAGCGCCAGCAGAAGCCCACGGGTGGTGTCTGACATGAAAATCGCGTAACCGTTTGCAAAAGGCGTCGCGAAGGCTAGCGGCGGTAGGCTAATGTTACAAGTGATGACAATCTGGACGAGAATCACCGAAGTCCTTTCCGCGGTCGGCGATAGCGTGTCCGAGGCGCTGGCCCGCATTGTCGGGGCGCCCAGGGCGAAGCGCGATCCGCAGAAGTCGGTGGCCTTCACCATCGGGGTGATCGCGCTGTCGGCGAAGATGGCCAAGGCGGACGGCGTGGTGACGCCGGCCGAGATCAGCGCGTTCAAGGAAATCTTCGTGGTGCGCCCGGAAGAGCTGTCCAACGTGGCGCGGGTGTTCAACCTCGCCAAGCAGGAAGTGGCCGGCTACGATTCCTATGCCCGCAACATTCACCGGTTGTTCTCCGACCAGCCCGCGGTTCTGGAAGACCTTGTCGATGGGCTGTTCCACATTGCCCGCGCCGACGGGCAGGTGGGTCCGGAGGAGCTTTCCTTCCTGGAAGACGTGGTCCGCATCTTCGGGCTGGAGAAGAAGTTCGGCTGCATCCGGTCGCGCAACCTGCGTGGCCAGGATGACGATCCTTATGCCGTGCTTGGCATTGATTGTGATGTCTCCGACAAGGAACTCAAGGCGCACTACCGCAAGTTGGTGAAGGAGAACCATCCCGACCGGCACATCGCCGCCGGCATGCCGGAAGAGGCTGTTGCCATCGCCACCCGGCGGCTGGCGCGCATCACCGAAGCCTGGAGCCAGGTGGAGCGCGAACGCGGCCTATGACCTCCACCTCGCTGCCACATGAATGGCTGCCGGCTGTAAACTTCAACGAACGCCGTGGCGGTCAGACGCCGGACATCCTGCTGCTGCACTATACCGGCACGCCGACGGTTGAGTTTGCGCTTGAGCTGCTGACCTCGGGTGAGCGCGAGGTATCGTGCCATTACCTGGTGCATGAAGACGGGCGCATCGTGCACATGGTCGACGAGGACATGCGCGCCTGGCATGCGGGCCTGTCGTCGTGGGAGGGCCGCGATGACGTGAACTCCCGCTCCATCGGCATCGAGATCGCCAATCCGGGTCATGGGCCAGATTATCGCGACTTTCCGGATGCGCAGATCGAGGCCGTCATAGCGCTGTCGAAAGACATCGTTGCGCGCCACCAGATTGCCCCGCGCCGGGTGCTGGCTCATTCCGACGTGGCGCCGGGGCGCAAGATCGATCCGGGCGAGCGGTTTCCATGGTCACGGCTGGCGGGGGCTGGAGTGGGCTTGTGGCCTGAGGCCGGAATGGCCGGCGGGGCCGGTTGCCTCAAGGAGGGCGATGCGGGAGCCGAGGTGCTGGCACTGACACGCAACCTGGCCGCGTTCGGCTATGGCATTGAGCCGGGCGAAATGTATGACAGCCGGGTGAGTACGCTGGTTTACAGTTTCCAGCTGCATTTCCGGCCGTCGTGCTGCGATGGCCGGGCCGATGCGGAAACGCAAGGCCGGCTCAACGCGCTGCTGGCGATGCACGCGAGCTGATCAGCCGGCAGCGGCGATGGCCTCGTCGATCCGGGCAAGTTTTTCCGGCGTGAGCGGCTTTTCGAGCCTCAGAACAAGGTTGAGCCCAAGCGACGAGGCGAGCGTTGCCGCCATGTCGATCACGCTGCGCGGCTGGCTTGATACCAGTATCAGCCGGCCCTTGAAATTAAGCTGCTTGATGGTGGAAAGGAACTCGATGCCGTCGCGATCGGGCAGGGACAGGTCGAGCATCAGCACGTCGACTGGAGGCGAGTCCATCAAGCGGCGTTCGGCCTGGGTGACGTTGTTGAACTGGGTAAACTCCAGATCATTCCGGCCGCTGAAGTGCTTTTCGCACACCGCGTTGAAGATCGGGTCATCGTCGACCTGCAGCAGACGCATGTCAGATATTGCCTTGATGAACTGAGAAGTGATTGAGAGGGGTGGTCATAGGGAAACCATACAGCAATATGTGACGTCTTGCATGACAGACCTGTTCAATAATACTGAATTGAACTGGTTGCGGCCTTACAAATCATTAATTGCAGGACTGCCAGCCCGCTGGCTTGAACGGTGCATGGACGGGCGGCGATATCGGGGTTGGATTTGGCGGATGCCGGTATGATATAGATCATGCCATGACACCAGCCGGCTGGATGATCGCGCTGCCGGTGCAACCTTCAAGGTTGGGCTGGCGGTGAGGAAAGTCCGGGCTCCACGGAAACACGGTGCCGGATAACGTCCGGCGGAGGCAACTCCAGGGAAAGTGCCACAGAAAGCAAACCGCCCATGCCTTTGCGGGTATGGGTAAGGGTGAAAGGGTGCGGTAAGAGCGCACCGCGCGCGCGGTAACGCGGGCGGCACGGCAAACCCCACCGGGAGCAAGGCCAAATAGGGGCGGCATGCAGGGTTTCGTACCTTGCGGTTCGCGTTTTCCGGAACGCTGCCCGGGTTGGCTGCAAGAGGCGCGCGGCAACGTGCGTCCCAGATGAATGGTCATCCAGCGGCCGGACGAAAGTCCGGCTCGCGGACAGAACCCGGCTTACAGGCCGGCTGGTGTCATGCCACAAGGCCGCAAGCGGATCAGCTTCATTGCAATAGTTTCATTGAAGATCGGCCTGCTTTTTGTTAAATTCCGGCTCTACCGGCGCATCGTTAGTGGAATGGGTGCGCCCTGGACGACCGGTTTAGACATCAACGCCGTAAAACCGCCGAGACGACTTTCCCGTGCTTCCCAGAGACCGGCAAGACTGTTTGAGCCGGACTGGTCATTCCAGGATCTAGCGGGAAAGGAATGCCCCAATGCGTGTCAACGGTACCGTCAAGTTCTTCAACACCACCAAGGGCTTCGGCTTCATTGCGCCTGAAGATGGCTCCAAGGATGTGTTCGTTCACATCACGGCCATACAGCGCTCCGGCCTGCAGGGCCTGAAGGATGGCGACAAGGTCAGCTTCGTTGTCGAGGCTGATCCGCGCGGCCGCGGCAACCAGGCTGCCGATATCCAGATGGGCTGATCAGCCCCTGAAACAAGGTGACGGCCGGGCCGGTGGCGACGCCGGGCCGGCCTTTGTTTTTCGCGAAAGTTGATTATCCGGCCGCAACAGGCTATCTAGCGGCCTCCAGCAACCGACAGGGAACGTTTTTATGTCGAAAGAAGAAGTGCTCGAGTTCGAAGGCGTCGTAACCGAGGTGCTGCCCGACTCGCGCTTCAGGGTGAAGCTGGAGAATGATCACGAGATCATTGCCTACACGGCTGGCAAGATGAAGAAATTCCGCATCCGCACCATCGCGGGTGACCGGGTCACGGTCGAGATGACGCCATACGACCTCGACAAGGGCCGCATCACCTTCCGCCACAAGGATGCCAAGGCCGGCCCGCCCCCCGGCGCACAGAATCAGGGCCGCAGACCGGGTGGCAGCGGGCGCCGCTGAACCCCTGTATTAATTGTTTGTCTTGCGCATGACGGCCCCTGATCGGGCCGTTTTGCCGTTCAGGGCCCGGAATCCGGCTAAAATTGACGTACCGGTGCGCAATAAGTCACTGCATCAACCAATTGTTAATCATCGCGGCCCCAAAGTCCTAACGCGCGTTAACGTATGAATGGCGGCGCCCGTCAGTTCGCAGCTTGTGACCAGGCCGTGACCGGCGGCAGGCGTGCCGGTGGGACTTGATATCGGATCATGACACGTGCAGGCGAGGAAACGCCGGAGCGTCACGTGCCGGTGCTGCTGCAGCCGGTGCTCGACGCATTGCAGCCGCGCGAGGGCGACATCATCATCGATGGCACCTTCGGCGCGGGCGGTTATACGCGCGCGCTGCTGGCGGTGCCGGGTGTGCGGGTGATTGCCATCGATCGCGACCCGTCTGCCATTGCGGCGGGCCAGTCGCTGGTGGATGAAAGCCAGGGCCGGCTTGAGCTGGTCGAGGGCCGTTTCTCCGAAATGGAAGATATTGCCGCAAAAGCCGGGTCCGGCGCGGTCAATGGCGTCGTGCTGGACGTCGGCGTGTCGTCGATGCAGCTGGACGAGGCCGGGCGCGGCTTCTCGTTCATGCGCGACGGACCGCTGGACATGCGCATGGCGCAGGCAGGCCGCAGCGCTGCAGAAGTGGTGAATTCGCTTGAAGAGCGCGACCTGCGCCACGTCATCGCCGTGCTGGGCGAGGAAAAGCGCGCCTATGCCATCGCCAAGGCGATTGTTGCCCGGCGCGCCAGCGAGCCGTTTTCGCGGACGCTGGAACTGGCCAGCCTGATCGAGCAAACCATCGGGCGGCCGCCGAAATCGAAGGGACCGTCGATCCATCCGGCGACGCGCACGTTTCAGGCGTTGCGCATCTTCGTCAATGCTGAACTGAAGGAACTCGCCGAGGCGCTGGCGGCGGCCGAGCGGCTGCTGGCACCGGGCGGGCGGCTTGCGGTGGTGACGTTCCATTCGCTGGAGGACCGCATCGTCAAGCGGTTCCTGCAAGTGCGCACCGGCCGGGCGCCGAGGGCCTCGCGCCATGCGCCGGGCACGGACGACATCGAGCCGTCGTTCGAAGATCTGGCGCGCGGTGGCATCGTGCCGGACGAGGCGGAAACGGCTGTCAATCCACGCGCACGCTCGGCCAGGCTGAGGGCTGCCCAGCGTACCTCGGCGCCAGCGCATCCCTTCCGTCCGGAGGAGTTCGGCAGGGAGGTGTCGCTATGCTGAGGCTCTTGAACTTCGTGCTGGTGGCGGGCGTGCTGGCTTCCGGCTTTGCGCTTTACACGCTGGAGCACAATACCCGCGCGCTGGAACGCCAGATCGCGGCGGCCGAAAAGGCGACCGAGGGCGAGTACGAGATGATCGGCCTGCTCGATGCCGAGTGGAGCATGCTTACCCGGCCGCAACGGCTCGAGCGGCTGGCGCGGCATCACCTGAACATGGGGCCGCTGCTGCCCGACCAGATCAAGCGGCCAGACGACGTCACCGGTTCGCTGCCGCCGGCGCCGGCGGCAGCTCCCGGCGAAACACCCGCCAGCGAGGATCCACTGGCCGACCTATTGCGGATGATGCAATGAGCACTTCTGACCCGACATTCGACACTTCCGCCGGCCACCCGATGCTGCGCGGCCAGAAGCGGTTGCGGCTGGTGGTTGCAGGCTTCGCGCTAGGCTTTGCGCTACTGGTGGGCAAGGCGGGCTGGCTGACGCTCGTAGAGGGGGGAGGCGCGCAACGTTCCGCGGCCAGCGAGCTCAAGGTGCGCATTCCCCGGCCCGACATTTCGGACCGCTCCGGCCATACGCTTGCCGCCGACATTCCGGTTTCCTCGCTGTACGCCGATCCTGCCAAGATGATCGACATCGACGAGGCTGTTGAACTGCTGACCGGCGCACTGCCGGAACTCGACGCGCGCGACCTGCGCCGCAAGCTCGACAACCGCAAGCGCCGGTTCGTGTGGATCAAGCGCGAGGTGTCGCCGGCAGAGCGCGAACTCATTCACAACATGGGCATTCCCGGCGTCGGTTTCCGGGCTGAAACCCGGCGCATCTATCCGATGGGCAACCTTGCCGCACACGTGCTGGGCGCCGTGGACCTCGACTCGCGCGGCATAGCCGGTCTCGAAAAGTACCTCGACGACCAGGGTGCTTTGTACACCGCATCGCTGGCTGATCCGACACGGGCTGCCTCGATGCCGGCGCAGACATCAATCGACATCCGGGTGCAGCATGCGGTCACGGACGAGCTTGCCAAGGCCATGGCCAGGTTTCGCGCCAAGGCGTCGGCCGGCATTGTGCTGAATGCCAAGACCGGCGAGGTGCTGGCGCTGGCGTCGTTGCCGGACTTCAGCCCCAACAGCCCTGCCGACGCGCTCAAGCCTGACAATGTCAACAGGGTGACGGCTGGCGTGTTCGAACTGGGTTCCATCGTCAAGGCGGTCACCTTCGCCATGGCGCTCGACTATGGCACCACCAACCTGCAGAAGCGCTATGACGCCCGTTACCCGCTGGTGATCGGGCGAGCCCGCATCAATGACTTTCACGCCCAGAAGCGGATCATGACGGTGCCTGAAATCTTCATGCATTCGTCCAATATCGGCACCGGCAAGATGGCGCTGGAAGTGGGCGAGGAGCGCCACCAGGAGTTCTTGCGCAAGCTGGGCCTGTTTGACCGGCTGCAGACCGAACTGCCGGAGGCGGCCAAGCCGCTGTTGCCGCCGCGCTGGGGCAAACTGGTGACGGTCACGGCCTCGTTTGGTCACGGATTTGCCGTACAACCGATGCAGGGTGCCGCCGTCGCAGCAGCGCTGGTAAACGGCGGAAAACTCATGCCGCCAACCTTGCTGAAGCGCGATGCTGAAACCGCGAACGCCCTGGCCGAACAAGTGATCAAGCCCTCCACCAGCGCCGACATGCGCTATCTCTTCCGCCTGAACGTCACCGACGGCACTGCCGGCAGGGCAGGCGTGCCGGGTTACCGCGTTGGCGGCAAGACCGGAACTGCGGAGAAGGTGGTGAACGGACGCTATTCCAAGAACCACCGGCTGACCTCGTTTGTCGGCGCGTTTCCGATGGATGATCCCGAGTACGTGCTGCTGATCATGCTGGATGAGCCCAAGCCGCTGCCGGAGACATTTGGCTTTGCCACCTCGGGCTGGAACGCGGTGCCAACCGCCGGCAAGGTTATCGCGCGGATTGCGCCGCTGCTCGGCCTGATGCCCGAGTTCGATGAAAAATCGCTGCAGAAGCTGGAGAAGTACAAGAAGGACCGGGCAAAGGAACTGGCCAAGGAAGCCGAGCGTGCGGCTGCGCTCGAAGCCGGAGATGCCAGATGAGCATGCGGCTTGACATGCTGGCACATGGCATTGCCGGGGTGGCGGCGGAGCACGCGGGCCTGTTGATCGAGGGCATTGCGAGCGACAGCCGCCAGGCGGGGCCGGGCTTCGTGTTTGCAGCCATTCCCGGCGGCCAGGCCGACGGGGCGAAGTTTGCCGGGCCGGCGGTGAAAAATGGCGCAGTGGCGGTGCTGGCGGGGGCTGACGCAGCGCTTGATGTGCCGGCCGGCACGCCGGTCTTGCGGGTGGGCAATCCGCGCCTTGCCCTGTCGCTGATGGCGGCGCGCTTCCATGCACCCCAGCCCGACATCGTCGTGGCGGTGACCGGCACCAATGGCAAGACGTCCGTTGCCTCGTTCGTGCGACAGATCTGGACCATCCTCGGCCTGAGCGCGGCGAGCATTGGCACGGTGGGCATCGTTTCGCCGTCAGGCACGCGCAAGCTTGCCCACACCACGCCGGACCCGGTGGAAATTCATGCTGCGCTGAAGGCACTGTCGAATGAGCATGTCAGCCACGTGGCGCTGGAAGCGTCGAGCCATGGTCTAGACCAGTACCGGCTGCACGGGGTGCGCATTGCGGCTGCCGGGTTCACCAACCTGACGCGTGACCATCTCGACTACCACAAGACCTTCGAGGCCTATCTCGACGCCAAGATGATGCTGTTCGAGCAGGTGCTGGGCGAAGGGGCGGGGGCGATTGTCAATGCGGACATGCCGCAGGCAGACGTCATCGTCGGGCGCTGCAAAGCGCGTGGGCTGGTGGTGTCGACGGTTGGCTATGCCGGCGATCTCCTGAAGCTTGAGCTTGCAGAGCCACAGGGCTTCGGCCAGCGGCTGAGGGTTCGGGGCCGGCACGGCGAATACAACATCTACCTGCCGCTGGTGGGGGCGTTCCAGGCCGAGAACGCGTTGATGGCGGCCGGGCTGGTGATCGCGGCCGGTGGCTCGGAGCCACATGCCATGCGTGCACTCGAGCAGCTGCGCGGGGCAACGGGGCGGCTGGAACTGGTGATTACGAGCCGTGCGGGTGCGCCGGTGTTCGTCGACTATGCCCATACGCCTGATGCGCTGGCGCATGCGTTGCAGTCGCTCAGGCCCTATGCCACCGGGAGACTCTGCGTGGTGTTCGGCGCCGGTGGCGACCGGGACAAGGGCAAGCGGCCTGAGATGGGCGCTGTTGCGGCGCGCGATGCAGACATGGTGATCGTCACCGATGACAATCCGCGCAGCGAGGAGCCGGCGGTGATCCGGTCTGAAATTCTCGCCGCCTGTCCCGCCGCCCGCGAGATTGGCGACCGGGCACAGGCCATTGCCACCGCGATAGAGGAACTGCAGGCCGGTGATGTGCTGGTGGTGGCGGGCAAGGGACACGAGACAGGGCAGACGGTGGGCAGCACCACGCTTCCGTTTTCCGATCATGAGGTGGTGCTGACGTGCATTGGGGGACGGGTGGCGAATGGTTGAAAGCGCGCTTTGGACGGTAGATGAGCTGGTCGCGGCGACTGGCGGGCGGCTGGAAGGCACGGTGACGGCGGCGCTCAACGGCGTGGCCATTGACAGCCGCAGCGTATCGCCTGGTGACATCTTCGTGGCCATCCGGGGCGACCGCACCGACGGGCACGAGTATGCGGCGTCGGCGCTTGCGGCGGGTGCCGGGCTGACGGTTGTGTCGCGGCCGGACGAGGCGATGCGCAAGGCGGGGCCGCTGCTGGTGGTTGACGATGCTTTGAACGCGCTGGAGCAGATGGGACGGTCGGCGCGGGCGCGGGTCGGTGGCAAGGTCGTGGCGGTGACCGGGTCGGTCGGCAAGACCACCACCAAGGACGCGCTGAAGGTGGCGCTGTCCGCCTGCGGGCCAACCCATGCGGCGGTGTCGTCGTTCAACAATCACTGGGGCGTGCCTTTGACGCTGGCCAGGATGCCGCGCGCCAGCGCCTTCGCCGTGATCGAGGTGGGCATGAACCACGCCGGTGAGATCGAG
>JAZBOA010000590.1:0-2196 GCA_036350935.1 Anderseniella sp. | reverse complement strand
TGAAGACCATTCAGTCGGACACCCACGATACCGTGGCGGCGATGGAAATCTCGACTCAGGGCGTGGTCGAGGGCGCCAAGCTGTCGGATGCGGCAGGCCAGACGCTGGCGGAGATCGGCAGCGTGTCGAAAACGCTGGCTGAGCTGATCGCCGACATTTCTGCGGCCACCCAGAACCAGGCTGAGTCGACCGCGCTCGTTGCCGAAACCATGCAGGACATCAAGGCGATTTCGGCGCAGACCAGCAGCGGTACGCAGCAGACGGCCGAGTCGATTGGCGGCATGAAGCAGCTGGCGCAAGACCTCAAGAACTCGGTTGCGGGCTTCAAGCTCGCCTGACCTGACCGGCTGCAACGGAATATGGTCACGGCCACAGCAATCAACTTCGGGAACTACACACCATGAGCGCCTTACTCGATTACGACACCGGCCCGTTGAACTGGGTGCGCGGAGACATCGATGCCGCCCTTCAAGCCGCCCTGGGGCGCATTCAGGCCTACAGTGTCGACGCCGATCTGATCAATGCCCTGAAGCTGGCGCGCGACGACGCCCACCAGGCTACTGGCGCATTGCGCATGGTTGGGCTGGAAGGCGCGGCGACATTGGCAGGCACGATTGAATCCTGTCTGGCTGACATCAGCGAAAACCGCCTGGAGGGGAGTGACGAATTCTTGCGCGCCCTCAGAAATGCCATTGGAGGCCTGCAGCGCTGGGTGAAGGATCTGGCTGACGGCCGGGGCAGCGGCGAACTGGCGCTGTTTCCGCTCTACAAGAGCCTGCGCGAACTGCAGGGTGCCGAGCGGGTATTCGAAGGCGAATTGTTTTTCCCCGATCTGCGCTCGCGGATGCAGGGCAAGCCACTTGGCTCGGGAATGACGCAGGAGGCGCTGGCAGCTGAAGTCAAGGCCACGCGTGCCCAGTTCCAGCGTGGCCTGCTGGCTTTCTTGCGCAACGTCGAGGCTGACCAGGGGCTGCAACGCATGCGCGACGCACTGGCTGCCATCGAGCGCATCGCGCCGTCGCAGGCCTCGCAGACCTTCTGGTGGGCCTGCGTCGGCTTTATCGACAGCCTGATTGCACGTGGCGTCGAGGCGGATTTCCACGTCAAGCAACTGCTCGCCCGCGTCGATCTGCAGATGCGGCGTCTGATGGAAGGCTCGCCGCAGGTCGCCGAAAGGCTGCTGCGCGACGCCCTGTTCTTCGTGGCGAAAAGCGAGGCCATGGATGGCCGCGCCGCAGAAGTGCGTTCGACCATGGGACTGGATCGTTATCTGCCGGGCCGAGGCATGCTCGACCCCGAGGCCCTGGCGCGCATGCGCCCGGTGCTGGATGCCCTGCAAACCAGCCTCAAGGCGGCCCGCGAGAGCTGGCATGCCTACGTTGAAGGCGATGCCACGCAGCTGGAGCCGTTTCAGGTCCAGTTGGCGCGCATGCAGCCGCAGGCACAGATACTTGAAAGCAGCGGTTTGCTGCCCTTGCTGGACGAACTCGGCGCGGCGTCCCTTGCCACTGCCGGGCGCGAAGGCGACGCACGTGAACAGGCGAATCTTGAGGTGGCTTCCACCCTGTTGATGTTGCAGAACGGCGTTGAACAGGAGGATGTCCTGCATGCCGATTTCGCCAGCCGCGCAGAAAGCCAGCAGGAACGGCTGCGTGCCCTGATCGAAGGCCGCGAGATGCCGGCCAGCGCGGTGGAAACTGCCAGCCAGCGTGAAGCCGAGCGCGACATGCTGGTGCATATGGCGCAGGAGGTCGGGCAGAACCTGAGGCAGATGGAAGAGGCGCTGGACGCCTTCTTCCGCGACCCCGACGAGCGCGAAGCGCTGGGCAGTCTGCCTTCCCTGGCGCAGCAGGCGCAGGGCGCGTTGACCATGCTCGAATTGCCCGACGCCGCCAGCCTGTTGGCCGCGGCGACCGCGGCCACGCAGCCGTTCGCCAGTGAAGGCCATCCCGACGAGGCGACCCAGACGCGCCTGGCGGATGCGTTCTCCAGTCTTGGGCTGTTTATCGAGTCCTATTGCGCAGGGCGTGCCGACGCCGCCACCATGCTGCGTCCGGCCCTGATCGAGTTCGGCGTGATCGATGCGGACAGTGTCGATGAAGGCGGGCTGGGTGACACGGTCGAGGCCGGTTTGCCGGGCCGCAAAGCCGAGGTGCAGGCGGACTATCTTGAGTGGCGCGATCAACCCGACGACGC
>JAZBOA010000589.1:0-2055 GCA_036350935.1 Anderseniella sp. | reverse complement strand
TAAGAGTGCGTTGCACCGCTCCGCCGCCAGCTCTTCGGCGGTGGAAGGCATCGTCAAACCGTTTACGCAGCCTGCCAAGCACATCAGACCCGCCGCCCCCCGTAAATCCGCCACGTCTGCCGGATCACGCGACTGAAACATTGCTCCATCGCGGCATAGTCGCCGTCCATTGCTGCGTGTACGGCGGCGATATAGGCAGGTTTGCCGCGTCGCGCCAGAGGTGAGAATTCGAGCGCGGGAAGCCCGGCTTGCAGCGCCATGAGCCAGGCGAGAAGTCGCGCGCAGCGTCCGTTGCCCTCGCGAAAAGGATGAATGAGCAACAGTTCCGAGTGCGTTCGCGCCAGTGCCTTGACCAGTTGTGGTTCGGCCATCCCGGCGCAGGGCGTCTCTTGCGCCAGTTCCTGATGCTCGAAAGCGGCCATTAGGCGCGGCACCTGGTCCGCGCTGGCGAACAGAAACCCGTCTTTGCTGAGATTGATGTGACGGAATTCTCCAGCCCAGGCGTAAATGTCGCCCAGCCATTGACGATGCAGGCGGCAAATATCCTGGGTCGTGAAGCGATGTCTCGTGTTGAAGTGTCCAGCCGCCCATTCATGGACGGCCAACAATGCGTCGGATTCCGCCTGCTGCATCTCCCTGACCCGCACAATACCCAGCTTGTTGCGCAAGACCCTGCCGCGCGAACCGGGCTCGAACTCCGCTTCGATGCCATGGGCGCTGTAACGGCCTTCGGTCATGCGCGGGGATAGAAGGCTTGGGCGAGTATTGCTTTTGGCAATTTCGACAAATCATCGAGCTGTGACTGTATGGCAGATGCCGCCGTCTGCCATGTACAGATCACTTCTTTTAACCGCTGCGAAAGTTCTCTTTGGACAGAAATTTCGGGCAACGGTATTTCCACGCCCTCGACTTGAGAGGGTGAGATATGCGGCACGCCGAGGCTCTGATCGTGTCCCGAAATCTCGGAGATGAATAAATCGGTCTGCAAATAAGCGTATAGATAATCCGCATCCAGTTTTACAGGGTCGATCAGAAACCGGCCAACTCGCTGGACAAGGAGTGCCGGCAAATCATCCGGGCTGACACGCGCCACCTTGATTCCGCTTGAAATAATCGGGCGGTCCAAGCTGATTAACACGTCACCGTCATTCAGAACGTAGGTGGGGTATTTTTCAGAATCTTGCTCGCTCAGAAAGACCGCGTCATCCCAATAAACCTGGCCGGGAAGGATGTTGGCATTGCGCAATAGGCGCACACCACTGGTCTTGAAGCTGTCACTTTTGAAGGCATAGCCTGATTGAAGCTTTGCCGCGGAACCGATGGATGCCCAATGCGAGATGCCGCTGAATAGCGTTTCCAGCGCCTTAGACTTGAGTGAGGCGAGATCACGCGACTGCACCCGCGCCGCCTGCCGCGCTGTTTCCACTTCGGCCAGTTGGGCTTTCAGGCGGGCGGCGATTTGGCGTTGCTCTTCTGGCGGGGGGACCGGAATATCCAGATCCTCCAAGAAAGATGCAGGCACGCGCTGCTGACCAACCGCCCCAGTGAAAGTCTTTAGAGCTGCGTCCAGGGTTTGCTTGCGACGCAAGAAGTAATGAATCCACTCAGGGACGACTCCTTCTGAGGCGCGAACGACATGAAACTCTGTGGAACCGAAGCCGAAACCCTCAATCAGGTTGTCGACCACTGCGTGCTTGCCGTTCTGCATGCACGGCGTGATCTTGGCGAAGATCACATCTCCATTCTCGAAGTAGGTGTAGCCTTTCTTGACCTTTGAAAACGGCTGCGTGATCGTCTGAATGACTTCACCAAGAAGTTCATCGACAGCCTCCATCGGCACAAAGGATGTCAATTCTGCATCGGTTCTTTCGAGAGATGGTCGTCTGGGATTGATCAGCGCCACATCAGACAGTTTTTTTTGCGGCCAACTCATACCCCAAACAACCTCCCCTTGGCCTCATGTATCACCCGCGCCGGCGCACCCAACCCCCGCAAGGCATCCAGCCCGCCCGCCTGCCGGATCTCGGGCACCTCCCACAGCGCCGGGGTTTCCAG
>JAZBOA010000588.1:0-4597 GCA_036350935.1 Anderseniella sp. | reverse complement strand
TGATCGGTTCGCGCAGTTATGGTCTCGTGACCTATTCGGACGGATATTTTCAGTCGCTGGCTGCCAGGCTCGAAGCGTCTGCCGGCCCCCCGGTCATCGTGGTTGATGACGTCCTTCCCAATCCGGACGTGGCCCAGCTCAGCCGCCAGGTCAACCGGTTCAGCAACCTGCAGGACCAGCCCGAGGTAATCGTGGCGCTCGGCGGCGGCTCGGTTATCGACTCGGCCAAGGTGTTCGCGGCCGCGCGCGGCAAGTTCAGCAAGGTTGAAGACTACCTCAAGGGGCGCACGGACAGTCAGACGATCGACCCGCTGCCGCTCATCGCTGTGCCGACGACAGCTGGTACCGGCAGCGAAGTCACCTGCTGGGGAACGGTTTGGGACGGGGCGACTGGCAAGAAGTACTCGCTGGCCCACAAGCGGCTGTATCCGGAACATGCTGTCGTGGACCCGGAACTGATGGCCGGTAAACCCCGAGATCTGACCATCCAGACAGGGCTGGATGCGCTATCGCATTCGCTGGAAAGTCTGTGGAACCGCAATGCCAACCCGATTTCGCTGGCACATGCGGTTGCAGCCGCCCGCGGCGTGCTGAGCACGTTGCCGGCTCTGGCCGACGACCTTGGAAATGCGGAGCTGCGTGAACGCATGGCCGAGGCGTCCCTTCTGGCCGGCTTTGCATTCTCCAACACCAAGACCGCAATTGCTCATTCACTCTCCTATCCGATCACCTTGCGGCACGGGGTGCCGCACGGCATCGCCTGTTCCTTCACCCTGCCGATGGTTATTCGCAGCGTTGCAGGGCAAGGCGGTTTGTGCGCTCGTGGCCTCAATGCCATATTCGAGACTGACGCCATGGATGCTGCCGTCCGGTTGACAGACATGCTTGCGAAGCTCGGCATAGCCACTGACCACCGGCATTACGGAATCGATCACGCCGAATGGCACGAACTGATCGATGCGGCGTTCGATGGCGAGCGCGGGCAGAACTTCATCGGAACGAGGGCTGCGCTGATGCCTCATGCAGGCCTGGGCGAGAAAGAAACTGCAGCATAGAGGAAAACCCACAACAAGCCCTCGGACAACGAGGCTCATCGAGGATCATCTCCAGGGAGGAAAACATGAAGACCCTCAATTACGTCTCAAGATTACTCATGGCCGCATCATGCCTGACTGTGGCAACCACAGTTGCCCATGCCGAGGACTGCAAGAACCCGGACCAGCTGGTGTTCTCGATCATCCCGACCGAGGAGACAACGCAGGAGCTGGACATTTACAAGCCGTTGCTAGCTGCGCTGAAGGAGAAGACCGGCAAGAACATCGAGTTCTTTATGCCGACATCCTATGCTTCGGTGATCGAAGGCATGGTCAACGGCTGGGTGCACATCGGTGTGCACGGTCCCAATTCCTACGTGCTTGCGCGGGAAAAGGACCCCAAGCTGGAAGTGTTCGCCACCTACACCAAGGTGAAGGGACATTTCCAGGAGGAAGGTCCCGGTTATCGAGCTGTGCTGGTATCTCGCTCGGACTCGAAGTTCGATACCATCGAGTCTCTCAAGGGTACGGTGGTTGGCCTTGCCGATCCGGCCAGCACGTCAGGCAACCTGATGCCGCGCATGGTGTTCGGCGAAGTCATCGGCACTGGCCAGGACATCGAGAAGTACTTCTCCAAGGTTGTCTATACAGGCGGTCACGACCAGTCCGGCCTGGCTGTAAAGGAAGGCCGTGTCGACAGCGCGTTCGTCGCAACGCACCGTCTGGACAATGTCATTGACCGCGGCTTGGCCAAGCCGGAAGACTACCGGGTGATCTGGCAGTCAGGGATCATTCCGCAGGACCCGCTGGTCTATCGCACGGATCTCTGCGAGCCCATTCTTGCAGCGATCCGGGACTCCTTCCTGACGCTGCACGAGAACCCTGAAGCCAAATCGTTCTTCGAGGGCATCAAGTCGACCAAGTATGTCGCCATGAAGGACAGCGACTACGATATCATCCGCCAGCTCGCTGCGGCCAAGAAGGCGCAATGAACTATCATGACCAGCAGGCCGGACGGCAGACGCCGCCCGGCCGCCACCGCACCACGGAGACCTCTATGCCTGTACTCGAAGTCCGGGGTCTTAAGGTCAGCTATGACACGCGCGGCCCACAGATTCTGAAGGGCATAGACTTCTCGGTGAACGAGGGGGACTTCTGCGCCATCATCGGTCCCAGTGGTGCCGGCAAATCCACCCTGATCCGCTGCATCAACCGGCTGGTGGAGCCCACCGAGGGCGAGATCACGCTGTTCGGGCAGCAGGTGGTACAACTCGGCTCGGCGGACCTTCGGCGCCTCAGGCGGCGGATCGGCATGATTTTCCAGGAATTCAACCTCGTCAACCGCATGTCGGTGATGGACAACGTGCTTTCCGGAAGGCTCGGCTACACCGGTGCATTCCGGAGCCTGTTCAAGCACTTCCCGCGCAAGGACATCGAGAAGGCGCTCGACATCCTCGCCCGTGTCGGTCTGACCGACCATATCGACAAGCGCGCCGACGAGCTGTCGGGTGGCCAGCGTCAGCGAGTCGGCATCGCCCGCGCCCTGATGCAGGAACCGCAGATACTCCTGCTGGATGAGCCCACGTCTGCACTCGATCCCAAGATCTCCCGCGATGTGATGGGATTGATCAAGAACCTTGCAGAAGAGTTCAAGGTGCCTGTGCTGTGCAACATCCATGATGTGCAACTTGCCATGGAAACCTGTAACCGGATCATCGGCCTGCAGGACGGCTACAAGAAGTTCGACGGGCCGACGCAAACCATGAGCAAGAAGAACCTCGAAGAGATCTATGCGATGGAGGTGCTCTAATGAGCGCTGCCGATACTGTCGCAGTTCCTGGCTTCGACCGGTACATGGCCAGCAAGCGTCGGCGCAGACAGAACAACTGGATGTTGCTGGCCACTATCGGGATGGTGCTGGCGTGGTGTTTCTGGGACACCATCATGTTCGATACCGACTGGGAACGCATGGGCGGTGCCCTGGGAATATTTGGCACGCTCGAACGCTTTTTCTGGATCGACTGGTCGATTGCGCCCAACCTGATCGTGCCGGCCATCGAGACGTTGATGATGGCCACGCTTGGTACCTTGCTGGGTTGTGTCTTCGCACTGCCAGTGGCCTGGTTCGGCGCCGCCAATGTGACGCCCAGCCGTTACTTCTTCTATCCGTTGGGCCGCTTCCTCATGGTGTTGAGCCGGTCGATCCACGAGATCATCTGGGCCCTTCTGTTCGTGGGCGCAGTGGGGCTTGGAGCTCTTCCCGGCATCCTTGCCGTGGCGATGCGTTCGGTCGGTTTCATTTCCAAGATCACCGCCGAGGCGATCGAGAACATCGACCCCAAGCCGATCGAGGCCATCCGGGCCGTCGGCGGCAACCAGTTCCAGGTGATGTACTACGGAATTCTCCCGCAGATTCTGCCCGTGGTGATCGGCACGATCATCTTCGAGTGGGACATCAATATCCGGCGTTCGGCGGTCATGGGCCTGGTCGGGGCGGGTGGGCTTGGCCTTGCCTTCTTCAGGCAAATGGCGATGTTCAACTATGGCGGCGTCACGCTGGTCATCCTGTTTGTGCTGGCGCTGATCGTGATCGGCGAGATCGTGTCCCACTATGCCCGCAAGGCCGTGATCTGATGGGCTACTGGAGGCACCAGGCATGAGCACTTCGACCGAGATCGCGCCAGGTCAGACAACCAGGCCGCAATGGTCGCGCTATCGCCACCCGCGCTCAACCATCAGGTTTGCAGTGCTGCTTGTCGTCCTGTCCCTGCTTGGGTACTCGATTGCTTTCCTCAACATTGATCTGGCCCGTGTGCTGGGCGCGTTCCCGCGGCTGGCCGAAATCCTGGCGACGCGGTATGTGCCGCCCGATCTGGAGTACATTTCACAGGTAGAATTCATCCGCTCAGTGGTACGCACGATCGAGATGTCACTGCTGGGCGGTTTTGCCGGGGTCTTGATCTCAATTCCGCTTGCCTGGCTGGCGGCCAGCAACATCACCATCAGCCGCCGCGTGCTCTATCCGCTGGGCCGCCTGGCAATCATGGGAAGCCGGTCAATTCACGAAACGATCTGGACCATCCTGTTCGTCACCATGCTCGGCTTCGGCATGCTCGCTGGTACGCTGGCCTTGACGGTGTTCTGCATCGGTTTTGCTGGCAAGCTTTTCGCCGACGAACTGGAGGCAATCGACATGGGGCCGGTGGAGGCTTTGCGGGCTGCTGGCGCCAATCCGCTGCAGGTGTTTCAGTACGCCGTGCTGCCACAAGTCCGCGTCGCCTTTACGGGTATCGCGATCTATACGTGGGATGTGGCGTTCAGGGCCGCAACTGTGGTCGGGTTCTTTGGTGGCGGGGGTATGGGATGGTATCTCAAGCGCACCACGCAACAGCTGGAAAGCACGCGGGTCGCGGCCATCCTGCTCATCATCATCATACTGGTATTGCTGGCGGAGATCGGTTCCGGCTGGTTGCGTCGCAAGATCAGCACCATGCGGTGAATGCAGCACGGCTGCTCACAGCGCAACCTCCGTCTTTTGCTCAATGGTACAATGCCATGACCAC
>JAZBOA010000587.1:0-3805 GCA_036350935.1 Anderseniella sp. | reverse complement strand
GCTCATGGCCCTTGAGGACGCCTAGTTGACTATCACCCATATGTGCGCCTTCGTCCCGTTGCATGTCAGGCTCAAGTCGTAAATATGCACCCCGACGGGTGAATAGCCAGCCCTGCCGGGAAAAGGAGAAACTACCATGCTTCGGATCTATGCCATTGTTGCTGGGGGACTTGTCATCGCCGCAACCGCCGGGGTGTTCTTCTATACACTTTTTGCCGGGGAGCCCGACAAATACGCTCAGTGCCGTAGCACGGCGATTGCCGGGGGCGCCTCGCAGATTGGCGGACCTTTCACCCTGGTTGATGAAACAGGCGCCACTGTGACCGAGGCCGAGGTGATTGACCAACCAGCGCTGATCTATTTCGGCTACACCTTCTGTCCTGATGTCTGCCCGCTGGATACGGCACGCAACGCCGAGGCGATCGACATTCTCGAAGGGCGCGGACAGATGGTGAAGCCGGTTTTCATTTCGATCGACCCCGAACGGGACACGCCTGAGGTGGTGGACGCCTTCACGGCCAATCTGCACGAGCGCATGCTGGGCCTGACAGGAACACCCGAGCAGGTGCGCGCTGCAAGTCGCGCCTACCGCACGTTCTACCAGAAACAGGAACCTGCCGCTGGCGAGGAAGACTATTATCTGGTCGACCATTCGACCATGAGCTATCTGGTCTTCCCCGAGGAAGGTTTCGTCGAGGTGTTCCAGCGCGCCCTGCGTCCCGATGACCTTGCAGATCGGATCCAGTGCTTTCTTGAGGCCCGTTGACGGCTCACATCCCGATCACGGCGGCGACAGTGCAATTTGACGCCTGTCTGTGCGCGCTATAATACCCTTAGAACGTCGTGGAAATGATCAGGGGAACATCGCGTGGCCGAAGACCTTTACGAGATCGGAGAGGACCGGACGCTACTTCTGGTCGATGATGACGACGCATTTCTCAAGCGGTTGGCCAAGGCTATGGAAAAGCGTGGTTTCGATGTCGAGACCGCGGACTCCGTTGCTGCTGGCAAGGCCATTGCCACGGCCCGCCCGCCGGCCTACGCCGTCTGTGACCTGCGGCTTGAAGACGGTAACGGCCTTGACGTTGTAGAGGTGCTGAGGACCAAGCGGCCCGATTGCCGTATCGTGGTCCTCACGGGATACGGAGCGATCGCAACAGCGGTGGCTGCGGTAAAGATCGGCGCCACGGATTACCTGAGCAAGCCTGCGGATGCGACTGATATCACGAATGCCCTGTTGGCAACGGGTGCTGATCTGCCTCCGCCGCCGGAAAACCCGATGAGCGCGGATCGTGTCCGTTGGGAACATATTCAGCGGGTCTACGAACTCTGTGATCGCAATGTATCCGAAACCGCACGGCGTCTGAATATGCATCGTCGGACGCTGCAGCGCATACTGGCGAAACGCTCGCCGCGCTGACCCTCATTGTTGAATATGACGATCCAGTTCTGACAGAAACGTCTGGCGTGCGTTGTCATACGCCTGAACGATAGATGCCGTATCGACATGATCCTGCTGCCCCATGGCCGCCATGGCCTCGCCCTTCTCACATAGAGAAGAGACTTCTGTGAACCCAAGATTGACCACGCCCCCCCGCAGGGAGTGAAGGTTCATCGCCAGCTGGTCCATGTCGGGAGCTTCGCGCAGAAGATCCACGCAACGTCCTGTTTCTTCCAGAAAAAGTTCAAGCACTTCGGAAAATCCGTCCGTTCCGATTTCGTCGTGCAAGTCACTTACGCGCACCCAGTCGATCATTGCGAAACTCCGCCAAATGAAGCCGCAGATTAGGGAAGCATCCCCTAAAATATTGTAAATAAGAAAAATTTTAGGGTTCAATTTGTATAAACGAATGTTGGCTAGTCCAAGTGCAGCGAACATTGAAAGGGCTAAACCTGGTGTCGGTTCAGGCACAGCATCCCCTCAGGGAACCTGATTGTGCGACGGCGTCAAAGCCGAAGCCGCTTCACGTCCTCGTCGTGGATGACAGCGGGTTGCAACGGCGCATCCTGACGGCCTCGCTGGTCAAGTGGGGCTACCGCGTCACCGAAGCTCACAGCGGTCAGGACGCGTTGGCCATCTGTCAATCTGACCCTCCTGATCTGGTGCTCAGCGACTGGATGATGCCTGGCATGGATGGCCTCGAATTCTGCAAGGCCTTTCGCGACCTTCCCCGCGAGGATTACGGCTATTTCATCCTACTCACCTCTAAAAGCGGGAAAGAGGAAGTGGCGCTGGGTCTGGATTGCGGTGCGGACGACTTTCTGACCAAGCCTGTCAATCCCGCAGAGTTGCGCGCCCGCATCAGCGCCGGCACTCGGATCATCGACATGCAGAGGCAGCTGTCCGAAAAGAATCGTCTTGTCGGCAGCACACTGCAACAACTGCAGAAGCTCTATGATGCACTCGACAGCGATCTGATCGAGGCCAAGAAGCTTCAGCAGTCCCTGGTTCGCGAAAGATTCCGTGATTTCGGTGCGGCCAAGGTGTCGTTGTTGCTGCGCTCAAGCGGTCATGTAGGCGGCGATCTGGTCGGGTTCTACCCTGCCGGCGACGCGCGGATCGGTCTCTTCGCGATCGACGTGTCGGGGCATGGGATCAGCTCCGCGCTGATGACCGCGCGGCTTGCGGGCTATCTGTCGTCAGGCTCGCCTGAATACAACGTGGGCCTGACGCGTGACGCAGAAGGCCACCTTGCGCCGCTGCCGCCCGCGAAGGTCGTCGAAACCCTGAACCGTCTTGTGCTCGAGGAGTTGCAGACCGAGCATTACTTCACATTTCTGCTGGCGGATTTCGATCTGGTCACCGGCCGTGTGACTATGGTGCAGGCGGGCCACCCGCACCCACTGGTTCAGCGCGGGGATGGCCGGCTTGAATCCTTGGGTCAGGGTGGTTTGCCGGTTGGTCTGTTCGACAATGCCAGCTTTCAGGAATTCGATTGCACCCTGTCACCTGGTGATCGCCTGGTGATACTGTCGGATGGGGTGCTTGAGTGTCCAGGCCCTGAACAGAAGCTGCTTGGCAACGAGGGTATTGCCGTGATCCTCGACCGCATCCGCGATCTTTCGGGCACTGCATGCCTCGAAGCAATGATATGGCACATGACGGACTATGCCGAGGAACGGGATTTCCCCGACGATGTTTCGGCCATACTTCTTGAATATAGAGGAGAAGGATTTTCAGGCCCCTGATGGCAGGCTGATCAGGCGGGAGACGAAATGCCTGTCGCCCGCGTTCGCCAGCTTGCGAGCCGCAAGAGCGCGGGGCATCCACAGTGCCATGTGGCCAGCTTCGGTCGGCGGACCGATCTGCCTGACAGGGCGCGCCACATATATCATGCAGAGCTTTTCTGCCCACAGATCATATTCTGGCATGTAGGTAAAACGACGAAACGTTCCGATCCGGCGCGGGCTGGCAATAGTCCAGCCGGTTTCCTCGAAGACCTCCCGGTGCAGGGCGGCCACGGGCGATTCCCCCGGGTCGATCCCGCCACCCGGCAATTGGAATTCTGGCAGCGGCTCGGCCTGATGGGTCAGCAGGAGATCCGAACCCCGTGAAAGGATGGCATAGGCCCCCGGCCTGCGTTTGTAGGACTGCCCTTGCCGTGGCGATTCACCGAACCGTCTGATCATTCTGTTACCTCTTGCACAGGCCATGCGCAAAGGAGATGGCAGCCATTCCCTTGGTGCTTGCCTTGCCCCGCCTATATACACGCGGTATGCCAAGAGACGGCGCTTAAGGAAACCCCATGACACTTGGATCGAAAATCGCTTGGGACGATACGGTATTGCCGTTCCAGCTGGATGC
>JAZBOA010000586.1:0-11896 GCA_036350935.1 Anderseniella sp. | reverse complement strand
GCCAACGAAGATCAGTCCGACCTGCCAGCCGAGCAATACCGAGAAGGCCGCCGCGGTGGCCGCCAGCGAAGCAACCGAGATGATCACCGTTGTCCAGCCATGACTGCCGCCCGGTTTCGTCTTGCCGGTCTCGCACCAGGCCTTCAGCCGTGCAAGCTGCTGGGCGGCGTCCATGTGGGCCAGTGCAAAGCCGGTCAGCGATCTTGGGCCCCACCGTTCGCGCAGTCTGACCTGCGTTCCATTGCCGCGCGGTTCGAGTTCAATTGAGTAATCCAGCAACCGGTCGTCCTGGGCCTGCCCGTCAACACCGGCGCGCTCAAGCCTGATCAGCTTGCCGGGGACCCGCTCCACGATGTCGAAGCTGAGTTGCCATTCAACCCGGCTGCCATCATCGCGCCTCATGCTGTGGCTGAGCGTCACCGAACGGCCGTCATTGCTTGTCGCGTGGCTGTCAAGGTGCTGTTGCCAGTCCAGCGCGCCATATGCGTGGTCAACGCTTCTCCAGACCTCGTCCACGGGCCGCTGGACATGGATCATCCGGACGAGGCTGACGGGACGGCGCCAGTTGAAAACCACCAGCATCGAAGCTGCCGCAAGAACCGCGACCAGCAGGAAACCCCATTCGGACATTGCTGTCGACCCCCGAGACTACATTGCGTCAATCAGGATCGAGGCTCGCATGCAGTACGTTAACGGAGTGTCACGATGGCCTGCTGCAGCGGCGGAGGTCACGGTTCGACCCGGCAAGTTTGTTGCCTTGCTCAACGGCGGGTTAATGGCAAGGGCCGGCAGCCACCCGAAAGTGCCCGCCGGCCCTGGCGCATCAGATCAGGTCACAAGTCTCAGCCCATGGTCGGGATCGAGAATTCGGCCCCGTCCTTGATCCCCGACGGCCAGCGCGAGGTAACCGTCTTGGTGCGGGTATAGAAGCGCACCGAGTCAGGTCCATGCTGGTTGAGGTCGCCGAAGGCCGATTTCTTCCAGCCACCGAAGGTGTAATAGGCCAGCGGCACCGGGATCGGCACGTTGACGCCCACCATGCCGATATTGATGCGGTCGGCAAAGTCGCGCGCGGCATCGCCATCGCGGGTGTAGATCGCCACGCCGTTGCCGTAGGAGTGGCTCATCGGCAGGTCGATGGCCTCCTCATAGGTCTTGGCGCGCACCACCGAAAGCACGGGGCCAAAGATCTCTTCCTTGTAGATGCGCATGTCCTTGGTGACATTGTCGAACAGGCAGCCGCCCATGAAGTAGCCATTCTCATAGCCCTGCATGGTGAAGCCACGGCCGTCGACGGCCAGCGTCGCGCCTTCCTTGACGCCGATATCGACATAGTCGCGGATCCGGTCCAGCGCCTGCTTCGTAACCACCGGGCCGTAGTCTGCCTCGCGGTCGGTCGATGGGCCGATGCGGAGGTTTTCAACCCTGGGGATCAGTTTGCCCATCAGCCGGTTGGCGGTATCCTCGCCCACCGGTACGGCAACCGAGATGGCCATGCAGCGCTCGCCTGCAGAGCCGTAGCCTGCGCCGATCAGCGCGTCGACGGCCTGGTCCATATCGGCGTCGGGCATGATGATCATGTGGTTCTTGGCGCCGCCGAAACACTGCACCCGCTTGCCGGCCGCACAGCCGCGCGAATACACGTACTCGGCAATCGCGGTCGAGCCGACGAAGCCGACAGCCTGGATGATGTCATCCTCGAGAATCGCATCGACCGATTCCTTGTCGCCGTTGACCACGTTGAGGATGCCTGCCGGCAGTCCCGCCTCGATCATGATTTCCGCCAGCCTCAGCGGCACCGACGGGTCACGCTCTGACGGCTTCAGGATGAAGGCGTTGCCGCAGGCGATGGCCGGCGCAAACTTCCACATCGGGATCATCGCCGGGAAGTTGAACGGCGTGATGCCGGCTGCCACGCCCAGCGGCTGGCGCATCGAGTACATGTCAATGCCGGGGCCTGCCCCTTGCGTGTACTCGCCCTTCAGCAGGTGCGGGATGCCGGTGGCGAACTCGGCCACCTCGACGCCACGCTGGATGTCGCCATGGCTGTCGGGAACCGTCTTGCCATGCTCGCTGGACAGCAACTGCGCAAGGCTCTCCTTTTCGGCATTCACCAGCTCGACGAACTTCATCATCACGCGGGCGCGCTTCTGGGGGTTTTCGCGCGCCCATGCAGGCTGCGCGGCAGCCGCATTCTCCACCGCAGCGCGCACCTCGTCCCTGGTGGCCAGCGCCACCTTTGCCTGCACCTCGCCCGTCGACGGGTTGTAGACGTCGGCAAACCTGCCGGACGTGCCGGCGACCCGCTTGCCGCCGATGAAATGACCGATTTCCTTGACCATGCTTGACTACCGCCCGGGCGCTGAACGACCGGCGGCCTCCTCGACTGAAGTGGACGTTATCCGCGCGGACCGTACTCACCGCGAAACTTTCAGGCAAGCACCAGTTTGGGCCGTCGCGGCATTCCAGGGATCAGCAAGACCATCCGCACCAATATTGCTGCATTGCAGCAATCATGCCTTTAAAATGTTGCAATGCAGCATTATCTTGAGCGGTAACAGACTTTGCCCAGTGGGCAGCAAGGAATGGCATAGACATGGCACACTCCAGCGAAAGCAACGGCATCGGCCCATCCACGGCTATCCGGCGGCTATGGCCGCACGAGGCCGGCCTGTTCCGCGAGCACTTCACCCGGCTCGATCCGGAATCGCGGGCAATGCGTTTCGGCGGCGCCGTTCACGACAGCTTCATCGACACCTATGTAGGCTCTGCCATGACCGGCAACGGCCTCGTATACGGCGCGTTCGTTGGCGGCGACCTCCGGGGCGTCGGCGAGATCCGCTTCATCACCAGCAAGTATCCCTGGACTGCCGAAGCTGCCTTCTCGGTCGAGCAGGACTGGCAAAACCGCGGCCTTGGCGATGCACTGCTGGAACGCATCATTGCGGTTGCCCGCAACCGCACTGTATCCGGTCTCGACCTGTGGTGCCGCACCAGCAACGTGCGCATCCGCAAACTGGCCGAGAAGCATGGCGCCGCACTGGAATTCAACAGTGACGAAACCCACGGACGCTTCACCATGCCCTGGCCAACGCCGGTTTCAATGATCGAGGAGTTCTTCGGCGAGGCGATTGGCTTGAGCGGCGCTCTCCGCCAGCCGTCAGCCGGCCGCGCTCACCCGGCCAGCGCCGCCTGATCCGTCATGATGAACCGTGCACGGCACGATATCGCGAGGCGAGCCAACCCCCGCCTTGCGCAGGCTGATCACGAACAGCACTGCCGCATTGGCAACCACGTCGGTGAGGTCGGCGGCGCCAAGTCCGCTGTCGAAGGCGCGTGACAGCCGCGCCGCAGCCCTCCGGCAATAATCGGCAGCCTGCGCATCGCTCAAGGCTTCCGAGGCCCGCCACTCACAGTCCAGTTGCGCGCTCGACACCTCCGCCAGCACGCAATCGCCAATCAGCAGCGGTAGGTTCCCCCGTGCCGCAATCGCCTGCAGCGGCCCGCCGGCATGGCACAGCGGTGGATAGCAAACGCTCACCCCAGCACAGGGCCCGGCAGCATCAACCGGAACGACTGTATCTGGTACCTGGCTCATGGCGCATGACCTTCACTTGCACACGGCGAGTGACCAGCATGAGCCCGGTTACGTTGACAGGCGGTTAACCATGATTGCTGCCTGGCCGCTTCACCGCGGCAGGTACTGCGGCGCCTTGCTCAAGGAAGACAGCAGTTCCAGCGGCAGCCGGCACTCGAACGAGCCAGCTGCATAGGATGCGATCGCATAAGGGGCAAAGTGCACCCGCGCCCCTTGCGTATCGAAAGACCATGCCCGAAGTGATTTCATCTGTTCGGCAAACACCGCAACCGTATCCTCGAACAGGTTTTCACGCCGTTCCTGCGGGCTCAGCACTTCGCTGGTTTCGGCCCGGCTCAGCCGGTTGCGGCACTCGATCGCCAGCGGCTGCAGGGCCGCATCCGCAAACAAGTCGGAAAACTGCAATTCGCCCTGATCAAGCGCGAAGTTGAGACCGGTCGAATAGTAATTGCCGTGCGCGCCCCCATCATAACGCCAGACGCTGGACAGCACCGAGAGCAGCTGTGGCCCGGCATATTCGACGCTCATCGTCTCGCTGTAGGACAACTGTGCCGGGGTTTCAAAATCCACTGTGTCATTGACCGGCGCGCCCGAAATGCCATCATCGAGCGCCTTGTTGAAGGCCACTTCGCCGGGGCGCTGCGGGCCGGCAAACCGGGTTCCGGAAATATCGATCTCGAAGCGCGTCTTGCTGCCTTGCTGATAGAAGGCGAACGGCACCATGCGGCTACCCGTTCCGGGTCCGGTCCGGGGCTCCCCCGCCAGCAGCAGCGCACGTGCCGACGTCAGTTGCTCGAGGCACTCGATACGTTCGGCATCGCCGCCATAGCCACACCGGTCCGAGCGCCATTTCAGCCATGCCCGCTGGCTGACCCGCATCGACTGCATTTCGTCCTTGTCCAGCAGATCACCTAGACGTTTCCACGCCGCGCCCATCGCGTCGTCAGCCGCCTTCAGTTCCGTGTCGGAACAGATCAGCTTTTCAGTCTTGGTCGACGCCTTGGCGCAGTCGAAGGCCTGCGCCGGCAGGCTCATCGAGGCCAGCAGGAAAAGGGCGGCAAGTGCGGGATGGATCATGGTCTGCCTCACGTATCGAGACAGTCAGGCTACTGCACAACCCGGGCGCAGGAAACGCTAAACCCGCCGCTCCACCATCATCTTCTTGATCTCTGCGATGGCCTTCGCCGGATTAAGGCCCTTCGGACATGCCTTGGCGCAGTTCATGATGGTGTGGCAACGGTACAGCCGGAACGGATCTTCCAGGTTGTCCAGGCGCTCGCCCGTTGCTTCATCGCGCGAGTCGATCAGCCAGCGATAGGCCTGCAGCAGGATGGCCGGGCCGAGATAGCGGTCGCCGTTCCACCAGTAGCTCGGGCACGAGGCCGAGCAGCAGGCGCAAAGAATGCACTCATAGAGCCCGTCGATCTTCTCGCGGTCTTCCCTGGACTGGCGCCACTCGGTGCGCGGCTCCGGCGTATCGGTCTTTAGCCACGGCTCGATCGAGCGGTGTTGCGCGTAGAACCGCGTCAGGTCCGGCACCAGGTCCTTGATCACCGGCATGTGCGGCAACGGGTAGATGCGCACCTCGCCCTTCACCTCGTCGATGCCCTTGGTGCAGGCCAGCGTGTTGGTGCCGTCGATGTTCATCGCGCAAGAGCCGCAGATGCCCTCGCGGCACGAGCGGCGGAAGGTCAGCGTCGGGTCGATGTCGTTCTTGATCTTGATCAGCGCGTCCAGAACCATCGGACCGCAGTCATCGAGATCGACGGTATAGGTATCGACACGCGGATTGGCGTCATCGTCCGGCGACCAGCGGTAGACCTTGAATTCGCGGGTCCGGTTGGCCCCTTGCGGCTTCGGCCACACCTTGCCCTCGGTGACTTGCGAGTTCTTTGGAAGTGCGAGTTCAACCATCTATCAGTGCCTCAATACACCCGCGCCTTGGGCGCGATCTTCTTCGGGTCGATGCCGCCTTCGGCCGGCGTGGTCAGCGGCTCGGTATGCACCGGGCGGTAGTCCAGCCTGACCTTGCCCTTGTCATCCACCCAGGCCAGCGTGTGCTTGCGCCAGGTCTTGTCGTCGCGCCCTGCATAGGGTCCGTCCTTGTAGTCCTCACGCGCATGGGCTCCGCGGCTTTCCTTGCGCGCTTCCGCCGAATAGACCGTGGTGATGGCCGAGGCCATCAGGTTTTCCAGCTCCAGCGTTTCGACAAGGTCGGAGTTCCAGATCATCGACCGGTCAGTGACCTTCAGGTCGGCCATCTTCTTCCACGCCTCATCGAGACGGCGGCAGCCCTGCTCCAGCGTTTCCTGGGTGCGGAACACGGCGGCGTCTTCCTGCATCGCCCGCTGCATCTCAAGCCGCAGCGAGGCCGTCGGCGTCGAGCCGCTGGCATGGCGAAGCCCGTCGAAGCGGTCCATGATTTTCTCAACGCAGGCCTCGTTGATGGCCGGAACGGCAGAGTCCCGGTCTACAATCTTGCCGGCGCGAATGGCCGCGGCGCGGCCGAACACGACGAGGTCAATCAGCGAGTTGGAGCCAAGACGGTTGGCGCCGTGGACGGAAGCGCAGCCTGCCTCGCCCACTGCCATCAGGCCGGGCTGGATCGCGTCCGGGTCCTTCTTCGTGGGCTTCAGCACCTCGCCCCAGTAGTTGGTGGGAATGCCGCCCATGTTGTAGTGCACCGTCGGCAGCACCGGGATCGGTTCACGGGTCAGGTCGACGCCGGCGAAGATCTTGGCGCTCTCGGAAATGCCCGGAAGCCGCTCGGCCAGCACGTCCGGATCAAGGTGATCGAGGTGCAGGTGAATGTGGTCCTTGTTCTTGCCGACGCCCCGGCCTTCGCGGATCTCCATGGTCATGCACCGCGAGACGACGTCACGCGAGGCAAGGTCCTTGGCGTTGGGCGCATAGCGCTCCATGAAGCGCTCGCCTTCCGAGTTGGTCAGGTAGCCGCCCTCGCCGCGCGCGCCCTCGGTGATCAGGCAGCCCGCGCCATAGATGCCGGTCGGGTGAAACTGCACGAACTCCATGTCCTGCAAGGGCAGGCCGGCGCGCGCCAACATGCCGTTGCCGTCGCCGGTGCAGGTATGGGCGGAGGTTGCCGAGAAGTAGGCCCGGCCATAGCCGCCGGTCGCCAGCACCACCATCTTGGCGGCGAAGCGGTGAATGCTGCCGTCCTCCAGGTTCCACGCCACGACGCCGGTGCAGGCACCGTCGTCCGACATGATCAGGTCGAGGGCGAAGTACTCGATGAAGAACTGCGCGTTGTGCTTCAGGCTCTGGCCGTACAGCGTGTGCAGGATGGCGTGACCGGTGCGGTCAGCCGCAGCACAGGTGCGCTGCACCGGCGGGCCGTCGCCGAAGTTCTGCATGTGGCCGCCGAACGGGCGCTGATAGATCTTGCCCTCCTCGGTGCGCGAGAACGGCACGCCGTAATGCTCGAGTTCGTAGACCGCCGCCGGCGCTTCCCGCGCCAGGTACTCCATCGCATCGGTATCGCCCAGCCAGTCGGAGCCCTTCACCGTATCGTACATGTGCCACTGCCAGTGGTCCGGGCCCATGTTCTGCAAGCTGGCCGCAATGCCGCCCTGCGCCGCCACCGTGTGCGAGCGGGTCGGGAACACCTTGGTGATGCAGGCGGTGCGCAGGCCCTGCTCGGCCATGCCGAGCGCGGCGCGAAGCCCGGCCCCGCCCGCGCCGACGACAACAACGTCGAACTGGTGATCGGTGTACTGGTATGCCTTGTTGGACGCCATCAGCGGGTCAGCCTCCGAAAGAAATCTTGAGAACGGCAAACAGGCCCATCAGCGCCACCGCCCCGCAGAAAAACGTGTTGGCCAGCAGCGCGGCCAGCTTCGCGCCTTCGGAATGCACGTAATCCTCGATGATCACCTGCATGCCCAGCCGCATGTGCCAGGTCACCGAAATGATGGTGAATAAAAGCATCAGCGCCACCAGCGGATTGGCGATGGCGGACGTCATCTCGGCCTGGCTTGAGCCCACATGCGCAACGCAGAAGAAGACAAGAAAGATGATCAGCGGAATGTTGGCCACCGCCGTCAGCCGCTGGTGCCAGAAATGCTCGGTGCCGGACTTGGCCGAACCCAGGCCGCGCACCTTGCTGAGTGGAGTTCTCATGTTCATGTGTCCCGCTCCCTCAGCGCACCATGTAGGCGACGATCCAGATCAGCAGCGTCAACGCCAGCGATCCGATCAGGTTGCCCTTGGCCAGCACCTCGATCAGCTTCAGGTCAAAACCGCGGCCCGTATCCCACACCAAGTGGCGCAGTCCGCCCAGCGCATGGTGCACCAGCGCCCAGGTGAAGCCCAGCAGCACCAGCCGCCCGAACCATGAGCCGATGAAGCCCTGAACGAAGTCGAAATAGGCGCCGGAATGGGAGGCGGCGAACAGCCACCAGGCGAACAGCGCCATGCCGAAATAGAGCCCCGCCCCGGTGATGCGATGCATGATCGACATCATCATCGTCAGCATCGGCTTGTAGATCTGCAGATGCGGCGACAGCGGCCGCTCCTTCATGGGTGTTCCCGCCATTGAGTGTGGACCTCGCGAAAGTATGGGGCAGGTGTACTATGTGCACTGCAACATGTGCAATCCGCCCTTGGTGTTATTCCACCAGATGTAAATGCATTCCAAAATCACATGGCTGGCAGCAGCGCCCAGTAGTCCAGATCAAGGATCACGCCATCGGCGTACCTGCCGTCGTCTGCCTTCAGCGGAAAATCGCTGCATGGCCGGTCCTTCGTGGCAACCAGCCTCAGCCGCAGCGCGCCCACGTCATCGCGCCCCGGCAGCTTCGCCTTGCCGAGAACCTCGGACCACGCGAACACCGTGCCGCCGGCAAACAGCGGCGCCACATGGGCGCCAGCGTTGATCGCTGCCACGTGGAACGCATTGGCCAGCCCGTTGAAGCTCAAGGACCGCGCAATCGAGATCACGTGACCGCCATAGATCAGCCGCCGGCCGAACCGGCCCTGGCCTTCGGTGAACTGGTTGAAGTGCACCTTGGCGGTATTCTGGTAAAGACGCGTGGCGATCATGTGCTCGGCCTCTTCGACCGTCATGCCGTCCACGTGGTCAATTCTTTCACCCACTTCGTAGTCGTTCCAAACATGCGGCTGGCCGGAGAGGCCGGCGTCCCACTTGGCCGGATCGATGACCGGGCACGCCGCGCCCAGCCTCTCCACGCTGACCTCGCCCGGCAGTTCCGGCACCACAGGCACTGGCGCAGGGTGCGCCTCGTCGCGTTTGCGCACCATCACCCAGCGCACGAACTCCAGCACCGCCTCGCCCCGCTGGTTGACCCCGGTCGAGCGCACGTAAACCACGCCGGTCTTGCCGTTGGAGTTTTCCTTCAGGCCGATCACCTCGGAGGAAGAGCTCAGCGTATCTCCGGGATAGACAGGGGCCAGGAACCGGCAGTCCGCATAGCCAAGATTGGCCACCGCGTTGAGCGAAATGTCCGGAACCGTCTTGCCGAACACCACGTGAAACACCAGCAGGTCATCCAGCGGCGATTGCGGATAGCCAATGGCGCGAGCGAACTCGTCCGACGACTGCACCGCACAGCGCGTGCCGTAGAGCGCGGTGTAGAGCGCCCGGTCGCCTTCGTTCACCGTACGCGGCACCGCGTGGGCAATCACCTGCCCGATGGAGAAATCCTCGAAGAAATTGCCTGCACTGGTCTTGCTCATGCCGCCTGCTCCATTTGCCGGATGGCCTCGTGCATGGCCACTGTCTTGCGGGCCACCTCGCAATGCAACAGCTCCACCATGCGGCCATTGAGATTGATTGCGCCAAGCCCCCTGTTCTCCGGCAGTTCGAACGCCGCGATGATCTCGCGCGCCTGCGCCACGTCGTCCTCCGACGGCGCAAACGCCACGTTGGCCGGTTCGATCTGGCCCGGGTGTATCAGCGTCTTGCCGTCCATGCCGATGAGCTTGCCCTGCCGGCATTCAGCGATGCAGCCTGCCTCGTCGCGGAAATCGTTGTACACGCCGTCAACGATGACCAGTCCATAGGCGCGCGCCGCCGCCACGCAGGTCATCAGCCACGGCAGCATGGCAAGCCGGCCCTCCCCGAGGCCCGCCCCGGTTTCCTTGGCGAGGTCGTTGGTGCCCATCACCATGCATTCGAACCGCGGGAATCGCTTCGCCGCTTTGGCGATCTCCTTAGCATTCAGCATGGCCAGCGGCGTTTCCATCATCGCCCAGATTCGCAAGTCTTGCCCCGCGCCCGCCTTGTCAAGCGCGCTGGACACCACTTCGATATCGTCATCCGCCGACACCTTCGGCACCAGGATGGCGGCAGGTCCCGCCTTGGCCACCGCCTTGAGATCGTCCATGCCCCACTGCGAACCAAGAGCGTTAATGCGGATCACCAGCTCCCGCTTGCCATAGCCGCCCGCCGTCACCGCCGCGCATACCTGCCCGCGCGCGCCTGCCTTTGCATCGGGCGCTACCGCATCCTCAAGGTCGAGGATGAGCGTATCGGCGGCAAGGGTTTTCGCCTTTTCCAGCGCCCGGGCATTGGACCCCGGCATGTAGAGAACGCTTCTGCGCGGCCGCACTGTCATCTCGCTATCCCTGCTGCAATCCGGTTTGGCGCAAGTCTTAGGATATTGCAGCGCACAATAACAAGCCTGCTTTGGTCGAGGCCCCTTCCCCATCTGCATCCGCTTCGGCCATACTGCCGCTTCCCGCCAACTGAATCACCCGATCAGCAGACCCTTCACATGGCCATCGTCTCCGTCTCCTCGCGCATTTCCCGCGGTTACATCGGCAATACCGCCGCCGCTTTCGCCGCGCGGCGGCTGGGCGTCGATGTATGGGAAGTGCCAACCGTGATCTGGCCGCATCATCCAGGCCATGGCCGCCCATCTGGCCCGGTCACGGCTGCCAGCGACATCGACGCCATGCTGTCGGCTTTCGAGCGGCCCGACTGGCGCCAGCAGATCGACCTCGTGATGACCGGCTATTTCCGCGACGTGGGCCAGGTCGAGGCGGCAGCCGCCTTCATCCGCCGCATCCGCGATGCGCGCCAGCAGTTTCAGGTGCTGGTGGATCCTGTCTGTGGCGATGCCCGCGGCACCTACGTTCCGGCTGAAGTGATCGAGGCCATCAAGACGCACCTCATTCCGTTGGCCGACACCATCACGCCCAACCGCTTCGAGCTGAACGTGCTGACCGGCGGCGAGTGGAACGACAATGTCAGCCTGGTGCACGCCGCCCGGTCTCTCGGTGCCGAGAACGTCGCCGTCACCTCTGCATTCCCGCAGACGCTGGGCATTGGCAACCTGCTGGTCGAGCCGAAGAACGCCACGCTGCACGAAACGCTGGCGTTCCCCGATCCACCCCACGGCACCGGCGACCTGTTCGCCGGGGTGTTCGCCGCACGAATCCTCAAGTCGTCGGCGCGCGAGGCGCTGATCCATGCCGGCAACACGGTATACCGTGTCATCGAGGCCACCAACCTGACCGGCCAGGACGAGCTGGACCTGGCCAGGTGGAACGACATGATCGATGCCCCGCCGCACACCGGCAACATCGTCCACGTCCGATCGACCAATGCCTGAGTTCTTCGTCGCCGGTCTGGATGGCTGCAAGGCCGGCTGGGTCATGGTCACCTGGTCTGGAAACCCGGAGGCATCGCCTGAAGCAACCCTGATCACCCATTTTCGTGACGCGCTGGCAAGCGCTGCAAAAATTATGGCGGTCGACATGCCGATCGGGCTTCCCCAACTCTCGGGCCGCACCTGCGAACGAGAAACCCGCGCCCGTCTTGGCGAACGCCAGTCGTCGGTCTTCGCCGTGCCGTCGCGCGTGGCGATAATGCAGGAAGACTATTACACCTCCTGCCAGGTGAACCTCGAAAACTCCAACCCGCCCCGCAAGGTGTCAAAGCAGTGCTTCATGCTGTTCCCGAAGATCCGTGAAATCGATGCGGTCATTACGCCGGAGCTGCAGTCCCGCGTCTGGGAGGTGCACCCCGAATTGTGCTTCTGGACCATGAACGGCGGCCAGCCTGTGCCCCTGGCCAAGAAGATCAAGTCGCGCCCCAGCCCCGGCGGCATGGAGCTGCGCCGCGACCTGCTGGCCCGCAACGGCTTTCCCATCGACCGCCTGCAACACCCCTCGTGGCCGAAGTCGCAAGTTGCCGAGGACGACATCCTCGACGCCTGCGCGTGCGCGTGGTCAGCCGCCCGGATCGCCCGTGGCGAACATGTCTCGATGCCCGCCGAGCCCGAATTCGACGCCCGCGGGCTTCGCATGCAGATC
>JAZBOA010000585.1:0-4922 GCA_036350935.1 Anderseniella sp. | reverse complement strand
GCCGATTGACCAACCGGCTGGCCGTCGAGCCTGAGCCGGTGCAAGCCAAGCAATGTCCGCTTGGGGTCAGGAGCGGCCGGTTTTAATCGCCAGTCAGAATGTCCGCTGTACCCCTGAAAGCTGCCTACTTCCGGCGCGGCCTGAGTGGTCCGGAATTGCCAATTGCAGTCATGCCCGAAGAATGTACGGCTATCGCACACAGGGGCACCGGACGGCTGCAAGCTGGTAGATTGACTCAAGCCACGCAACCTGATGAGGTTGACGACTGTGAGGGGCTGGAATTATCAAGGGAGTGCGAACCATGCGTTCGTGTTCTGCCGGTCTCATTACCTTCCTCCTTTCGCTGATGTTATACGCCGGTGTGGCATTGCCGCAGACGTCGGTTCCACGCATCGAAATCCATCAGGACAGCGACTATTTCGGCTTCGATCTGCGGGTCGTACAGGACACCAGCCTTGACCAGTGCAAGCAGGCTTGCCTGGCCGAGGCGCGATGCCGTGCGTTCACTTATGTTGAAAGGCAGCGCTGGTGTTTCCTGAAAACCGATCACGGCGTGATCAAGCGCTCTGCCGGCGCTATCGCAGGCCGGATTCTTGCACCGTCCAGCGCACCCGACATCGGCGCGCCACCGGCGCTTTCCTTCCTACCCAATTATCTCGCTGCCGAGGAAGATCGCACCCGGCAGCAGATCGGCACGCCGCCGGCAAACGCGACGAAGGGCCTTCATGGCTTGCGCGAACAGGCGCAGACGGCGCTGGACAATGGCGACCTGCGCGGTGCCCGCGAGGCGTTCATTGGCGCGCTCCAGCTTGATCCGGCCGACCCGGTCTTGTGGACCGGCTTTGCCAGGACGATGAACGGTCTGGAAGCCGGGCCGGGCGAAAGCCCGTACGAATTCCGGCAGGCAGCAAGTTCGGCTGCCCAGATCGCCTACCGCCTGAGCCGGACCGCGCCGGTGCGGGCTGAGGCGCTGGCGGTGCTGGCGGCCGCGCTGGACCAGCGCAGCCTCTATCGCCCGGCGCTGGAGGCCTACAAGTCAAGCCTTGCCCTCGAACCTTCAGCGCAGGTGAATGCCGCCTATGCTGAATTGCGCCAGCGCCAGGGCTTCCGGGTGGTTGATCACTCGGTCGACAGCGACAGCTCCAACCCGCGCATCTGCATCCAGTTCTCCGAGCCGTTGGTGCGCACCGGCGTCGACTATGCGCCGTTCGTGAGCGTGAACGGGGCAGCCGCCCGCTCGGTCGAGGCGCAAGGTCAGCAGGTGTGTGCCGAGGGCCTGGAACACGGAAAGACATATCGCGTCAGCGTCCGCCAGGGCTTGCCGTCGGCGGTGGGCGAGGTACTGGAGGCGCCGGTATCGCTTCAGGTTTACGTACGCGACAGGGCGCCCGCAGTCCGCTTCACCGGCGACAGCTACGTGCTGCCAGCCAGCGGCCGTCACGGGATTCCGCTGGTGTCTGTGAACACGACAAGCGCTACGCTCCAGGTCTACCGGGTGGGGGATCGCGGCGTGTCCCGCCTGTTCGGAGAAAGCAAGTTCTTGCGCCAGCTCGAAGGCTATGACGCCAACCGGCTGAGCGATGAGATCGGTGAGCCGGTGTGGAGCGGCACCATCGAGATCGCTAGCGAACTCAACCGTGAAGTCACGACGAGCTTTCCCGTCGACAAGGCTGTGCCGGACAGGAAGCCAGGCGTCTACGTGGTCACCGCAGTGCCAGAGGGCGACAGGCGGGAGACGTGGGAGGCCCGGGCGACCCAGTGGTTCGTCATTTCCGACGTGGGCCTGTCCAGCTTCACCGGTAAGGACGGTCTGAACGTATTTGTCCGCAGCCTGTCTTCGGCGCAACCCATGACCGGCGCCGGCATCCAGTTGATCGCGCGGAACAACGAGATACTCGGCTCCGCCACGACCGATCAGAACGGTCGGGCAAGCTTTGCCGCCGGGCTGGTGCGCGGTACCGGCGGTATGGCGCCCGCCGCCATCCTGGCGCGCAATGGCGCGGACGACTTCGTGCTGCTGGACCTGACCGGCAGTGGCTTCGACCTGTCTGACCGGGGCGTAACGGGTCGCGCCGCGCCCGGGCCGGTGGACGTTTTCTCCTGGACCGAACGCGGCATATACCGGGCCGGAGAGCCGGTTCACGCCGCCGCACTGGTGCGTGAAGCCTCGGCCAATGCGCTCAAGGGTCTGCCGCTCACCTTCGTTTTCAAGCGGCCCGACGGCGTCGAGGACCGCCGGATTGTGGCCAGCGGGGACTCGCTTGGCGGGCACGCCGTGGCGCATGATTTGCCGTCAAATGCCATGCGCGGCACCTGGAACGTCCAGTTATATACTGACATCAAGGCTGAGCCGGCTGCCGGAATGCGCTTCCTGGTGGAAGACTTCGTGCCTGACAGGCTCGAGTTCGATCTGGTGGCCAATCCGGAAGAGCTTGCGGTCAACGAGGCGGCACAGATCAGCGTCGATGCCCGGTTCCTATACGGGGCGCCCGCGGCGGGGCTCGGCCTTGAAGGTAGCCTGCGCATCGATCCGGTACGCGAGTGGGAACGCTTTCCCGGCTATCAGTTCGGCCTTGCGGAAGAAGAAACGCAAGCCACGGTGCAGACGCTCGAGAATCTGCCCCTGCTTGATGCAGCCGGCAAGGCAAGTGTTCCGGTGCCGGTGACAAACGTGCCGACCACGACCCGGTTGCTGACAGGCACGGTCGCCTTGCGGGTCCGTGAACCCGGTGGGCGGGCGGTCGAGCGTACGGCGAATGTCGGCATCGCGCCGACCGGCAACATGATTGGCATCAGGCCCGAGGCAGGCAACGAAACAGTGCCGGAGAATTCCACGGCCGCATTTCGCGTGATTGCCGTCGCCCCCGACGGGAATCGGATCGCCATGCAAGGCCTACTATGGCGGCTGATGCGCATTGACCGTCAGTACCAGTGGTATCGCGATGGTAACAGCTGGCGATACGAACCGGTCGACATCACCAGGGAATTGCTCAACGGCACCGTTGACACGGATGCCGGTCAAGAAGCCCGCATCAGCATGCCGGTGGCGTGGGGCCGGTACCGGCTTGAAGTGGCGGAAGCCGGTGGCGCCGACGCCGTGAGCTCGGTGGAATTCGGCGCCGGCTGGGTGGTCGATGCCGCCACGCTTGAAACACCGGACGGGCTGGAAATGGCGCTCGACCGGGAAGCCTATGCCGCCGGCGACACGGCGAAGCTCACCGTATCGGCGCGCCATGATGGCGAAGTGCTGGTAACGGTTGGGTCGGACCGGTTGCTTGCGGTGCACACGGCGCATGTCGTGAAGGGCGACAACGTGATCCAAATCCCGGTCGGTGCGGACTGGGGTGCGGGCGCATACGTCACGGCCACCGCGTTCCGGCCTGGTGAGGCAGTCGAGTCGCGACTGCCGTCGCGTGCCATCGGCGTTCAGTGGCTCAAGCTGGACAACAGTCCCCGTACGCTTTCCGTTTCCATCGAGGCTCCTGCCACGGCAAGTCCGCGCCAGGCGCTTGAGGTGCCGGTTACGGTTGGCGGCCTTGCCGCCGGCGACGAAGCCTACATCACCGTGGCAGCGGTGGACGTCGGCATCCTCAACCTGACGCGCTACGAGGCGCCGGATCCTGCCGGATGGTACTATGGCCAGCGGCGCATGGGGCTGGAGGTCCGCGACCTGTATGGCCGGCTGATCGACGGCTCTCTCGGGGCCGAAGGGCCGGTGCGCAGCGGCGGCGACGAAGGCGGCATGGCGGCAGACGGCAGCCCGCCGACACAGAAACTGCTGGCGTTGTTCTCCGGACCGGTACGAGTGGATGACAACGGCAAGGCTGTCGTCAGCTTCGACCTGCCGCAGTTCAACGGCACGGTGCGGCTGATGGCGGTAGCGTGGTCAGCGGCAAGCGTCGGCAGTGCAAGCAGCGACGTGACCGTGCGCGACCCTGTGGTCGTGCTGGCGGCCGCACCGAAGGTGATGGCCCCGGGTGATGCTTCTCGCCTGCGTATCGACATCACCGGCACGGACGCACCGGACGGCGAGTATGTACTCGATGTGACCGGCGAGGAAGGCGTCAGCATCGAGCAAGGCGTGCTCCCCTCCATTGTCGCCCTCAAGCAGGGCGAGCGCACCTCGGTCGAGTTTCCGCTGGTTGCCGAGGCAGCAGGCGCAGGGTTAGTCACCATCCGGCTCAGCAACGAGGAGGGGCTTGAGCTCGTGCAGACGCTCGCAATGCCGGTGCGCCCTGCAAGGCTGCCGGTCACCACCCGCAAGGAAGTCCCGCTTGCGGCCAATGGCGGTACCATGTTGCTGGTAGACGAAACCGTACTGGCGAGCAGTGAAGTGGGTGCCGCGACGGTCAGCGTGGATGTATCGCGTACGTCGAGGTTGCCGATCGCTTCCGTGCTGACGGCGCTTGACCGGTATCCTTATGGCTGCACCGAGCAAACGACCAGCCGCGCCCTGCCGCTGCTTTATCTCAGCGAGTTTCCGGCCGATCCGGGCGCTGAACCGGAGACGGCCGTGCGCGAACGCATACAGCAGGCTATAGACCGGGTGCTGTCAAACCAGTCGTCTTCGGGTAGTTTTGGCCTGTGGGGTCCGGGCTACGGCGACTTGTGGCTCGATGCGTACGTCACCGACTTCCTGACGCGGGCCCGGGAAAAGGACTTCCAGGTGCGTGAGGAGGCAATGCTGGCTGCCCTTGAGAACCTGCAGAACGCACTGGCCTACGAGCAGAACGTCAAGGACAACGGCAGCCAGATTGCCTATGCACTGTACGTGCTGGCGCGCAACCGGCGGGCCTCTGCCGGCGACCTGCGCTACTATGCCGATACGCAGATCAACGACTTCGCAAGCCCGATGGCAAGGGCGCACCTCGCTGCAGCCCTGGCGCTGTATGGCGATGCCAACCGCTCCGGCACGTCGTTCG
>JAZBOA010000584.1:0-7510 GCA_036350935.1 Anderseniella sp. | reverse complement strand
TTGAAGAAGCTCAAACGTCCAGTTCCCCGGCAAGCAGGCCATCTCGCGGCCCGGTGATTCTGACCTTGCTGATCGTACCCGGCTCGACACTGCCGGCGTCAATCTCCACCTGCGCATAATGCGGCGTACGCCCCCGCGTGGCCGTTTCGAACAGAACCGGGATCGTGCGCCCTGCCTGGGCTGCCAGGAAGGCGTCCAGCCGGGCTTCGCCCTTCTCCCGCAGTTGCCGCGCCCGCTCCCTGATCACCGCCCCGTCCACCTGGGGCATTTTCGCCGCCGGCGTACCGGGCCGCTTCGAATAGGGAAACACATGCAGGAACGTCAGCCCGCACTCGTCCACCAGCTTCAGCGAGTTCTCGAACATCGCTTCCGTCTCGGTCGGGAAGCCTGCGATGATGTCGGCCCCGAACACCATGTCCGGGCGCAACCGGCGCACCTCGTCGCAGAACCGGATCGCGTCGCCGCGCAGGTGCCGCCGCTTCATCCGCTTCAGCACCATGTCGTCGCCGGCCTGCAGGCTGAGATGCAGGTGGGGCATCAGCCGCTCCTCCTCGCCAAACGCCCGCAGCAGTTCCTCGTCGGCTTCCACCGAGTCGATTGAGGAAATTCGCATCCGCTTCAGTTCCGGCACGGCCTTGAGGATGTCCCGCACCAGCGAACCCAGCTTCGGCTGGCCCGCCAGGTCAGCGCCCCACGAGGTTATGTCGACGCCGGACAGCACCACTTCCGGGCAGCCAGCTTCCACCTGCAGGCGCACCTGCTCAACCGCCTGGCTCACCGGCACCGAGCGCGAATTGCCGCGGCCGAAGGGAATGATGCAGAACGTGCAGCGGTGATCGCAACCGGTCTGGACCTGCACCACCGCCCGCGTCTTCTCGCCAAACCCCGCCACGCTCACCGAGCGCGCCTTGGTAACGGTCATGATGTCGGAAACGTTCATGACAGCCGCGCCGTCGCGCGCCTTCACGTCTGCCTGCCAGCTTTCAGCCTTCAGCTTGTCCTCGTTGCCGAGCACCAGGTCTACTTCCGGCATCGCGGCAAAGGCGTCCGCGTCGGTTTGCGCCGCGCAGCCGGTCACGATGATGCGGGCATCCGGGTTGTGCTTGCGCGCCCTCCGGATGGCCTGGCGCGCCTGCCGCTGCGCTTCCGCCGTCACCGCGCAGGTGTTCACCACCACCGCGTTCTCCAGCCCGGCAGTAGCGGCATGCGCCTTCATCACCTCGGATTCATAGGCGTTGAGGCGGCAGCCGAAGGTTATGACATCCACCGCCCGGTTCACGCCGGAGCGCCTTCGAGCGCTGGCAGCACGCCCTCGAACTCGTGCTCGACGGCACCCGTCATCAGGATGTGATCGCGCCCGTCCCACTCGATGAGCAGGTCACCGCCCGGCAGAGTGATGGTCACCTTGCGGCCGGTGAGCTTCTTGCGCGCCGCGCACACCGCCACCGCGCACGCAGCCGTGCCGCAGGCCTTCGTCAGGCCCACGCCGCGCTCCCACACCTTCACCTCGATGTGGGTGGGCGACAGCACGTGCGCCAGCGAGATGTTGGCGCGCTGCGGGAAGATCGGATGGTTCTCCAGTAGCGGTCCGGTTTTCGTGAGGTCGGTAACGTTGAGGTCCCTGACCCAGAACACCGCGTGCGGATTGCCCACGTTGACCACTGACGGCGTATGCAGGATCGGCGCATCGATCGGCCCGATCTGCAGCTCGATGCCGCGCGTGTCGTGAAATTGTTCGGCCAGCGGAATGTCAGCCCAGCCGAACTTCGGCTGCCCCATGTCCACCGTCACCAGCCCGCCGTCCGCCTTGCGGCAAGCAAGGAAGCCGCCCTTCGTGTCGATGGTCGCGGTGTCCGTACCCTTCTCGCCGAAAATCAGGCTGGCGACGCAGCGCGAGGCATTGCCGCAACTTTCCACCTCGCCGCCTTCCGCATTGTAGATGCGCATGCGCACGTCGGCGACCGGCGACTTCTCCATCACGATGAACTGGTCGCAGCCGATGCCGGTCTGCCGGTCCGACCAGGCCCGCACCTGCTCGCCGGTGAAGGCGCGCGCGGTCGCGCGGCCATCGACGATGATGAAGTCATTGCCGAGCCCGTTCATCTTCAGGAAGGGTATGTTGCCATTCGCGTTCATATCGAGCGCCTTATATAAGTAACAGCATGTGTTACACCAGTGCGATGTGGTCCAGTGACTGTCCTCATGTGTCCCGGACTTGTTCCGGGATCCGGCACGTCGAGGGCAACTGGTCCCCGGCACGCAGGCCGGGGCACGAGACTAGTACCATTGACCCAAGCCCCGTTTTCCCCTATTGAACCGTCCAATCCGAAAGCCAAATTGAATTGGCAGGCTTGCTGACACATGGGTTTTGCACCCGGGAGGTCAGGGGTCCACACCCGTCAGCGAAGATCGCCCACGGGTGCCAATTTGCTTTGGCCATTCGGATATCGAACCACTGACATCGCGTCCTTCATGGAGAACGGCGCGAGGGACAAAGTCCCGAGTAAAGCTGTTCGACCACCAGGGAAGAATAATGTTCGAAACGCTTCAGGACCGCCTCAGTGGCATTTTCGACAAGCTGACCGGCCGCGGCGCGCTGTCGGAAGCTGACGTCGATACCGCCATGCGCGAGGTGCGCCGCGCGCTGATCGAGGCCGACGTGGCGCTCGAGGTGGTCCGGGCATTTGTCGAGAACGTCAAGGAAAAGGCGGTTGGCCGCGAGGTGATCCGCTCGGTCACGCCGGGCCAGATGGTCGTGAAGATCGTCAACGACGCCCTGGTCGAGATGCTTGGCAAGGACCCGGCGCCGCTGAACCTCAAGGCCGCGCCGCCGGTGCCGGTGCTGATGGTCGGCCTGCAGGGTTCGGGCAAGACCACCACCACCGCCAAGATCGCCAAGCGGCTGAAGGAGCGCGAGAAGAAGAAGGTCCTCATGGCCTCCCTCGATACCCGCCGTCCCGCCGCGCAGGAACAGCTTGCCATCCTGGGCGAGCAGATCGGCGTCGATACGCTGCCCATCGTCAAGGGCGAGCAGCCCGCCGCCATCACGAAGCGCGCCATGTCTGAAGCCCGCAAGGGCGGTTATGACGTGGTCATGCTGGACACCGCAGGCCGGCTGTTCATCGACGAAGAGCTGATGGCCGAAGTACAGGCCGTGCGCGATATCGCCCAACCGGTTGAAACCCTGCTGGTCGCCGATGCGCTTACCGGCCAGGACGCCGTGAACCTCGCCCGCTCCTTCGACGAGCAGGTGGGCATCACCGGCCTGGTGCTGACCCGCATCGACGGTGATGGCCGCGGCGGTGCGGCGCTGTCCATGCGCGCCGTCACCGGCAAGCCGATCAAGCTGCTCGGTACCGGTGAAAAGCTTGACGGACTGGAGGACTTCCACCCCGAGCGCATCGCCTCGCGCATTCTCGGCATGGGCGACGTCGTCTCGCTGGTCGAAAAGGCTGCCCAGACCATCGACGCCGACAAGGCCCAGAAGATGGCCGAGCGGCTCAAGAAGGGCCAGTTCGACCTTGATGACCTCGCCGACCAGATCAGGCAGATGCAGAAGATGGGCGGCATGTCCGGGCTGATGGGCATGATGCCCGGCATGGGCAAGGTCAAGAAGCAGCTTGAGGGCGTCGACCTCGACAATTCCATCCTCAAGCGCCAGCTCGCCATGATCTCGTCGATGACGAAGCAGGAGCGCCGCAACCCGAAGCTCATGAACGCCTCGCGCAAGAAGCGCGTCGCCAAGGGCGCGGGCGTCGACGTTCAGGACATCAACCGGCTGCTCAAGATGCACCTGCAGATGTCCGACATGATGAAGAAAATGCGCAAGGGCAAGGGTGGCTTGCTCGGCAAGATGATGGGCATGGGCGGTGGCGCCGGGATGCCATCGGCGGAAGAGATGGAGAAGATGCAGGCGGAACTTGCCGGCATGGACCCCAGCACGCTGCCGCCGGAACTGCGCGAGATTGCCGAAGGCAAGATGCCGCAAATGCCCAAGGGCCTGCCCGGCCTTGGCGGCATGGGTGGCGGGCTGCCCGGCGGCTTGCCTGGCCTTGGCGGCAAGGGTGGGCTGCCAGGCCTCGGCGGCGGCGGTTTCAAAGGCCTGCCCGGCTTCGCCAAGAAGAAAAAATGATTCCTACCCAATTCAAGAATTCAACGAACATCTAGACCTACAGGAGTAAATCAGATGGCATTGAAGATCAGACTGGCCCGCGGCGGCTCCAAGAAGCGCCCGTACTATCGCATCGTCGTAGCGCAGGCGACCGCACCGCGCGACGGCTCGTTCATCGAGAAGGTCGGCACCTACAACCCGCTGCTGGCGAAGGATTCCAGCGAACGCGTGGTGCTCAACGCCGACCGCGTCAAGCACTGGCTGTCCGTTGGCGCCCAGCCGACTGATCGCGTACTGCGCTTCCTCGATGCCGCAGGTCTCGAAAAGCGCGAAGCCCGCAACAACCCGAACAAGGCCAAGCCGGGCAAGAAGCGGCTTGAACGTGAAGCCGCTGAAGCTGAAGCCGCCCAGAAGGCCAAGGAAGCCGCAGAGGCAGAAGCCGCCGCTGCGGCTGAAGCAGCGGCCGCTCCGGCCGAGGCTCCGGCTGAAGAGGCTGCCGCCGAGGCCCCGGCTGAAGAAGCAACAGCTTGATGCGCGACCGCGCGGATGTCTGACGCTTCGCGCATCGTACTGGGGCGCATTACCGGCGCACACGGCATTCAGGGCGAGGTGAAGCTGTTGAGCTTCACCTCTGACCCCGAAGCCATCGCCAGCTATGGCCCGCTGGACAGTTCAGCCGGCGGGACGCTGGCCATCAGGTCGCTGAAACCGCTGAAGGGCGCCTTCCGCGCCCGGCTTGAAGGGGTTGAAGACCGCAACGCTGCCGAGGCGTTGAAGGGTGTGGAACTGTCGGTCAGCCGTGACCGCCTGCCGGAGCCGGACGAAGACGAGGTCTATCACGCCGACCTGATCGGCCTTGCCGCATACGATACCGGCGGCAAGCTGGTCGGCGAGGTGGTAGCGGTGGTGGATTTCGGCGCCGGCGAACTGCTCGAACTGAAGTTGCCGGACCACAAGTCCACGGTGCTGGTTCCATTCAATCTGGAGACGGTTCCGGAGATCAACCTTGACGCAGGACGGCTCACCATCGATCCGCCGGAAGGACTGCTGGAAGACTGATATTGTCTTGTTGAATGTCTTCCCCGGGTTTGCCCCGGGGATCCGGTTGCGGCCGAATGGACCCTCGGGACAAGCCCCAGGGTAACACTTGAGAATTGAAGCAATGCCGTTCAACGCAACAGTCCTCACCCTCTACCCGGACATGTTTCCGGGACCGCTCGGCCTGTCGATGGCTGGCCGCGGGCTGGACGATAGCGTGTGGTCACTGGACGTACGCGACATCAGGGCCTCGGCCACTGACAAGCATGCCTCGGTGGACGACACGCCTGCCGGCGGCGGCCCCGGCATGGTGCTGAAGCCCGACGTGCTGGCACGCGCCATCGATGCCGCGACGGTCGAAGGCGACACCCGGCCGCGCCTGCTGATGTCACCCAGGGGCCGTCCGCTGACTCAGGGACGCGTGCGCGAACTGGCGGCGGGCAATGGCGTCATCATCGTCTGCGGCCGCTTCGAGGGCGTGGACGAGCGCGTTATCGAGGCTCGGAACCTCGAGGAAGTGTCGATCGGCGACTATGTGCTGTCCGGCGGCGAACCGGCGGCCCACGTGGTACTGGATGCGATTGTCCGCCTGTTGCCCGGCATCATGGGCAACGCCGCCTCGGGCAGTGAGGAAAGTTTCGAGACCGGCCTGCTGGAGCACCCGCAGTATACCAGGCCGCGTCAGTGGGAGGGCCGGGAAATACCGCCCGTGCTGCTGTCCGGCGACCACGCGGCCATTGTCCGCTGGAAGCGCGAGCAGGCGGAACGGCTGACCGGTGAACGCCGCCCCGATCTCCTGGCAACCAAAAACCGCGACGAAACCGCTCCAACCCCCAATAAACATTGACTTCGACATCAACTCGCGGGTAAAGACGCCCATCAAATTCAAGGAATAGACCGATGAACATCATCCAGCAGCTCGAACACGAGCAGGCTCAGGCCATCGCGGCCAAACGCGAAGTGCCGGACTTCGCCCCGGGCGACACCGTAATCGTGGCCGTGCGCGTCACCGAAGGCGAGCGCTCGCGCATCCAGAACTATGAAGGGGTGGTGATCGCTCGTTCCGGCGCTGGCCTGAACGAAAGCTTCACCGTGCGCAAGCTGTCCTACGGCGAAGGCGTGGAACGCGTGTTCCCGGTCTACTCGCCGCTGGTCGAAGGGATCAAGGTGCTGCGCCGCGGCAAGGTTCGCCGCGCCAAGCTGTACTACCTGCGTGGCCGGACCGGCAAGCGCGCCCGCATCGCCGAAAAGAAGCGCGCCGTCATCGTCCCGGGTGCTGCCGAAGCGGCCGCCGCCAAGGCCGAAGCCGCCAACGCGCCGCAGGTGGTGGACGACATCTCCCTCATTTCCGGTATCGGCGATGTGCTGGCTGCAAAGCTGGCCGGCGAAGGCGTGACCAGCCTTACCCAGATCGCCAAGTGGAAGAAGGACGACATCGCCGACTACGACGCCAAGCTGTCGCTTGGTGGCCGCGCCGAGCGCGAGGAGTGGGTCCAGCAGGCCAAGGAACTGCTGGACGGCAAGCCGCCGCGCGCCAAGGTCGACCAGGAAGCTGCCGAGAAGGCCGCCGACGCCTGATTGCACCCTCCGTGGCAGGGCAAGCGAATCGCAAGATTTGCGTCAACCCTTGAACGGACTCCGGTACGGACGTGCCGGCAGGGGAACACCCAAGAGGCGTGGAGGAGCGAAGCGCCGATTGGGAAATGAACAAAGGCCGGGCAGTTGCCCGGCCTTTTTGTTTGCGCCGGAATTGCCCGATTGCCGCCGTCTGAGCGCCATGGAAACGTGTTGGACTTGCGAATTCATGGAAGGCTGGTGGGGCGATGGAACGAAAGGATCATTCCATGGCCTTTGACTATAGACACCAGACAAGCTCGCCCCCGCCGGATTACCGGACAAACACTGGCAGCTCCAACGGCTGGCTGATTGGCCTTACCGTCATCGCCCTGCTTGGACTGCTGGCATTCTTCTCGTTCTCCGGGACAGAACAGCCCGCACCCGGTACAACCACGACACAGGTCACGCCGCAACCGGCTCCCGCGCCGTCACAGCCAGTCCGGTAAGGCTTGCCAGCTTGAACCAGTCGTCCTCAACCTCGCCGGATGCCGCATCACCTTGCGTCATCCGGCCTTCTTCCGCCACAACATGTACAACCCCATCGGCGGGGTTGCCCTGGCGTTCTCAAGATCGGCGCAGTAGTTCGAGATGTTCCGGCCCACCTCGTCCATGCACAGCAACTCCAGCCCCGCTCCGATCCCTGCATTCACGATTGCCGCCATGGTGTACGAGAACGAATAGGCCGGTTGGGCCTCATAGGTTTCATGCCCGAAATAGTCCAGCCCGCCTTCTTCAACATAAGGT
>JAZBOA010000583.1:0-7954 GCA_036350935.1 Anderseniella sp. | reverse complement strand
TGTTGTCCACTGCGCCTTTGTCGACGATAAGAAGGCTGAGGCGGCGTTTGACGAACGCACGCTGATCAATACCAATTGTGATTTGTCCAAGCCCGAAATCACCGTCCGCTTCTACCTAGGGGATGATGGGCCGGTGCCTGGAACAAACCATATGAAAACCCGCATGAGTGAACCTTTGACCTTTGGCTTCGACTGATCATCAAGCACAACACCGCCAAACCACAGGCCTACAAGGGCTCCGAGGAGGAGTCCATGGCGACCCAGTGGTTCGGGTATGCACCCCCAGCCAACGGCGTGCAGTGGGACTGCGTATTCGACGACGGAGCGATGCTCAAGCACGGCAACAACGGACAGGGCATCTACGTCGACCCCAAGCGGGACTTCTGCGCCATGGGCTTCGGCAGCGCAGCGAACACATCCGGAACCGACTACGCCCCGGGCTTCATGCGTGCTGCGGCTACGCTGCTGGCTGGATGATCTCAAGGACTTGAGATTCTTCGGTGCGTTGGGTCGAAGAGGCGTCCCCCGCTCGCACTGCGGTTTACCGCAGTGCGAGCGGGGGACATAACAGACTGTCGTCCCTTCACACTCAAGGTACGGCACAAGCGTGATGGACGACAAATAGAACTCAGTGAAACATGAAAAAGTCTCTTGAGCCGGAACAGAAATTGCACCAGGCGCTGTCCAGCTTCAAATCGTTGGCTTCACCGCCAACTGAATCCAAGCACCCTATCGATGATGCTGAATTTGAGCCTGCCTGCCAGTTTGTGACACAGTTAGCCTCTCAAGCGCATGAGTATGGCGTGTCCTTTGTTCGACTGCAGGATTTCATGTCTCAACTGCCGCAATTATTTGGATTCCATGGAATCATGCTGGCCGCTTCACCACTTCTCTTTTTTGATTTCTGGCGGTCAGGGGATCCTACGCCAAGCCGTGCCATAACCCGCCTACCCGATGTCACTTATGACCTCTCTAAATTGTCTGAGTTAGGCCTCTTAGTGAATGATCTGGCTGACGGAAAGGTGCCCATTGATGAGGGAGTGGCTCGCCTTAAGCAGATCGATAACCTTCAACCACCCTACAGAAATTCGGTTGTAGGTTTGGGGTATGCCTTATGTGGCGCCGGTTTTGCTGTGCTCTTATCAGCGAACTGGAATGATGTCATTATTGCTGCGCTCCTCAGTCTGGTTGTTTATGCCATCACATTAACGGCTGGCCGATCTCAGTGGTTGTCTAATCGACTCAATTTTACAGCTGCATTAACTGCTTCGATATTGGCCAATTTGTTAGCGCTGCAGTTCCCTGGCAGCAATGCTTTCATTGTTTCACTTTGTGCAGTTATTGTTCTGGTTCCTGGTTTGGCCCTTACTCTGGGAACAGCGGAACTGGCTTTCAAGGTTGTTATTTCGGGTATCTCGCGTCTTGTTGATGGCATTCTAATCACGTTCGTACTCGTTGTGGGCAATGTAATGGGATCTTCTATTGTGAATGCCCTGTGGACTGTGCCCGCACCCGAGCCAGCAACCAACAGGCCTTTGTGGGTAATCTTCATTTTTATTATTGTGTTGATGTTAGGTCTGACGGTTGTCTTTAAAGTACGGATGGCAGACCTGGGCTGGGTGGTTCTTGCTGGCGGTTTAGCTTATGCGGGTGTATTGCTCGGTGGACAGTTGGGGAACTGGCAAGGTTCATTTTTTGGCGCGTTGATTTTGGGATTTTACACCAGTTTGCTTAGTTCCCGGTTGCATCTTCCTGTCTCGGTTGTCATGCTGCCAGGAATCATGATTCTGGTGCCAGGCGCGGCAGCCTATTTTGGTTTGAACACGCTGCAAACGAGCGGCATCTTCGGGGCACTGCCTGCTGCATGGGGAGTGCTCACACAAATTGTGGCAATCATGGGGGGGCTATACGTTGCCGCTTCAATTCTACCGCAAAGGTCAAGCCTATGACCACCTTCATCGCTGCAACGCGACGGTCAAGGCATCGACGTTTGTTGGTCCTGCCCAGTTTTCGCGGTGAACTATCTTTTATCGATATTGAAGTTGAGAATACCCGGAGGAGAAAATGACAGATTCCGAAACCAGCACGACGCCTGAAGCGCCGCAGACACCCTCTATGCTAGCTTCCCTGTTAGTCGTCGGTGTAATGATTGTTCTAATTGTGCTGTCTGTGATCATCTTTGGCAGTGAGGTGGCGGAGGGGCCGCTTCAAGTCAGCATGACACTGGCAACACTGTTCGCGTTAAGTGTTGCCTACTACTACGGCTTCCGGGGCGCGGTCATCAGCGACGCGATTATGAACAGTGTGGGCGGCACGATCGGCACCATCTATGTCTTGCTGGCTATTGGCGCGATCATCGGTGCACTGTATTTGTCGGGCACTGTTGCTGCTTTCGTCTACTATGGCGTCAATCTACTGAGCCCTCGTCTGTTCTATGTCATTGTTTTTGCCATTGCCTCTGTGTTGGCCCTGTTACTTGGCAGCTCGCTGACGGCAATCGGTGCAGTCGGCGTGGCCTTTGTCGGTCTTGCGACGGTGATGGGGGTTTCGCCGGCAATCGCTGCGGGCGCAGCCGTGTCTGGTGCCGTATTTGGCGACAAGACAGCCAAGATATCGGACACGGCCATCTTGACGATTGCCTCCGTGGGTGGGGTGACGATCGACGAGCATGCCAAGATGGTCATGCGTACGGCTATTCCGGTAATGATCATCAGTGCTCTGCTGTTTCTTGTCCTGGGATTCACAGGATCGGGCGGTGCCGCAGCAGCCGACCCCGCAGATGTCCAGAATGTTATCAGCCAGTACTTTAATGTCTCGCTTTTGGCCTTCCTGCCGGTTGTGCTGATCTTTGTTCTGTCCGCTCTGAAGTTCTCCGCTTACTTGTGCCTGACGATTCCTGCCATCGTCGCCGTCATTCTGGCCGCGTTCACACAGCAGCCTCTTATTGCCACACTGGCAAACGACCCGAGTTTGAGCTACTTCGAATCGGTGCTCAAGGTAGGCATAGACACGTTCGCCAATGGATTTCACTTGAATAGTGGTGTGGAGCAGTTGGATCAGGTGTTCTCAGGTGGCGGGACGGCTGGTATGTTGACGACAATCTGGCTTATTCTCGTTGCCGCAGCTTTCGGCGCGGTCACTGACTATACCGGAATGCTGAATCGAATCATTACCCCGGTGATCAACCGGGCAAAGGGTCCGGGCGGCCTGCGACTGGTGACCGTCCTCACCTCCCTGGGGTTGAATACTGTAGCGGCCGATCCCTATATCAGCATTGTGCTTACTTCACGTATGTTCCGAGATGAGTACAAGAAAGAGCAGCTGCCCCCTGTAGCGCTGTCCAGCGCTATCGCTGACTCAGGCACCATATTCAGCGGCATCATTCCCTGGAATGTGAATGGTGCGCTCTTTGCCGCCACGCTTGGTCTGGGCACAATAAGCTTTGCCCCGTTTACGTTCGTGGCCTATCTCTCGCCCATCGTTACAGTCATTGTTGGCTTCATCGCTTACGGCAAACGGAAGTTGCCTGAGGGAGAAGACCCAAATGCCGTCTATGGCACCGAGCCGGCAAAGTTACCAGCGCCCCAGCGAACAGCCTGATATGCGATTCGTTACGACCGCAAGTTTGTCGCTGGTAGGCTTCTGTTTTTCTACAGAGTGGGTCAACCCGCTAGTCGGTCTAGTGAGCATGATCCTGATTTGTCGCCGGGGTTGAGTTTGCCATAGTGTAGGGCAGTCTCGCTTTCCTGCTTGGCTATTCTGACGCGAAGATGACCGTTAAAGACCTTCTTCTTGATGCCTATGACGATGCGCGCAATCTGGCGCGATTGATGGATGATCCCTTCGCAATTGTTACAAAACCGAGTGACTCTCCAGTAAGCCTCGAGTGATCTATGCACGTCCGCAGCGGAACGCAAAGGGCGGACATCTAGCAAATAGCCAGCAATAGTACGGGTATATTCTTTCGAGTGTAAAACTGTTTAGTGATGTTGCTTCGCATACATTGATGGGATGATTATACGGGTCTCAAGAGGAGCAAAAGATTATGCAAAACTGGTTTAGGAAGCGGCTCAACTGGAGAGTGCTGGTGATGAGTTTGCTGATCAACATGTTTGCTATCGGTCTGACGGCGCTCATTTTGCCTGGGTTGAAGCTAATCGATAACCGTTTTTTAGTATTGGCAGTGATGGCCGCCATGCTGGGCCTACTCAACACATTTATCAAGCCGATCTTGCAGCTGCTGACGATTAGACTGCTATTTGTCACCTATGGCCTGATCCTCATCGTCACGAATACCGTGGTCCTATTGCTGATAGGTTGGATTTTTCCGAATCGCATTGAGATTCAAGGCATCTTCACCGCCATCCTGGGCGGCATCATGATAGGCCTGATCGGCATGTTTTTGGACTATGTCTTCGGGGTGATACCACCGCTGGGCTATCAAACGCACGATACGGATGTTGACTTAGAGGAGGCCCCTGAATGAAGCAGCAAAGCAGCATTGACAAAGGACGCGCGAGGCTGCGCCTGCAGCAAAGTTACAACATTATTGCCACGTACGGGCTGGATTTGCTGCTCGGCCGGGGCCCGATCCTCAGAACACGAGATTTCTTTCTGGAAAAACTATATGGTGTGCCCATCGAGCCAGATCCGGTGCCAGTGCCGGTCCGGGTGCGCTACATGCTGCAGGAGCTTGGCCCCATTTACGTCAAGATCGGGCAGCTGGTCTCCAGCCAATCTCAAGCACTGCCGGAGGACTGGGAAGAGGAGTTGAGCAAGCTGCAGAGCGACGTGCCACCCTTCCCTTATGCACAAGTACAGACTGCGATCATTGAAGAATTGAAGGCGCCGCCGGATGAGATCTATGCCTTTTTTGACCCGGAGCCGCTGGCTGCCGCGTCCACAGCGCAGGTCCATCGGGCAACGCTGCAAGACGGTGGCCAGGTTGTGGTCAAAGTACAGCGCCCAGGTATCAGGAAGCAGATCAGATCCGATAGCGGCATTATGGACTGGCTGGCACAGTTGACGGCGCGACGTATGCAGTGGGCAGAAGACATCGATCTGGTGGGCATGGTGGTTGAATTCAGCAGCCAGGTGCTGTTGGAAGTCGACTACCGCATCGAAGCGTACAACGCGATCCGTCTGAATCAGAACCTGGCCGAAATCGAAGGCGTGCGTGTGCCCATCATTGACGAGGACCTGTCGACCGAACGCGTGATCACCATGGAGTTTATCGATGGCTTCAAGATCACGGATCTGCCGGCCATCGAAGCGGCAGGCTACGACCGCGAAGTCCTGGCGCAAAATGCACTGCGTGCGACTGTTAAAATGATCCTGATCGACGGCTTTTTTCATGGCGATCTCCATCCGGGCAACGTGATGGTCAAGCGCGACACGGGCGAGATCGTCCTGATTGATACGGGCATGGTGGGTGAACTGGACGTGCGCCAGCGAATGAGCCTTATCAGCCTGCTGTATGCTCTCAACGACGGTGATGTGCGCGGATTGGCGCAAACGGTGCGCTCGCTGGCTGTTCCTTTCCGGCAGGTGAATGAGAACGCGTACCAGAAGGATTTTGAACGGCGCGTCGGTCGCCTGATGTACATGAAGAACGCCACCTTTCCCCAGATATTCAACGAGGTGATGGATGTCTTGCGTGAGAATGGGCTGCAGTTTGATTCCAGTCTGACCCTGGCCGTGAAGTCGATCATGCAGATGGAAGCGATCAGTTCTGTCTTGTTTGTCGGCAGCGGCCTGATGGAGGAAGGAATCGAAACCGTTCGCGAACTGGTGCTGGAACAGATCACGGCCGAAAACATCACTGAGACGTTGAAGCGAGAAGCGTCCTATACGCTGCGCGAGATCTCAGGGCAGATTCCCTCGCTGCAAGAGGCCACATTGGGCTGGCTGAACCAGTATAAGAAGGGTCGATTTGAAGTCCATGTGGATATGTCAGAGCTAGAAGAACCACTCAACCGTGCCGACACACTGATGCGCGAACTGATCATCGGTATTTTGCTGACCGGCGTAATCGTCGGTTCGGCCATCGCCACCGGGATTGCCGCCGCCTTTGACATAGAGCGGTCGACTCTCTTCTCGACTATGGCTTTCATCGGCTATATCGCCGCGACGGTCTTGGCTAGCCTGGTGATTTTGTATACCTTCTGGCAGTTGTGGCGGAGCAGAAGGTCGCGACGCTAAAGCTGAATTCCTCGGTATACGGCCAATCGGGGAGTAGATAACCGATCCGATGAATGCTGTCGTCAGAAGCCTGGAACGCAACAAACAGCACAGGCCGGCTGCAGGTCCTTCGATGATGTAACGGGCCTAGAAGACAAACAACTGAATTGATGTTCACGGGCCTATCAATTCTTGATGGGAGGCTTCTTGTATGGATGGTTTACGAGCGATTTTGAGGAACAACAGTTTCACCCCTGAGAGTTTGCCGGAACTGGAGAAAAAGCTGTTCTTTGAGGGGGATCGCCGACAGGCGTATCTCGTGCGTTTTTCCGTACTTCTATTTCTTTCGACAGTCATCGCCACATTCGGCATTCTCAGCGATTCCACAGCTACTGTCGTTGGGGCGATGATCATTGCTCCATTGATGACGCCAATTCTGGCCACTACCGCGGCCTTGATCATGGGCCAACCCTACCGCGCTCGGACATCCTTGGCGATTGTGGCCGGCGGGGTTCTGCTTGTAGTTGTGACCTCCTTAGTTGCCGGATGGCTGAGCATTGGCGTGATTTCTGTGACTGCCAACTCCCAAATCAGTGCACGCATCGCGCCCAGCCTGAATGACTTGATCGTGGCCCTGGCGGCTGGAGCAGCGGCAGCCTTTGCCTACAGCCGTTTCGATGTGGCCGACTCGCTACCAGGGGTGGCGATTGCCATTGCCTTGGTTCCGCCGTTGTCCGTAGTCGGCCTTTGTTTATCTGCAAGCGAATGGGATGCCGCTCTGGGCGCGTCACTACTCTTCGCCACTAATTTTCTGTCTATCCTTTTGGCCGGTGGGGCCGTCTTTGCCTTGCTCGGTCTGGGTCAGGCGTCAATTGCAAGTAGGGAGTTGCCTCCCAAGGCTGAACGTCGCGTCTATCGCTATATTGCCCTAGGTGTAATCTTGGTAGCATTGCCGCTGGCATTAACGACTTTCCGCGTTGCACAAGACAGCTACCTACAAGTGCGGGCAAAGCAGATCACGAGCGAGTGGATAGAGTTGATCGAGACCGACCATGAGCTGAACCAAGTCACAGCCAATCAGGGGGATCTATTGATCGAACTAAACGGTCCGCAAGAGCCGCCCACTGTTTCCGAATTGGCGAACCAGTTGGAAGAAGCTCTGCCCCAACTCGAAACTGCTACCCTCCGGATTCACTATACCAGCGACCTGTCACTTGAACGAACGGCCGAATCAGAACGCTAGCGCAGAAGCACAAGCCAGTGGTTCTGGTTGAACTGTGACTATAGTGTGGTCACAGTTGAAGCAGCGGATGTTTAATCCGTCCACCATACGGTTAATGAAGAACTATTGGTTAGACATGCAAGGTTTACCGGACACCAGAAGCTTCGCAGAATCCGGGCTAGGGATTTAAGCTCTCCCGACTCTTCACCGCTGGTATGTGGACTAGAGTCTGTATGCAAAATAGGTCAGCCGTGCTAAAGTGGCGGCTATGCATCGCTGAGACCTGACAAGTGAACAATGGGAACGATTAGAGCCAATGCTGCCGAAACGACCGCCGTGACACGGCCGTGACCCTAACCTGGTTGACTGAAGAACCTGCAACAGGCTGGGGCACGTTTGCCGCTGCGGGCCAACTGCTGGAGAACAAAGCGTACGACATTCGCGGCGAAAGCACAGTGAGCAGGGTGCACCAGGTAACGTTGGCCGGGTTGGCAGCAGAGACCATCTACGAGTTGAAAGCCCACTCCGGTTCGACCACTGAGGTGCTGGAAG
>JAZBOA010000582.1:0-5483 GCA_036350935.1 Anderseniella sp. | reverse complement strand
TCCACCGTCATGTCATAGCGGGCCTTGACAATGAAGGCATCAACGTCGCCAAGTGCCTGCGCTACATAGTCCATGTTGATGTAGGTACCCTCGACCTGCAGGCGGCTGTCGGCGGTCGGGAAGTAGCGCAGCACGCCGCGGGCGAAGAAACCGTCATCCAGCAATACGCCAATCGTATTGTTGGTTTCGACGTAACCGGCCTGGCCGTACAGGGTGAAGTTGTTCAGGTAGAACTGGAATTCACCACCCGCGAACAGGTTGTCCTGGGTAAATGCCCCGCCTGGACCTCCACTGCGGATATTGCTGCCACCCACGCCACCGAAAGCGCCGATCAGGAAGGTAGACGGATCACGATGGCTGACGTGCGCGGCAAACTGGTAGGAGTAGCGTGGGCCTCCCACATTATTCGCGAACGGGCTCTCGATGGCGTTCTGGTTGTACTCGTACTTGAAGTCGTTCTGGATCGACAGCGTTTCGCCGACCGGGAAGCTCAGCCGGCCTTCGCCGCCATTGGCGAACAGCACGTCGTCATTGACGCCGTCATCGATGAACTGCACGCCGGCCCACTTGTCGGCCACGCCGGACACGATGAGCCCGATTTCGCGGTCCATGTCGGCAGCGGATGCTGCGCCAGCGGAAGCCATGAGTGCTGCGGTGGCAGCCAGAATTACCTTTTTCATTTCGAAATCCCTGCATATTTCAAATGAACGTGGACAGAATTAAAGCATAGATGAACCGCTGATGCAGCCGATTCTATCGCGTGACCGGCACTTTTCCGGCAACTGTGTCTTCACGGCAACACTCAGCCGTTGGGCCCCTGCGGCGAGCAATGCATTGCACCCGCAGCGTGCTTTCTGTATAAGCCCGCCATCCGGACACCGGGCTCGTTCACCCCTGGAGGAGACCCCGGCCGGTCAGAACCGGCACTGAGCCAACGATTTCAGTGCTTTACATATCCAATTGTGAAGACAGCAGGAGACCTGACGATGTCGCAGACCGTCAATATCAATGCTGCCTCGCGCGACCGGGCCGGCAAGGGGGCCGCCCGGGCCATTCGTCGCGAAGGCCGCGTCCCGGGAGTGATCTACGGTGACAAGAAAGAACCCCAACTGGTTTCGCTCGAGTACCGCGAGCTGATGAAGCAGGTCCAGACCGGCCGCTTCCTCTCGACGCTGGTGGACATCGACGTTGACGGCACCAAGGTGCGCGCCATCCCGCGCGACGTGCAGTTCGATCCGGTTCGCGACTTCATCATCCACGTCGATTTCCTGCGCCTGGGCAAGGGCGCGCGCATTGCCGTTCAGGTGCCGGTGCACTTCGTCAATGAAGATGACTCCAAGGGCCTGAAGCGCGGCGGCGTCCTCAACGTGGTTCGCCACGAAGTGGAAGTGATGTGCCCGGCCGACGAGATTCCGGAAGGCTTCGAGATCAATCTCGCCGGCCTCGACATCGGCGACAGCATCCACGCCTCCAGCGTGACGCTGCCTGAACATGTTGCCTTCACCATCACCGACCGCGACTTCACCATCGCCACCATCGCAGCCCCGTCGGGCGGCGCAACGGAAGCCGGTGAAGAGCCCGAGGCGGCTGAAGAAGCCGGCGAGGAAGAAGCTGGCGAGGAAGAAGGCGGCGAGAGCTGATCCCGGCGATCTCCGGTTGACAGCCGTTGACCGGGGAGGACCCCAGCGAGGCTCACATGCTGATCATCGCAGGCCTTGGCAATCCCGGCGCGAAGTACGCCGGCAACCGGCACAATATCGGTTTCATGGCGGTGGACGAGATCGTTCGCCGCCATGGCTTTTCGCCGTGGCGCAAGAAGTTCCAGGCGGAAATCTCCGAAGGGCTGCTGGGTGGCGAAAGCGTGCTTGTGATGAAGCCGCAGACCTTCATGAACGAGTCCGGCCGCGCCGTTGGCGAGGCGATGCGCTTTTACAATCTCGGCGCGCAGGACATCGTGGTGCTGTACGACGAGCTTGACCTGGCGCCGGGCAAGGTGCGAGTGAAGACCGGCGGCGGCTCAGGCGGGCACAACGGCATCAAGTCCATCGACGCCCATTGCGGCAAGGACTACCGCCGGGTGCGGCTGGGCATCGGCCATCCGGGCTCGAAGGACCGGGTGACCGGTTACGTGCTGGGCGACTTCGCCAAGGCGGATGCCGAGTGGCTCGATCCGCTCATTGAGGCGGTGGGATCACATGCGGACCTGCTGGCGAAGGGCGACGATGCCGGGTTCATGAACAAGGTGGCGCTGGCCATGGGCTCGATGACGTCTGAACCGGACAGGCCGGCCAGGCCGGCGGCGAAGAAGCAAAGCCATATTCACCAGGCCAGGCCGGCGGCGAAGAAGCCGCCGATGGCCAAATCCGGCCCGATGGCCGACCTGCTGAGAAAAATCCTGGGCAACAAGGACGAGAACTAGATGGGTTTCAAGTGCGGTATCGTGGGGCTGCCCAATGTCGGCAAGTCGACCCTGTTCAATGCGCTGACGCAGACAGCGGCGGCGCAGGCGGCCAACTATCCGTTCTGCACCATCGAGCCGAACGTCGGCGACGTGGCGGTGCCGGACGAGCGGCTGGACAAGCTGGCGGGCATCGCCAGGTCGGCGCAGATCATCCCGACCCGGCTGACCTTTGTCGACATTGCGGGCCTGGTGAAGGGCGCGTCGAAGGGCGAGGGGCTGGGCAACCAGTTCCTGGCCAATATCCGCGAAGTGGACGCCATTGCCCACGTGGTGCGCTGCTTCGAGGATGGCGACATCACCCACGTCGAAGGCCGTATCGACCCGATCGCCGACATCGAGACCATCGAGACCGAGTTGATGCTGGCCGACATGGAAAGCCTCGAAAAGCGCATTGCCGGGGTGGAGAAAAAGGCCAAGTCCGGCGAGAAGCAGGCCAAGGCCGACTATGAGCTGATGATGCGGCCGCTGGAACTGCTGCGCCAGGGCCGGCCTGCCCGCGAGGTTGAGGTGGCCGACGACGAGCTCAAGGCGTTCCGGATGCTCGGCCTGCTGACCTCCAAGCCGGTGCTCTATGTCTGCAATGTTGAAGAGGCCTCGGCCGACAAGGGCAATGCGTTCTCCGGCAAGGTGATGGCGTTTGCCGCGGCGCAGGGCGCCCAGGCGGTGGTGGTGTCCGCCAGGATCGAGAGCGAGATTGCCGTGCTCGACGAGAGCGAGCAACGCGACTACCTGGAGGCCATCGGGCTGGAAGAGCCGGGCCTCAACCGGGTCATCCGGGCTGGCTACAAGCTGTTGAAGCTGCTGACCTACTTCACCGTAGGACCCAAGGAAGCGCGGGCCTGGACCATCACGGCAGGCACGCGCGCACCGGCTGCGGCGGGCGTCATCCATACGGACTTCGAGAAGGGATTTATCCGCGCCGAGACCATCGCCTACGATGATTACGTCTCGCTGGGCGGCGAGACGGGCGCGCGCGATGCCGGCAAGATGCGGCTGGAGGGCAAGGAATACGTGGTCGCCGATGGCGACGTGATGCACTTCCGCTTCAATACCTGACGCCTCAAGGCAGGGCAGCCATGCAGGAAAGTTCGCTTGACCGCTGCGGCAAGCTCATTGAAAACCTGATCCCATGACAGGGGATCTCTTGCACTATGAAGACTTTCACGTCGGCGACGTGAAGACCCATGGTCCGTTTGCAATGAGCGCGGAGCTGATCCGCGAGTTTGCCCGCGAGTGGGACCCGCAGCCGTTTCACCTGGACGAGGAACTGGCGCGCAGTTCGGTGCTCGGCGGCCTGTGCGCCTCGGGCTGGCAGGTGTGCGCCATCATGAACCGGCTGATGGTCGATGGTTATGCGTCACATGCCGCAGGCCTCGGCTCGTTCGGCATCCGCGAGGTGAAGTGGATGAAGCCGGTCTATGCCGATGACGAGCTGACGCTTCGCTATACGGTGCTGGACGCGCGGGTGTCGTCGAGCAAGCCGGAGATGGGCATCGTCACCATGTGCTGGGAGGCCATCGACCAGCACGGCACGGTGAAGACCGAGATGACCGGCGTCAACCTGTTCCGGGTGCGCAATCCGGCACAGACGCAGGCGACGGCGTCATGAGCGGCTACACGTCGATCTGGCTGGAAGATTTCGAGGCCGGGCAGCATGCCGTCTATGGCGAGCATCATTTCACCCGCGAGGCAGTGCTGGCGTTTGCCCGGCAGTACGATCCGCAAGGCTTTCACCTTGATGACGAGGCGGCGGCAAAGACCCACTTCAAGCGGCTGTCCGCTTCGGGCTGGCACACGGCGGCAGCCTGCATGAAGCTGCTGGCGGCCTATCACTTCAGGCTGCGCGCCGAAGCGGAGGCGCGCGGCGAACCACTGCCGGCGCTTGGGCCGTCGCCAGGGTACAAGAACCTGCAGTGGATCAAGCCGGTTTATCCGGGCGACACGATTACCTTCTCCGGCACCATAACCGGCGCGCGCATGATGAAGTCGCGGCCCGGCTGGGGGCTGATCACGCTGACGCCGGAAGGCCACAACCAGCATGGCGACAAGGTGTACGCCTACGATTCAACGGTAATGATTGCCTGCCGCGGCAACGTTGGCGCCTGACAGGGAGGACTGGCATATGAGCAAGCGGATTGCACTGGTAACGGGGGCGGGTTCCGGCATTGGCCGTGCCTGCGCCGTGGCGCTGGCCAAAGACGGCTGGGAGGTGGTGCTGACCGGACGGCGCGCCAGTGCGCTGCATGAGACAGTGACTGCGGCGGGCGAGGCCGGCGGCAACATGCTGGTCGAGCCTTGCGATGTGACCGGCCCTGCGGCGGTGGAGAAGCTGTTCGCTGAGATCGCAAAGGTGCATGGTCGCCTCGACATGGTGTTCAACAATGCCGGCAGCTTCGGCAAGCCGGACAGCATCGGCGACATGTCGTGGGACAACTGGCGCATGGTGGTGGGGGTGAACCTGGACGGCGCCTTCCTGGTGGCGAAACATGCCTTCGCCATGATGCGCGACCAGAAGCCCCAGGGCGGGCGCATCATCAACAATGGCTCCATCTCGGCGCACGTGCCGCGGCCCGGCTCGGCCGCCTACACGGCGTCGAAGCACGCCATCACCGGGCTCACCAAGTCGATCTCGCTGGACGGGCGGGCCTTCAACATCGCCTGCTCGCAGATCGACATCGGCAATGCCGCGTCCGCCATGACCGACGCCATGCAGAAAGGCGTGCCGCAGGCCGATGGCTCGGTGAAGCCCGAACCGGTGATGGACGTGTCGAACGTCGCATCCGCCGTTACCTACATGGCCTCGCTGCCGCTCGACGCGAATGTGCAGTTCATGACCATCATGGCCACCAACATGCCGTTCATCGGGCGCGGGTGAGCGGGGGCGGGCACGGCACTCACGCCTGCTTGCCGTATCCCTTGAACTTGCCGATGACGCGGGTCATCTCCTGCTTGCCCAGTATGTGCGGCTTGCCGAGGCTGAGCTCGTCGATGTACTGGCGCGCCAGCGTCTCCACCTCCGCCG
>JAZBOA010000581.1:0-6694 GCA_036350935.1 Anderseniella sp. | reverse complement strand
GATCATGTGTTCGTGAATCCGGCCAAGCCTGATGAGATCGCTGTCTCCGGCGCCTTCGCCTTTGCCGGCATCGGTCCGGAAGAAATCCGTGGCAAGACCCGCCAGGCCTTCGCCAATGGCTTTCTGTCATTGCCGGGGCTTGGCAGGGCGACCTTCGTGACCGTGGGCGATGCCGGCCAGGACGAGGTCGATGCTGCCGCGAAGGCACTGGCGCGGCTGTTCATGGAAGACTACGGCGCGCCGTCCCACGACGCCGCCATGCAGGCCGCTGGGGACGAACTGTCCTATGCGCTCGAACTTGCTGGCGGTAAACCGCTCAACACGCTGCTCACGGTGCATCGCACGCTCGACGACAATGGCGACATCCGCGAGGAGTACCGCGAGATCAATCCACCGGGCCAGGAACGCCCGCACACCCGCGTCTGGGATGTCACTGATGACTGAGCGCAATACCTGGCATTCCTCCGGCGCCTACCTGCTCGACCGTCTGCCCGGCCGCGGCGGCTTGCAAGTAACGCCCGATTATCTCGTGGCCTTTCTGGCCCGGCCCGAGCTGGCGCCGGTGGAAGAAAGCTGCGCCGCCGAGATTGCGCTCCACCGCGCCCTTGCCGATGATCCGTTCAAGCCCGTCACGGCCGAGGACCTGGCGGCACTGGCCGACCCGGACGCAGCCGACAACTACCGCATCTTCCTTGCCTTCCGCGATCTGCTGGTGCGCTCGAAGACACTTGAGAAAGCCTACCTCGCCATCGTGCGCGGTGAGGCCGGCAACGTGCCGCCGCTGTTCGTCGAACAGATGGTGCACGCCATCATGGCCAGCATCCTGCATGGCCAGACCGACCCGCTGCGCTGGCGGGCGGCGGAGCTGTTTTTCCGGCCGCAGAATGTCTCGGCAGACGAGGGCCAGTTGATGCTGGCCGACGAGGAAGTGGTGGACCAGCACGCCGAAACCGGCGGCATGGGCGGGCTGGGCCAGCTGGTTCTGGAGGCTGCCACGCCTCTGAAGCAGGTGCAGCTTGACGTGCTTGACGAGGACAACAAGCAGATCTACTGGCCCCGCTCCGAGCGCTTCGACACGGTCATCGACTTCCGCTTCACCCAGCCGGCCAATGATGCCTTCGCCCGCGTCATCGAGCACTGGATCAACCATTTCCTGGGCCTGAGCGTGCGCGTGCAGCCGGTGCAGCGCATCGACGACGAAAGCTGGACCTGGCACATCGGCATGGATGCCGAGGCCACGCGCCTGCTCAACAAGCTCTATGATGGCGAGACCTTGAGCCTTGACGAACAGACTGCCATTGTCGGCCTGTTCCGTATGGAGGTGCTGGACCGCAACGCCGTCATCGACCGGGTTCGCGGCAAGCCGGTGTGGCTGGCGCTGGCAAGAAACGCCGCTGGCAAGCTGGTGATGAAGCCGCAGAACCTGATCGTCAACATGCCATTGCGGCAAGGCTCGTGAGCCCATAACCTTGTTGGCACAATACCGGAGGGGACCTTAATCATGACTAGCCGATCATTTCTCGACCGTGGCATGGCCCGTTTCGTGGCAGGGCTGATCGGGGCGCTCGCCCTGTTCGGACTGGCGATGACCTGGCACCTGCAAAGCCGCACCGATGCTGGCGGACGTCCGCTGGCGGGCGTCAGCGGTACCGAAGCGATCAGCAGCGCACCGGCGGCAAACCCCAAGTTCGTTGAATGCCGCGACCAGCGCACTGCCGACATCGGCAAGATGCTGGCTGACGGCGTTATCGATCAGGCCAAGCACGACGACTTTCTTGCCCGCGCCATCCAGACCTGCGCCGGCATGTTCCCGCCGGAGAGTTGATCACTCGTCGTCGATCAGGAAGTCGTCGGCGCTGACGCCGGCCTTGCCGGCATTCAGATAATCCTGCGTGGTGCGGATGCGGGGCCGCTCGCCCATGGTGAACGGGTCGTTGGCCGAGTTCGCCTGGTGCTCGATGCGGCAGTTGTCGCACATCTGGATCAGCTGCGAGGAGCTGCTGTCGGCAAACATCGAGTGCTTGCCGGCCAGCTTGTCGATGATCCGCTCGATCGAGCTCTTGGTGCCGAACTCCTTGCCGCAGCGGATGCAGGCGAACGGCTCTTCCTCCTTCAGCACCACCGGCGACAGGGCCGACGCCTCGAAATTGTAGCGTGGCTCCAGCGTGATGGCGCTTTCCGGGCAGGTGGTCCGGCACAGTCCGCACTGCACGCACGCCGCTTCCGTGAATGATATCTGCGGCTTGTCCGCATTGTCGCTGATGGCGCCCACCGGGCACGCACCGACGCAGGCCTGGCACAACGTACAGGCGTCCTGGCTGACATTGATCCGGCCATAGGGCGCGCGCTCGGGCAGCGCAATCACTGGTTGCGGCGACGGCGCATCCGCATGCAGCAGGCCCAGCATGGTGCGGGTGACGTCGCGCTTCGAGCCGACGCCCGACACCGCGTGCGGCTTGAGGGCAGGGGCGGCCGGCGCATCCCGCAACACGGCCTCCAGCGCATCCGGATCGGCCTCGCACACCACCTCTACCCGCGCCCCGTAGCCGAGCCCGCCTGCCAGAGCATTGGCAAGTTCTGCCTGCGAGCGTGAGCCGTCCAGTTCGTCTTCATGGGCCGGGTTGGCGGCAATCACCACACGGGCCGCACCGGCGGCGAACATCGCCAGCATGGCGTCATGGCCGATCTGCGTGATCTCGTTCACCGCCAGCGGCAGTACGTTGGCCGGCAGCCCGCGTCCGTAGCGCGCCGACATCGACATCAGCTCCATGCCATAGCCGGAGTCGTGCACCAGGATTTGCGGCGACTTGCCGCCTGCGGAAAGGTAGGCAGATAACAGGGTGTTGATGCGCGCCACCATGTCGGCGCGTTGCGGCATGGCGTAGGACGCAGCGCCTGTCGGGCACACCGCCGCGCAAGACCCGCAACCGCCACAGATGACCGGATCGATCTCCACAACATCGCCAGCCGACGTGATTGCGCCGGCGGGACAGACGTCGAGACAGCGGGTGCAGCCGGTCTTGCGGCTGCGCGAATGGGCGCAGATGTCGCCGTCATAGCGCACGTAGATCGGCTTCTCGAACTCGCCCGCCATGTCGGAGAGATCGAATATCGCCTCCATCACCGCCGCCGGATTGCCCGGGTCCACCTTCTTGTAGCCCTCGCGCAGCCGGGCGCCGGAGAACAGCGCCGGCCCGTCCGACAGGTCGAGGATCAGCGCGCATTTCGAAGACGCACCGTCGCGCGCCATCACGAACTGCGCCTCGTCCCGCGACGACGGCATCATCGGCGCATAGCCGTCGACCACGATCTCGAATGCCCCGATGCGGCCCTTGGCCCGGGCAATGCGGCCCTTGAACATCGCCACTTCCGCCGTGGCCGGCGGCACCAGGTCTGCAGCATCGCTCAACAGCAGCGTGACCGGCAGCCGCTGGTTCAGCTTGCGGGCCACGTCGTAGGCCTGCTGGCCGGCGCCATAGACCAGGCACTGGCCCGATGAGCTCACGTTGATCGAGCCGGCAGGCTGCTGCATAACTGCTGCATCGGCCAGCAGGGCGGCGGTCTTGGCGGTCTTGTCGGCCTTGTCCTGCGACCAGCCGGCACGTTCGCGGATGTTGACGAAGCGAAGTTCGCCCGCAAAGCCCTGCTCTTCGGCCAGTTCGGTGAACAGCGGCGCTTCCTGGGTGCAGGCGACCAGAACCTTTTCATTGCCCTTCAGCGTCTGGGCGAACTGGCCAATCTCGGCCCGGCAAAGCGTCGTGAAGACGTCGGGCTCCTCGCCGTCTGCCCGCGCAGCCTTGCACAGCTTGCCGCCGTCGAGCTGCATGGTGCGCTCGCAGTTGCAGACCAGTATTTCGTAGCCATTGAGTTTCATGGGCCATCCGTTCCGCGATATGACAAGGGATGCATGTACTCATACGTTATAATGTATGCATTATGCTAATCCACCCTGCGGGAGAGGCTTTTGAGCGACAGCACCAGCATCCATTTCTCGCTCATTTTCGAGCGGCACGCCTCAACCCACCCCTGGCTCGACTGGGAATGGAAAGTGGCCGGCATGATGCCTGTGTCCGACGTTGACATCCTGCGCGAGCCGCGGCTGCTGGAGCGCAGCAACGCCGTCACCCGCTGGCTGGGCGAACCGGCGCGCGTTGACCTTCACCGGTCCGATGTCGAGGCCTACATCTACAATCTTACCTCTCCCCAGCCATCGGTCTTCACCGTCGCCCAGGACCGGGAGGAAACTGTGGCCGATGGCCTGATCTGGCAAACCAGGCTCGTCACATTGTCGTCCTATCAAGCTGAAGAATACATGTCAGGCGAGGGCGGCGTGCTGATCGGCAAGCTGCCCATGCCGGATGATGTGCGCGAGTGGCTGGAAGCCTTTGTGGCGCTGCACTTCCAGGACGAGCCGTTCAGGAAGCGCAAGCGCGACCGGGTCGACGTGGACGAACACAAGTTTGGCCAGGAAAGCCTTGTGGAGCTGCGCCGCCGCATGCTGGCGGCAGGCAAGAGTGACGGAGAACTGCATTGACCAGAGGCGAAGACGGATTCCTGTCGCGCTGGGCAAGGCGCAAGCAGGAGGTGCGCGAGGCCGAGGAGCGCGATGCCGCGCTGGCGCCTCAGCCCGATGACGCGCTCGCACTTGCCCGCGAGCAGGCGCTGGCCGACCCTGAGCAGCGGGATGTGCCGCCGGACGACGAAACCAGGCAGCGCTGGATCGAGGAACTGGAGGCGGTTGACATCGACGCGCTGAGCTATGACAGCGACTTCACGGTCTTCATGAAATCGTGGGTGCCGGGCGCGCTCCGGCAGAAGGCGCTGCGCAAGCTGTGGGGTTCAAACCCGGCGCTCGCCGTGCTCGACGGGTTGAATGACTACGATCTGGATTACACCGACAAGGCGGTGAACGCCGGCGCCGTGGTGTCCAGCTACATGCCGGGCCGCGGCTATGCCAGCCTTGAGGAAGTGGTGGACAAGGTTGAGGAGCTGGCGGGCGATGTGGAAGGCGCCGCACAGGACGATCAGCCGGAAGCGGAGAGTGAAGCGCCGCAGGAAGCGGCCGCCTCGCCCGCTGAGGTGCAGGATGAAGCGCCTGCAACGCCTGCACCGGACGGCAAGCAGGACCGCTCTGGCGCCGCATGACGTGATTCATCGTGAAGCGTGTGGTTAACGCTTTGATAAGGTACGGTGGGCAATGTGAGTGCAGTTGCAAGAAATGATTCCCTGCCCGGCGTGTCCGGAGAGGTGAGTCGACCAACCGGCATGAATGCCGGCCCGGCACCGGGACAGATCAGGGGACGCCCGGCCCGCTGGCGGATACGAGGGGTACGACTGAAATGAAAACTCTGCTGTTCATACTGGCGATCATCCTGATGGCTTCCGGCTTCGCCGTTGGCCTCATGAACATGTTCTCGCCTGGCACCGTCACGGTGGGACTGAACTATGACGTGGCAGCGACGCTGTTCACCGGTGGCTGCCTGCTGCTGGGGTTGGGTGTGCTGGCCGGCAGCGTAGCATCGCGCGACGGCGTTGAAGAAGATGAGCCGGTGGCAGCAACCCGCGGCAACGGCAAGGCGCCGGCGCGCGCGCGCGATGCCGACCTGCCGGAGTTCATGGCGCCCGTTGCCGGTGGCGCCACTGCAGCAGCAGGTGCGGCCGGCGCCATAGCCGCCGGCGCAGCCGGGGCTGTCGCTTCGGGAGCCGGCAAGGCCTGGGACTTTGGCGCTGCCAGCGCGGACAAGGCGGCTACCGCCGCGACCGATACGGCTGGTGCGGCAGTTGAGACCGTTTCCGGCACGGCTCATGCAGCATTAGACGCGACCGGAACTGCAGCCGCCGGGGTCAGGGATGATCTTTCATCCCTGTTCGACCAGGCGGCGGACAAGGCTCAAGATGCCGCCGAAGCCGTGAGCGAAACCGCAAGTGAGACGGTTGAAGCCGTCGAACATGCCGCCGCCGAAGCCGCACACGGGGCTGGCGAAGCGGTTGAGGTGGTCTCCGCTACGGCTGATGAAACAGGTGAAGCTGTTGAAGAGTTCGCCACCGGTGCAGTCGAGCAGGTTGAAGAGACTGCCGCGGCAGCCGGCGAATGGACTGAGGAAGCCGCCGCAGAGGCCGGGGAAATGGTGGAGGAAGCAGCCGGTGAAGTCGAGGCTTCGGCTGAGGAAGCCACCGGTGAAATCGAGGCTCCGGCTGAGGAAACTGTCGCCGACGAGCCGCTTGCGCAGGAAGACGCGCTGTTCGTGATTGAGGAGCGCACCATTCGTGATCGCCCGGCCCGCCTGCTGTCGGATGGCACGGTGGAAGCAGAAACCGATGAAGGCTGGATGCGGTTCGAGAACGTCGAACACGTCGAGGAATATCTCGACGCCATGAAAGCGACAGCCTGACCTGCCCCGGTTTTCCGTCCGGCATTGCGAACACCAAAGCAATGCCAGGAAAAGTGGACACCGGTTTTTGTCCGGCATTGCGAACGCCAAAGCAATGCCAGGAAAAGTGGACACCGGTTTTCCGTCCGGCATTGCGAAACATGAAGCGGGCCGCTCCTGTCGGGGCGGCTCATTTTCGTTTTGCGTCAGCGTACGTCGAGCACCGACGTGGTGGCCTTGCGCACCACATCCACGGCGGTGGAGCCGCGGATCATCCGCTGCAGCCGCGTGCGGCCCTCGTCGGTCACCACGATGACCCCGTG
>JAZBOA010000580.1:0-2399 GCA_036350935.1 Anderseniella sp. | reverse complement strand
CCTTGCTTATCCCGCCAGTGACAATGTCGTGGATTTCCTCGCCGCCGGGTTGAAGGAATTAGCGGATGCAACCAAGGATACAGTCGTAGCCGCTGCCTGCATGGGTATCGAGTGCACCCTCGGTCTCCTTATGTTGGCGACCGCACTGGAGCCGGATGAACTCACCGACCAGCTCTTGCCCGCCTTGGAGCGAGGCATCGTCATTACGTCCGATGCGATCGCATTTCATCGGACCGATCCCGACACGGTACTGTGGTTCTGCCATGACCGCATGCAGCAGGCGGTTTACCAGATCCGCGACGACATTTGGCGAGGACAACTCCACCTGGCCATGGCTCGACGCTTTGCCCAGGCAGGGGATGACCCAAATCTACGACTTCTCGCCGCCGAGCACTACGCCGCCTCGCCGTCGATAATCGAGGCCACCGAAAGGCCTAACGCCCGAGAATTACTTCTTGCCGGGGCAGTAAAGGCCCGCCAGTTGGGTGACTTTACCAGGGCCGAGCACTTCCTGCGACTGGCAATCCAACTGCTGTACCCGGACATCCGGCAGAGCGATTACGGGGAAGCCCTCATCCTGCATACCGAGTTGCATGTGGCGCTCTATAGCCAATCCCGTTATGACGCAGCAGATAGTGTCTATGCCCTGTTAGAGGATCACACCCAAGAACCAGTGGCATTGGTCAATTCGGCCTGTGTTCAGATCGCCAGCCTCTCGAATCGCACCCGCTATGCGGAAAGCATTCAACTGGGCCTTGCCTTGCTGGAGAGACTGGGAATAGCCGTGCCCGAGGAAGAGCTGGAATCCACTTTGGAGACAGAGCTTACGGCTTTCTACGACCGGGTTGAAAAAGGCGATCTGGAGGCATTACCCAATGCTCCCCTCATGCGCCATGCCCCTTCTCAGGGCGCCGCCAAGCTGATGAATCATATGATTTCAGTGGCCTTCTTCAGCCAACCGCTGCTGTCGTTCTGGTTAGTCTTGCGGATCATACGGCTGGGAATTGAACGGGGTTTTTCTGAAGACCTTCTTTACCCCGCTGCTTCGGTCATCATCGCCACCGTCGCATTGCGCGGAGACTATGCGCTTGGTTACCGGGCGGCTCGCATGGCAATGACGGCGGGCCTGGCTCATGATGGCAGCGTCGAAAGCGCCCGCGCCCATCATGAAATGGCTTTACTCAACAGCCACTGGTTCAATCCGCTGGCAGAGGATATCGATCATGCGCGTGCGGCATTCCAGGGTTTGCTGCGCGGCGGGGATCTCGAGGAAGGCTGTTACACCTATTTCTCCACCCAGGCGGCCCTGCTGGATACCTCCGCCAAATTATCCGAGTTGGCCGCCGAGACTAGAGCCGCATTGAGCTTTGCCGTCAAGACAGGAAACTCGCATGCGGAGCAGACTTATCTGGTCTTTCGTCAATTGGTCCGTGCCCTTGCTGGGGAGACCTTGACTCCTGGCAGTTTTGACGACTTGGAGTTCAATGAAGCGGCGCATCTTGCCACGGTCCAGGGCAACCCGATGGCACTATGCTATTTTCATATCTATCGGGCGCTGGCGGCCTGCTTGTTCAACGACGACGCTGCTTTGAATCATCACGCAGAGGCGGGCGCCACGCTTGAGGGGCATATTGTCACCTTCTATCCGACGGCCCTGAGCAACCTTCTGCACTCCCTGGCACTGATCCAGCAAATCCGCACAGGGGCCGAATCCGATCAGGACTCGCTCCTAGCCGAGCTCGCTATTAATCAGGACTGGCTCAGAGCACGGGCCGCCGATGCACCAATGAATTTCAGTCATCTTTACCTATTGGTGGAGGCTGAACGCTTGGATGTGAAAGGCCAGAGACTCGCCGCATTCCATTCGTTCGAACAGGCAATGCGTCTTGCGCAGACAAGTCAACGTCCATGGCATCTGGCGCTTATTACCGAGCGGGCCGGACACTGTTTTCTGCGAAATGGGCTGGAACAGACATCCCGCCCATTCTTGGTCAGGGCCTGCGAACTTTATCGACAGTGGGGTGCCGAGGGAAAGGCACTGGCGATGCGTCGAACGCTGCCGTTCATGGACTTCGATCATCATGGCGACAAAAACACATTCGCGGAAGTGGCCCTGGACAAGGGGGCCCTGCTGCAGGCCTCCCAGGTGCTTGCGTCCGAACGGTCCTTGCCAAAACTGGTGGCGCGCATGCTGACACTGGTGGGCGAGTTGACTGGTGCGACCAATGTGCAGTTCCTGCTCCTGGACGGCGCGAATGAATGGCATATGGAAGGTGGACTAAAGGGTGATGAGCCGCTGGGACGGATGACACTGCAAGAGGCTGAAAAGCGGGGGATCCTGGCCGCCAGTGTCTTCCGGCTGGGGATTAAGACACAGAGCCACCTGGTGTCCGATGATG
>JAZBOA010000579.1:0-10233 GCA_036350935.1 Anderseniella sp. | reverse complement strand
GGCTGGGCGGCGGTGCGCGGGCAGCTGGAATGGGCGCCGGTGCTGCTGTATCTCGGCGGCATTTCGTGGACGCTGGCCTATGACACCATCTACGCACACCAGGACAAGGAGGACGACCTGCTGATCGGGGTCAAGTCCACCGCCTTGAAGTTTGGGGCAGCCACGCCCAAATGGCTGGTATTGTTCTTTGGCCTCGCCGTGGCGCTGATTGCAGCTGCCGGGCTGATGGCCGGAGCCGGGGTGATCTTCTTCACCGGCGTGGCCGGGGCGGCCCTGCACGCAAGCTGGCAAATGGCGCGGCTCGACATCGACGATCCGGCGCGCTGCCTCGCGCTGTTCCGGTCCAACCGCAACTTCGGCCTCATCATCTTCGCTGCGATCGTACTCGACAGCCTGTTCAGGATTTCCACATGACCGACACCGCTCTCATCGACATGGCCGCCCGGCTGCTGGATGCCGCCAGAAAGGCTGGCGCCGATGCGGCGGACGTCATGGCCGTCGAGGCCACTGCGCTCAGCGTGCAGGTCCGCAACGGGGCAGCCGACGAGATCGAGAGGGCCGAGACGCAGGATTTCGGCTTGCGGGTGTTCGTCGGCGGGGCAAGCGCGGTGGTTTCCGGCGCGGTGCGGTCAGGCGATGACCTGAACACCATGGCCGCCCGCGCCGTGGCCATGGCAAGGGTGGCGCCGCCCGACCCCAGCCTCGGCCTGCTTCCCCCGTCAGCGGACGGCGCCGGGCTTGCCGCGCTCGACCTGGATGACGGGGTGATGGCGTCGCCGGAAACGCTGACCGGGCTCGCCCGGGCAGCAGAAGCAGCCGCGCACCAGGTGAAAGGCGTCAGCAAGACCGACAGCGCCAGCGCCTCGTCGGGCCGGCGGCAGATTGCGCTGGTCAATACGGCCGGCTTTGAGGGCAGCTACTCGCGCTCAGGTCACTTCATCTCCGCCACCGCCATTGCCGGCGAGGGCACCGCCATGGAGCGCGACTACGACTATTCCTCGAAGGTGCATTTCGCCGAACTTGCAAACCCGGAACACATCGGACGGCGGGCAGGCGAACTTGCGGTGCGCGCACTCAAGCCTCGCAAGATGAAGTCGCAGAAATGCCCGGTGCTGTTCGAGGCGCGGGTGGCCAGCACGTTTCCGTCGCTGCTGGCGCAGGCCGCCAATGGCGCGGCGGTGGCGCGTGGCACCAGCTTCCTTAAGGACAACCGCAACTCGCCGGTTTTCGCCCCCGGCATCGCCATCCTCGACGATGCCTGCCTGGTGCGCGGGGCGGCGTCAAAGCCCTTCGACGCCGAGGGCCAGAGCACCGGGCGTCTGGCGCTGGTCGAGGACGGCGTGCTGCAGGACTGGCTGCTGGATGGCCGGACAGCAGCAAAGCTTGGCCTGTCCAGCAACGCCCGCGCCGCCCGCTCCACCGGCGGCCAGCCGTCGCCGTCGTCCACCAACCTGTGGCTGGCGGCAGGCGGGAAATCCCCGGAAGAACTGATGCGCGAAGCAGGCTCCGGCCTGCTGATCACCTCGATGTTCTCGTCCGGGGTCAACCTGGTAACCGGCGACTTTTCGCGCGGGGCCTCAGGGCTGTGGTTCGAGAACGGCGAGATCGCCTACCCGGTGTCGGAGATAACCATCGCCGGCAACCTGAAGGACATGTTTGCGCACCTGACGCCGGCCAACGACCTGACGTTCCGCGGTAGCGTCAACGCGCCGGCCTGCCTGGTGGAGGGGATGACCGTTGCAGGTGCATGAGCCCGCCATTGCCGAGCGCGTTGCGTGGCAAGCCGAGCACCGGCTGCTTTGCGAGGCCGTGCGCGAGGCAGGCGAACTGGCGCTTGGCATGTTCCGCAAGGGAGTCGAGTCGTGGGACAAGCGTGACGGCACGCCGGTCTCCGAGGCTGACCTTGCGGTCGACAGACTGCTGGCAGAGCGGCTGCTGAAAGGTCTTCCGGACAGTGGCTGGCTGTCGGAGGAAACCGTGCGGGACGAAGCCATGCGGACAAGGCCGCTGGTGTGGATCGTCGACCCGATCGACGGCACCTCGGCGTTCGTGGGCGGCACCGGCCACTGGTGCGTGGGCGCCTGCCTGACCCGCGACGGACGGCCCGTGGCGGCCGCCGCCTATGCGCCGGAGCAGAACCGGTTCTACGAAGCAGTGGAAGGCGGTGGCGCCCGGCTCAACGGCGAGACGCTCAGAGTGTCGGGACGCAGTGATCTAGACGGGGCCAGCATCGTCGCACATCGCAGCGTGCTCAGCGGCGAGCGCTGGCTCGGCGGCAGTGCGCCGCGCATGAATTGCGCCATGACCACCTCGCTGATCCTGCGCCACTGTCTTGTCGCGACCGGCGAGTATGACGCGGCCATCGCCTTCGGGCAGAAGTCAGACTGGGACCTTGCCCCGGGCGACCTGATCGTGCACGAGGCAGGCGGCGTTACCCGGGACCTTGCGGGCAAGCCGTTCAGCTATAACCGCGACAACACCCGCCAGAGCGGACTGCTGGCGGGGCCGGCCGGTCTGCTTGACGAGCTTGGCGAACGGTTGCATAGCAGGCGCTGATTTCGCTGCACTGCACAAGACCAATCCGGAGGCACCCGTCATGACCGACACGGCAAAACATCCCGACCAGCTGCTGCATCTGGTGTTCGGCGGCGAGCTGACCAGCCTAGACCAGGTTCACTTCAAGGACCTCGACAAGCTCGACATCGTCGGCATCTATCCGAATTACGCCACCGCCAAGCTGGCCTGGGAAGAAAAGGCCCGCGCCACCATCGACAATGCCGAGATGCGCTATTTCATCGTGCATCTGCACCGGCTGCTCGACCCGGAAAGCTGATGCTGATCCTGCGCCACGCCATAACGGAAAAACACCGCCGAAGCCAAGCTTGCGGCGGTGTTTCTGCCTTCAAGGTCTTCCGACGGGCGGGTCAGAAGCCCTGGCGGTCCATGCAGCGGTACCAGCGCCGGGTTTCCCAGCCGTAGCGGTCGGCGCACCGGTTGGCGGCGCGGCGGTAGGCGCGGCCACCGCGATACTCGTAATCTTCCTCTTCGTAGTAGCGGCGGTCGTGGGCAGCAGCAGCAGCGGCGCCGATGGCCAGCGCACCCAGGCCCACGCCCAGGGCAACTTTACCCTTTTTCGACAGGGCTTGTGCAGGCGAAGCCATTGCAACGGCCATGGTGATGGCGGCGACGGCGGCAATTGCGGTGGTGCGGATGGCGGTGGTCATGGTGTCTGGTCCCTCTGCTTGTTGACCGCGTCGTCGCGATCAATCTCGATGGACCGACATTGCCCCCGGGCCAGCGGCAACGATGTGCACTTCGTCACATGCCGGATCATTCACAGATGATCGTACAGCGAGCCGTCGAGCTGTGCCGCCAGCAGCGGCAAGCCGCCATCACCGGACTGGCTGGCAGCTTGAAGGACCAGCCGGATATTCTCGCAATCCTGGTTCATCTGGGCGATCAGCCCGTCGAGGCTGGCGAACTTCTGGTCGGGACGGACCATCTCGACGAACTCGACGGCCAGCCGGTGATCATACAGGTCGCCTTCGAAATCCAGAAGGTAGACCTCGAGAAACACCCGGTTGGTCTCGAAGGTAGGCCGCCAGCCGAAATAGGCGGCGCCGCAAAACACCTTGCTGCGATCGGCGGTGAGGTCGCGCACCCGCACCGCGTAAATGCCATGGGCCGGCTCGATGCCCGGTTCCAGCATGATGTTCACGGTGGGAAAACCGATGGTGCGGCCGCGCCGGTCTCCCTCCACCACGGTGCCGGTAATGGTCCAGCGGTAGCCGAGCTGCGCGTTGGCGGCAACAACATGTCCGGTGCGCAGGGCCGCCCTGATCGACGACGACGAGTAGGGCGAGGCGCCGTCCTCGCGGGTCACCTGATCAACAATGGTGACACCGAAACCATGTTCGCGGCCAAGCGCCTTGAGCAGGTCGGGATTGCCGCGCCGGCCCTTGCCGAAATGAAAATCATAACCCGAGACAACATGGCTGATGGCCAGCTTTCCCACCAGGTAATGGCAGACGAAATCTTCCGCCTCCATGGCGGCCAGCGCCCGGTCAAAGCCGATGACGGCGCAGAAGCCCGCGCCAAAGGCACGGGCCAGCGCTGACTTGAGTTCAGGCGGCGACAACCTGAACAGCGGCTCATCCGGCTGGAACACCGAGCGCGGATGCGGCTCAAAGGTGACGAGACCGGCCGGGCAGCCCGCAGTCCTCGCATGGCCCAGCGCCGCCGCGAGCAAGGCCTGATGGCCACGGTGCAGTCCGTCGAAGTTGCCAATCGCCACGCTGGCGCCCTGACTGGCGGCCGGCACGGCGGAACTGTCGGACAAGGAGATCATGAGCAGCTGGCGAGTGGGCCGGGGACCCGATTGGCGGTTCTGGCGTTGAATGGCCTGTAGCGGCCCTATGTGCGGCAACGGCTGGCCATGCGCAAGGGGTTACCAGCAAAGGCCGGGCGACACGCCCGCCACCGTCAGGCCTGTCATGTTGGCTTCCAGACCGCGGGCGATGGCCGGTGCATCGATGCCGTCATGGTCGGCGGCGTGAATGCCGCCGGTGATGAAATGCACCGGAAACCCGTTGGCGCGGCCGCCTTCGACGTCCGTGGGCAGGCCATCGCCGATGACCACGACGTCGCCTTTGCGAACCTGGCGGCCCATCACGTTGCGGGCGCGGGCCAGCGCCACCTCGTAGATCGGGCTATAGGGCTTGCCGGCCATGTGCACCTCGCCGCCGAGCCCGGCATAGATGTCGGCCAGCGATCCGGCACATGGGTAAAGCCTGCCGCCGACGCCGACCACCCGGTCCGGGTTGGCGCACACCATGGGCAGGCCCCGCGCGGCAATGGCGGCAAGCTCTGCCCGGTAGTCTTCAGGCTGCTCGGCCGGTTGCCCGTCACGGCCATCGCGGCGCAACCCCGTCACCAGCACGGCATCGGCCTGCTCGAGGCTGGTGAAGCTCAACGGCAGCTCATCCAGCAACGGATTGTCTTCGTCCGGGCCAATCACATGCACATTGCCGCCGCGCCAGCGGTTGAGCAATTCGCGGGTCACGTCGCCGGAGGTAACCGTCTCGTCCCATGCCTCGTCAGGTACGCCGAATTCGCGCATCTGCGGAATGACGGAACCGGCAGGGCGGGGCGCGTTGGTGATCAGCACCACGCAGCCGCCCGCCTGGCGATGGCGGGACAGCGCGTCAACAGCCTCGTCAAAGGCCCGGCGGCCATCGTGCACCACGCCCCACACATCGCACAGCCAGACCGGGAACATGCGGCTGAGATCCTGTGCCCTGGTGATCAGGGTGGCGGCCGGCGATTTGATGGATTCAGGCAACTTGCTGGCTCGGATAATCTTGCGATTGCTGCGGACGAATGGCGCGAGGCGCTGCGAAGACCGGGCCACGCCCCAGTACCGCGAACCGGGCAAGGCCGGCCACCTCGTCACCGGACTTCAATCCGCAAGTGATCAACGTAAGCTTGTTTGCGGCAAGACCATGCATAACCTGGCCCATGGCGGTGCTCAACTGGCCATTTGCCGCAACAAGCTCATGGCACGGAACATCGACGAACGTGAAACCGAGTTCGGACAAGGCAGCAAGATCGCTTGCCGCGGCGCCCGGTCCGGTGAGGCAGAAGGTGGCTCCCAGGCTGGCAAGCCATGCCAGCCCGCGCAGGGCAGGTTCACTCAGCGCGGCGAGGGCGCTGACGTGGAGATCGAGAACGATACCGGCAGATTCCGCCGGGCTTGCCCTCAATGCCCCGACATAGGTTTCCAACCGCGCCCTGTCTTCCAGCGTGGCCGTGCTGATGGGCACGAATATGCCCGCCGCACCACGCCGGGCGCGCAATTTTGCCAGCACCGGAAGAACCTGCCTCAGCAATTCAATGTCCTGATCCGCGTGCCCGGAGCCGCCGTCGGGCGCCGGATACTGCAGGCTTGCCTTGTAGTAGGCGGTACGGCCTTCGGACAGCCTTACGACCGGTTCGAGGCAGAGGACGGGCGGTGCCGGCGGGGTGGGAGGCGTCATGGCGGCCGGCGCGGCCGGCGATTGCGGCAAGTACTGCACCGTTGAATCATCCGACGCAATCATTGCCACCTCACGCGGCGGCATCCGCAACATGCGATTTTCAAGTTCAGCGACCTTCTGAGCCTGGTCCCTGCCCTGGAGTCCCAGTTTTGCGATATCGGCGGCATTCTTCGAAATGCGCCTGGCGAGCGCGGCCAGCCTGGCGTCCTCGGCCTCACCGGATGGCGCTGATGCCATCATCGCCACGACCTGGGCGCAGACCAGCATCGTCACCGCCACGATAATGGCCATGCCGGCCTGCTGTGGCGCGTAAACATGGGCAGCTGCAGCAGCAACCGCCACTGAGCAACAAAACAACACAACGAACTTCATGCGGAACAGTGCCTCCCCCGAACGCTTGCCGGGCACAACCAGCAAACTTCTGAGAGCATATGACACTGTTTGATGTTTCTCAACCTTCCGTGACGGCACCAAAAAAGCCGGGCGGTTGCCCGCCCGGCCTCGGTTTTCCGACTTGATCCGCGTCAGGACAGCTTCGACACGGAGTCCAGCACGGCCGGAATCTTCTCGTTGAAGATCTCGCCGATCTGGGCCTCGGTGATCATCAGCGGCGGCGACAGGGCGATGGTGTCGCCGGTGATGCGCAGCACGATATCATGATCGTGGAAACCGTTCTCCATGGCCTTGTAGGCGCGCAGGCCCGGCTTGCCGGCAACCGGCGTCATGTCGATTGCCGCAACGAGACCAAGGGTGCGGATGTCCTCGACCAGCGGGTGGCCCTTCAGGCTCATGGCAGCATCCGCCCACTTGTCCTCAAGCTTTAGAACGTTCTCGTAGAGCTGCTCCTCGCGGTAGAGGTCGAGGGTGGCAAGCGCGGCGGCGGCAGCCATCGGGTGGCCGGTATAGGTGTAGCCGTGGAACAGTTCGATCACGTGCTCCGGTCCGCCCATGAACTCGTTGTAGATGCTGTCGGTCACCATGACGCCGCCCATCGGGATGGTGCCGGAGGTGACGCCCTTGGCAAAGGTGATCATGTCCGGCACGACGCCGAAACGCTCGGCGGCGAAGGTGTGGCCGAGGCGGCCAAAGCCGGTGATGACCTCGTCGAAGATCAGCAGGATGCCGTGCTTGTCGCACAGCTCGCGCAGCCGCTTCAGATATCCCTTTGGTGGCGGCAGCACCCCGGTGGAGCCGGCCATCGGTTCGACGATGACGGCGGCGATGGTCGAGGCATCATGCAGGGCCACCATGCGCTCCAGCTCGTCGGCCAGGTGGGCCCCCCACTCGGGCTCGCCCTTGGTGAAGGCCTGTTCGGCGCGGTTGTAGGTGTGCGGCAGGTGGTCGGAACCCGGCAGCAGCGGGCCGAACCACTTGCGGTTGGCAACCATGCCGCCCACCGAGATGCCGCCGAAGCCGACACCGTGATAGCCGCGCTCACGGCCGATCATGCGGGTGCGCGAGGCTTCGCCGCGGGAACGGTGGTAGGCCAGCGCGATCTTCAGCGCGGTGTCGCCGGCTTCCGAGCCGGAGTTGGTGAAGAAGGCGTAGTTCAGGTCGCCGGGAGCCAGCATGGCGAGGCGCGAGGCCAGTTCGAAAATCTTCGGGTGGCCGTACTGGAAGGTGGGGGCGAAGTCGAGTTCTGCCGCCTGCTTCTGGATCGCCTCGATGATGGGCTGGCGGCAATGGCCGGCATTGGAGCACCACAGCCCTGCCGAGGCGTCGAGCAGTGCGCGCCCCTTCATGTCGTAGTAGTGCATGTCCTTGGCCCGGGCGATCAGCCGCGGACGCTTCTTGAAGGCGGCATTGGGCGTAAAGCCCATGAAGAACGCCTCGAGATTGTTTGGTGTAGGCTCCCAGGCAGACATGTCGAGATGGGCCGGCTTGTTCATCGCTCACATACTCCGCATTTTGAACATCTTGAAAATGAGACTAACTCAAAAGACCTGCCGGATCATCATGCCAGATTTGGCTGGCCGCTCACACCACCGTGACGCGGATTGAGCCGTATAAAGACGTCAGGCGGGGGCGAATGACAACGATTCCGGCGTCCCGCACCTTGCAAATTATGGGGAAAGTCACCATTATCCACTCAATAGTTGCAGTTCAGCCGGTACCGCGCTTGTGGTGGGTGGAAAGGCTGGTATTTGCAAACAACACTTGCCGACAGGACTGATCTCATCATGCGCGCTGCAAACCTGTTGAAGCTGCCGGCTCTCGTGGCGGGTTCAGGAATTATGTTTCTCGGCTTTACAGCGCCCGTCCAGGCCGCAGGCCTGTGCGGTCATGACTGGGCAGAGCCTGGCAAGTACATGATTACCGGCAATTTTCGCGGCAAGGAAGAATCCGCCGGCGCCGAACTTACGCGCGACTGCCGGATCAACCTGAAGATTCCCGGCGTCTACACCGGCGGCAAGGTCAGCAAGGATGGCGGCTGCGTCCGGTTCACCTTCAAGGTCGAGGATGAACAGGGCCTGTTCAAGGGCCGCTGGTGCAACGATACCGCCACGGTCAACTGGAAGGGCAAGGACGTTCAGGCCACCATCCGCAGGGTCGGCTTCCAGTAATTTTCTTTCTGCATCCTGCCTGTTTTTTGCGTCCGGACCTGCACAGGCCGGAGCGATCCGGTTTTGTCCGGGTGCGTGGTTAACCAATTCTGGCAACTTTACCCCGTCAGCGGCAAAAAATTGTTGCCCCGGCCTTGACGATGGCAACTGGTCATCCTAAATCCCGGCGCAGCTGTTAGCACTCTGATCAGATGAGTGCCAGCAAAGGGTCCCGTGAAACGTTCACGGGGCCTGTCATCAGGACAATCGAACGAAACGATCCTATCCGAGGAGACAAAACCCATGAAGTTCCGTCCGTTGCATGACCGCGTTGTGGTCCGCCGCGTCCAGGAAGACACCAAGACCGCCGGCGGCATCATCATTCCCGATTCCGCCCAGGAAAAGCCGCAGCAGGGTGAAGTCGTCGCCGTTGGCGATGGCGCACGTGACGACGCCGGCAAGCTGATCGCCCTCGACGTCAAGGTCGGCGACATCGTGCTGTTCGGCAAGTGGTCCGGCACCGAAGTCAAGATCGACGGTCAAGAGCTGCTGATCATGAAGGAAAGCGACATCATGGGCGTGCTCGAGGGAAAAAAGGCCAAGAAGGCCGCCTGAGCCCTGACCGGCCAGCATCCCTGACGCTCATCGTCAATCCGAACCTGTAAGTCAATTCAACTCCAAGGGAGCCTTCCAACATGGCTGCTAAAGAAGTCAAATTCTCCGCTGACGCCCGCGAGCGCATGCTGCGCGGCGTCGATATCCTCGCCAACGCCGTCAAGGTGACGCTGGGTCCGAAGGGCCGCAACGTCGTCATCGACAAGTCGTTCGGCGCACCGCGCACCACCAAGGACGGCGTCACCGTCGCCAAGGAAATCGAACTTGAGGACAAGTTCGAGAACATGGGCGCACAGATGGTGCGCGAAGTCGCCTCCAAGACCAACGACCTGGCCGGCGACGGCACCACCACCGCCACCGTGCTGGCCCAGTCCATCGTGCGCGAAGGCGCCAAGTCGGTTGCTGCCGGCATGAACCCGATGGACCTGAAGCGCGGCGTCGACATGGCCGTACAGGCCGCCATCGCTGACCTGATCAAGCGTTCGAAGAAGATCAAGACCTCCGAAGAAGTCGCTCAGGTCGGCACCATCTCTGCCAATGGCGAGAAGGAAATCGGCCAGATGATCGCCGAAGCCATGCAGAAGGTTGGCAATGAAGGCGTCATCACGGTTGAAGAAGCCAAGACCGCCGAAAGCGAACTGGACGTCGTGGAAGGCATGCAGTTCGACCGCGGCTACCTGTCGCCGTACTTCATCACCAATGCAGACAAGATGATCGCCGAGATGGACGATCCGTATATCCTGCTGCACGAGAAGAAGCTCTCCAACCTGCAGGCCATGCTGCCGATCCTGGAAGCCACCGTACAGTCCTCCCGTCCGCTGCTAATCATTGCAGAAGACGTCGAAGGCGAAGCGCTGGCCACCCTGGTGGTCAACAAGCTGCGTGGCGGCCTCAAGGTTGCCGCTGTCAAGGCTCCGGGCTTCGGCGACCGCCGCAAGGCCATGCTGGAAGACATCGCCGTGCTGACCGGTGGCCAGGTGATCTCCGAAGACCTCGGCATCAAGCTGGAGAACGTGACCCTTGACATGCTGGGCCGCGCC
>JAZBOA010000578.1:0-19673 GCA_036350935.1 Anderseniella sp. | reverse complement strand
CCTGAAAAAAGGCGTGCGCGCGCAGCCGTGCCAGCGCATGATCGTCCACTGTTCCGGTTCGTGCCAGTGCGCCGTCAATGTCCACGGGCTTGCCGGTGTGGCCGAAGCACCAGTCGTCCATCAGCGCATTGCCGGGGCCAGTGTCGAAGGCCAGCAGGCGGCCATCGCCTTCGACGAAGCTGACGTTGGCCACGCCCCCGATATTGACGAACGCCACCGGCTGTTCCGGCACCTTGTGCGCCAATGCTGCGTGATAGGCTGGGGCCAGCGGCGCGCCCTGCCCGCCATGGGCCATGTCGTTTGCCCGCATGTCTGCCACCACGCGCAGGCCGGTGAGGTTTGCCAGCATCTGACCGTCGCCAAGCTGGATGGTAAGCCTCATCTCGGGCCGGTGCAGCACGGTCTGTCCGTGAAAGCCGATTACCGAGTCATCTGAATCGGTTATGCGATGTTTCTGGCGGAAAGAGTCAACCGCATCGGCGTGCCAGCGGGTCAGGTCGCGCTCGATCTCAGCCAGCTTGCCGGGCCGCGCCGCCCGGTCCGTCAACCCGGCAGCCAGTTTCATGGCTTCGGCCAGCGTCTGGCGCTGGGCCGCGCTGTAGGAGAAGCTTTCAAAGCCGTGTACCTCGGCCACCCTCTCGCCGTCGGTCACCATCCATGCCACGTCGATGCCGTCCATCGAGGTACCGCTCATCAGCCCTATCGCGTTGACGGGATTTGCCATTCGTCCTCTTCGTGTTATGAGGCGCCAACCTTACCACAAGAGCTTTAAGATGCCGTTCAAATCCGACTTTCTGCGCGTGCTCGACGAGCGCGGCTTCATCCACCAGATTTCAGACCCGGAAGGGCTCGACAAGCGGGTGCTGGAAGGCCCGATCACGGCCTATATCGGCTTCGACTGCACCGCGCCGTCGCTGCATGTCGGCTCCATGCTGCCGATCATGATGCTGCACTGGCTGCAGCAGACCGGCAACAAGCCGATCACCCTGATGGGCGGCGGCACCACCAAGGTGGGCGACCCGTCCGGCAAGGACGAGGCGCGCAGGTTGCTCACCGATGCAGACATCGCCGCCAACATGGACGGCATCAAGCAGGTGTTTTCGAAGTTCCTAGACTTCGGCAGCGGCAGGACCGGCGCGGTCATGGTGGACAATGCCGAGTGGCTGGACGAGCTGAAGTACATCGCCTTCCTGCGCGATTACGGTCCGCACTTCACCATCAACCGGATGCTGACCTTCGACTCGGTCAAGCTGCGGCTGGAGCGCGAGCAGCCGCTCACCTTCCTCGAGTTCAACTACATGATCCTGCAGGCCTACGACTTCGTCGAGCTGTCGCGGCGCTATGGCTGCGAGCTGCAGATGGGCGGCTCTGACCAGTGGGGCAACATCATCAACGGCATGGAGCTTGGCCGCCGCGTCGGCGAGAAGCAGCTTTACGCGCTGACCTCGCCGCTGCTGACCACCTCCTCCGGCGCCAAGATGGGCAAGACTGCCGCCGGCGCGGTGTGGCTCAATGCCGACATGCTGAAGCCCTATGACTACTGGCAGTACTGGCGCAATGCCGAGGACGCCGACGTGGAGCGCTTCCTGAAGCTTTACACCACGCTGCCGATGGACGAGATCAGGCGCCTCGCTGCGCTCAAGGGCGCAGAGATCAACGAAGCCAAGAAGGTGCTGGCCAACGAGGCCACGACGCTGCTGCACGGCGCAGACGCTGCGCGCGCGGCGGCGGAGACGGCGCAGGCCACCTTCGAGCAAGGCGGCGCGGGCGAGGACCTGCCGACCATCGACGGCAAGCCGGGAGACGGACTATTGTCGCTGTTCGTCGCCGCCGGGCTTGCGGCCTCCAACGGGGAGGTGCGCCGGGCTGTACAGGGCAACTCGGTCGCGGTGAATGATGCCAGGGTGAACGATCCGGCCTATACGCTTTCCGACGCCGATTTCGGCGCGGACGGCCTGGTCAAGCTGTCGCTGGGCAAGAAGAAGCACGCGCTGGTTCGCCGCGCCGGTTAGACAAATCTCAGCGGTCGGTCTGCGCGCCGTTGTCACGGGCCTGCCCGCTGCCGGGCGCGCGCGCCGTGCCATCGGCATTTGTCTGGCCACCGCCGATATTGAACAGGTTGCGGAAGATGCCAGGCGCTATCGCCGAAACCGGGTTGACCAGGAAGCGGGGCTGGTTCATCGAACCTTGCAGCGCGAAATTGAGGCCGAACACCCCCTGCCCCTTGCCGCCGGTCAGCACGTCGCCGATCACCGGCACGTTGGAGATGGCGGAGTTCAGCGCATAGGCGGGGATGATGGTGCCGCCGATGTCCATGGCCAGATCCGCCTTGCGGATGATGCCCTGGGCGGAGGCGCCGATTTCGGGGCCCTGCACCAGCGCATCGCCGATGCGTACGAACTGGTGATCCACCGAGAACGGAACCGACATGCGCGACAGCCGCAAGGCGTTGTTGCGCGGCCCCCCGGTGCCGCGGCCGGCATCACGGGTGGTGCGGTCGATCTCGCCGATTGCGGTTTCGTTCTGCACTGAAAAATTGCGCACCTCCAGCATCCCGCGCTTGATGGCGCCCTCGCCCGGGTTGCCGAGGATGGCGCCGAAGTCGATGGTGCCACCCAGGATCTTGGAATACAGGTTCACTGCGCGCAGCGTTGCCCCCGCATCGCGGCCGGTGACGCGCATGCGCCGGTTGCCGCCCTCGCGCTGAATGCGCATGGTGACCGGCGCGCCGCTCATGTAGATGCCGGTCAGCTCCGCCGCCTGCACCGCGCCACCCTGCAGGGTCAGGCTGCCGCGCAAGTTGTTCACCAGCTCGCCGCGATGCACGATGATCCGGCTGATATTGGTGTTGATGGCCACCGGCGGATTGCGCGAGGCCTCGCTTCCGGCCGCCACCGTGCTGGACATCATCTGCGAGATCAGCGGGCGCGCATCAAGACTTGCACCGCCGACACCCATCCGCAGCTGGCCGCTGGAATTGTAGACCTCCAGCGCCAGCTGGTTGGTATCGCTCAGGATGAAGCGCGGCAGCGAGGCGTCAATCAGCCCGCCATCGCGCTTGACCCGCACCTTGCCAACGATCTTCAGGTCCTTGCCGGTCACTTCCAAGTCATCGATGACGATGGTCTTGGCATCGCTCATGTTGACCTTGAACGTCGCTTTCGTCTTTGCGGTGGGCGGGCGCGACCAGCTCAATGCGTCCAGCGCCATGCGCACCTTGGACAGGTCGGCTTCCACCGTTGCGGAGGCAATCTGCTCGCCGCGGCGCACCATCGACACATCTACCGGGATGGGGCCAACCATCCACGGATCGAGGCTGATGCCCAGCTTCTGGCGGTCCCTGTCGCTCAGCGTGGCGGATATTGTCAGGGCCTCGTCGGCATTGCCGGATTTCGACAGGGGCCGGCGCCAGCTGATCTTCGCCCGTTTCTCGCCAAGTTGCGCGGTGCCATTGGCGCTGATCACCGCGTCCTCCAGCTTCAGGTCGAGCTCGGCGTCGGCCAGGTCGAGCCCCTCGACCGCCTCGCGGATGATGCCGCCGGTCAGTTTGGCCGTGGCCGAGACGGTGAAGTCGGTCGAGGTGATGCCCGGCTTCAGGGGCATAGCTAGGTTGAGCGTCACCAGGCCCCGGCCGGTGACCTTGTTGACGTCGAAATTGGAGCCTTCGACCAGCTTCAGCGCGGGCAGGTCGGCATATTCGTGATAAGCCGCGACGTCGCCATCAAGCCGGATCGACATGGACGCCGGCGAAACCGGCAGGGCCAGCTGGGTGATCTGCATGTTGCCGCCGGTGATCGCCAGCTTGTTGCCGGAGGGCAGCGGGATGGTGGCGGCATCGAACTGGATGTCGAACACCGTGCCGGAAAGATTGAACGCGCCCTTGCCGGCGGTCACTTTCGGCAGGCCATCGGCATAGAGGAATTCAACCCCGCTGGCGGTGAACTTGAGGTCCACCGCGTCCGGCGGCAACGGCTTGCCGTCCAGCGCGGCAGTGATCTGCGGTCCGGAGAGGCGAACCCGGAACTCGGCGTCGTCCACGGTGCCCGCGGTCACGCTTGTGCGATACCACTGGCGCGACTGGGCTGCCATCACCGGCGGCCAGAGCTTGCGGATAAGCTCATGTCCCAACGCCCGGCCGCGGCCCGCCACATAAACCCCAACGGCATCGCCCTCACCAACGAACTGGCCGCGCACCCGCACGCCGCCCTTGCCGGACAGCACGATGAGGTCGTCCACCACGAAGCGGCGTTCATCGAAAACGGCCTCGCCGCGCAACTTGAATTCATCAATGGCATTGGCCTCACCGGAAGGCGCGCCTGGCGTGTTGATGTTGAGGTTGCGGGCATCAAGTTCGATGCGGGCCGAGACGATCTTGTCCTGCTCATTGCGGACCGGCGCAAGGCGGCCGCTGAAGCGGGCTTCCGAGCCGCGTATCATCAGCGACGAGTCGGTTATCACGACATGCCCGGTTTCCGGCTCGAAAGAGAACCGCGCGAGCCCCTCGTCGATCAGCAGCGGGTCGGCAATGTAGTCCGGGAACGAGACCTTGCCTGCCTGGATGGCAAGCACACCGCCAGCGTTCAGCACGGTGCCCTTGTTGTCGATGTCAAACTGCATTTCGCCAGACAGCGGCAGATTGATGCTGGCGAGCTGGTTGAACGAGAACAGCTTGCGAGCGAGGTCTGCGGGGGTCACGTCATAGACCTTCGCAATGACGCGATAGACGTTCGCATCCTTGCGGAAGGTGGTCAGCAGTTCGGTGCGCCATGTCGGGCCATCGGCGGAAATGTCCGCATCAACAAACAGGGCGAAGCCACCATCGGCCTTCTTGAAGCGGAGGTTGGCCCTGGGCGACAGCCACAAATGGTCCTGGATCTCGTCCTTGAACGAGATCTGGGCGTTGGTAACCTCGATCGTATCGAGGGAGGCCGCCGCTCCACCCTCGCCGCCCTGCAGCACCCGGGCAATGGTATCCATCATGGAACCGGCGGAGCCGCCGCCGGTGCGGTCATCCTGGTTATCGCCCGGCTGAGAGCCAAGGCCGGCGTCCGACTTACCGGATGCGGCGACCGGATCGGTGAAACCCATGGCAATGCTGCCGTCAGCTTTGCGGCGGGCGAGAATCCGCGCGCCGATCAGTTCAAGCCGCTTCGGCTTGACCGTGCCGCTCAGGATCTCGCCGATGTCCACCGAGATGGCAGCGCGTGGCGCGCGTGCAATCAGGTTGCCTTGCGTATCGGTCAGCCGGACATTGGTCATCCTGAGGTTGGGATGCGAATTGCCTTCGCCCTGTTCGACGACAACATCGTCCAGATCAAGCCGGATGCCGGGAATCGAGTCGGATACGCGTTCGCGCACGGTATCCTTGAGGAAGCCGACGCTCACCGGGCCTGAATTGAGCGCAAACACGAGATAGGCCGCCGCCGCAACGATCATTGCGCCGAGCACAACCAGCATCCAGGCTATTGATTTTATTGCCCGGTTGGCCACCTGTCCGCTCTCAAACCTGCTACGCCCGCATGACGCAGCGTTATCAATCCCTGCGGCGCGGCAAGCCCCCTGGAGGTTGACGCCGCCGCCTTCAGGCCGCTAATCGGGTACCATGCCCCGCCTGAGCCCAGGATCACAAAAAGCATCCGGTTAAGGCTCAATTGTGACCTTGAAACGAGGCGGTTCACCCTCGCCGCCAGCCGCAATGCCAGCCGCGCCCGAAAAACCGCTGTATCAAGGGAACACTATAGCGATGCAGACATTTATCAACCGTTTACCAAGCTGGAGATGACAATGACCACGACCCCTGACGCCGGCGACCCGATGCCGGCATTCGACCTTGACACCAACGGTGGGGGACGCATTTCGAGCGCCGGCCTGGCTGGCTCCAGGGCGGTAATCTTTTTCTATCCCAAGGACGACACGCCGGGCTGCACCAAGGAGGCAGTGGGCTTTTCGGCGCTCAAGGACGAGTTTGATGAGGCCGGCATCAAGCTTCTCGGCATCTCCGCCGACCCGCCCGCCAAGCACGACAAGTTCGTGGCCAAGCACAAGCTGACGGTGACGCTGGGCTCCGACCCCGAACTGGTCAGCCTGAAGGCATTCGGCGTGTGGGTTGAGAAATCCATGTACGGCAAGAAGTACTTCGGCATCGAGCGCACCACGTTCCTGGTGGACGCCGGCGGCAAGATCGCCCAGGTCTGGCGCAAGGTGAAAGTGCCGGGTCACGCTGAAGAAGTGCTGAAGGCCGCGAAGGCGCTGTAACAGCAGCAAGGCAGCCAAAACTCAAGCAGCGGTTGCAATTTCTGGCTTTCGCCGCATAATCGGCCCATAAGAGCGTCTCAATGCCCCATGACAGGCCGGCAACGGCATGTCATGGGCTGTATTCATTGAAAGGCGCCCGGGAAACCGTGGGGAACAGGAAGGGCGAATGCGTCACCCGAGGCGGCAACACGGCAGACGCAAGCAGCGCGGGCTGTTCTCGCGCATTGGCTACGCGTTTCGCGAACGGCAGATCTACCTTCGTTCGGAAGGCGAGGTGCAGTTCATTACCCTGCGCCCGTGGGTACAACTTGCTGCTGTCGCCTGTTTTCTGGCCGGACTGTTCTGGGTGGCGTATGCGACCGTCAATGTCGCCTTCAAGGACCAGATACTGGCGCTCAAGGAGCGCGACCAGTACCGCGCCCGGCTGGAGTATGAAGACCGCATCGGCGGCCTGCGCGCCACCATCGACCAGCTGAACCGGCGTCTGCTGCTTGACCAGAAGGCCTATCTTGCCAAGGTTGACGAAGTGCGCGCCGAACACGACCGGCTGGTGGAGCGGCACGACCAGCTGGCGGCATTCTTCCAGAACAACTGGCTGCCTGCGCCGCGCAGCGGCAACAATCCTGCCGGCACAGGCGCCCGTGGCGACCAGCAGAAGCAGGGCAGCCTGACGGCGCTACCGCTGGCATCGCAAGCCTACCGGGCCGATTTCGCCACGCGTGAGCAGGTTGTGCAGCCGCTGGCGGACCTGCGCCGCTACATGTCCGGCATGGAAACCCGCGAGGCGGGCCTGCTGCAGGACGTGGTCAGCTACATGGAAAGCCGCAATGCCGAGATCTCGGCTGTCTATCGCGGGCTGGGCGTGAATGCATCGGACGTTGCGGCTTCATCATCCTACGTGCCGGAAGGAGTTGGCGGACCCTATATCGCGGCGGCGAGCCAGATGGGTTCCACCCTCGTTGCTTCCCGGGTCAACGCGCTGTCGCAGGAACTGGAGACGTGGGAACGGCTGAAGTTCCACACCTCGCGGCTGCCGCTGTCGCGGCCCATGCCACCCGAGCACGAGATGTCGAGCGGCTTCGGCCTGCGCAAGGACCCGTTCAAGCGCCGCCCTGCCATGCATGCCGGGGTTGATTTCCGCGGCCCCGTCGGATCGCCGGTGAAAACGCCTGCGCCCGGCGTGGTCAGCAAGGCCGGCTGGAACGGGGGTTATGGCAAGCTGGTCGAGGTTCGCCACGAAAATGGCATAACTACAAGGTATGCGCATTTAAGCATAATCCTCGTTCGCGCTGGCCAGAAAGTAAAAGCCGGTGATATAGTGGGGAAATTGGGGAATACGGGCCGCAGCACCGGCCCGCATCTGCATTACGAAACACGTGTGAGCGGCCGTGCAATCGATCCGCTCCGGTTTTGGAAGGCCCACGATGTTTTTCAGGAAATCACGCGATAAGGCGTCCAAGGGCGCAACAACCGGCGGCGGCCGTCAACGCCACCGTTCCGGCCCGTCCCTGTTGTCCATGGACCTCGTCATCGACGGCTCGGTATCCACCAGCGGCGAATTGCAGGTGGACGGCACAATCAATGGCTCGGTGCGCGCCCGCGCCGTGGTGGTCGATGCAAACGGCGTGGTCTACGGCGACATCACCGCCGAGGAAGTCATCGTGCGCGGCCGCGTCATCGGCCCGATCCGGGCGCTCCACATCCACATCTTCGCCGGCGCACACATCGAGGGCGACGTGATCAATCAGACACTGTCGATCGAGAACGGCGCCCACGTGGACGGCAAGATCCGCCGTGTCGAGGACCCGCTGTCCGAACCGCTAGACGAACATGGCGGTTATGGCGGCTGGGCTGGCCAGTCCTACCCTGCCTACGACCAGTACGCACAGCCGCAGGACAACGTGTACGCGATGCCCGGCGCCGGTCATGAAATGGACCAGCAGGACTATGCTGCCCCCACCCCGATGAAAAAGCCCAAGGCGGCGGAGTAAGACCCGCTCACTGCCGCTTGAATTCCGGAAAACCCTCGTACCACTCGGCATGCGAGCCGGCATGGTTGTCCATGCCGGGCTTGGTGAGGTTCCCGCGTGGATTGACGTAGCTGTCGATGCGCCGTTCGGGCTCTTCGCGCCATTGCAGGTTGAAGGCCGCTAGCTTCGGAAAGAAATACATCGATGAATATGGCAGGTGGTGGTGAATCCACCACGCCAGGGCGCGCCAGTCGGCACCCTGCTCGTATCTGTCTGCAAACCATGGAACGACGATGCAGGCGGTGGCGCCCATGCGCCCTTCCCTGTCCCGGCGGTCCCAGATGTGATCGGAGTAATTGTATTCATTGGAGCCGCACTTGTAGGCGCCGTTGCCTGCCTTTTGCTGCGCCGAGCCGAACCCGTTGACCTGGCAGGAGCGATAGGCCGAGCGGATGGCGATGCGCCCGAAGGTAGCGTTGAGCGGTTCCAGCAGTTCCTCGCACAGCCGGGTGCCGGCCGCGATGGCGAGGTCCGGATCGTCCGGAATGTTGGGCACGCCGTGCAGGTTGGTGATGTCTGAATACAGGAAGTCGCGCACGAAAAAGTGCTTCGACAACCGCACCCGGCCCAGTTCCTCGAGAGCCTGTATGGTTGCCGGCTTCCTCATGATTTCACTTCTCAGGGTCAGTCGATGTCCGCCACGTCGTCCGGGCCGCCGCCGTGCACCCGCTGGGCCAGCGAGGCCTCGATGAACGGGTTGAGATCGCCGTCCAGCACCGCCGTCGGGTTGGTGCTCTCGTGGCCGGTGCGCAGGTCCTTGACCAGCTGGTAGGGCTGCAGCACGTAAGAGCGGATCTGGTGGCCCCAGCCGATGTCGGTCTTGTTGGCTTCCTGGGCGTTGGCCGCTTCCTCGCGCTTTTGCAACTCAAGCTCATAGAGCCTGGCGCGCAGCATGTTCCATGCGGTGGCGCGGTTCTTGTGCTGGGAGCGTTCATTCTGGCACTGCACCACGATATTGGTCGGGATGTGGGTAATGCGCACCGCCGAGTCGGTGGTGTTGACGTGCTGACCGCCCGCACCGGATGCACGGTAGGTGTCGATGCGGCAGTCGCTCTCGTTGACCTCGATCTCGATGTTGTCATCAACCACCGGGTAGGCACAGACCGAGGCAAACGAGGTGTGCCGGCTGGCATTCGAGTCCTAGGGCGAGATGCGCACCAGCCGGTGCACGCCGCTCTCGGTCTTCAGCCGGCCATAGGCGTTGTGCCCGTTGACCTTGAGCGTTGCCGACTTGATGCCAGCCTCTTCGCCGTCATGGAACTCGATGATCTCGACCTTGTATCCCTGCTTCTCCGCCCAGCGGGTATACATGCGCAACAGCATCGACGCCCAGTCCTGGCTTTCGGTGCCGCCGGCGCCGGCGTGCACTTCAAGGAAGCTGTCATTGCTGTCAGCCTCGCCGGACAGCAGCGTCTCGATCTCCAGCCTGGCGATCTCGGGCTCGAGCGACTTGATCTGGTTCTCGGCATCCTCGATGACGGACTTGTCGTCCTCCATCTCGCCAAGCTCGATCAGCTCGATGCTGTCCGAGATGGTCTGTTCGAGGCGCTTCACCGTGGAGATGCGGGATTCAAGGTCCTGGCGCTTGCGCATCACCGCCTGCGCCTTGTCCGGATCGTTCCACAGGTCCGGATCCTCGGCGCGGGCGTTCAGCTGGTCCAGGTCCCTGAGTGCTTGATCCCAGTCAAAGATGCCTCCTCAGCAGTCCGATGGACTGCTTCATTTCGTCGACAAGCTGTTCGATTTCTGCCCGCATGCGGCGCGAATCCCCGTTCAAAGAAAACCGGTACGAAGGGTTGCTGGCAAAGGTCAGTACAAGCCGCCGGTACCGGTCGTCAAGCCGCCTTCCGACACAGCCGCCGCGCCGCCGTCACCGCCGCCCTGACCGCCCTGGATAACGGTACCGTCACGGCCAACATTGATGCCGCTGGAGGCCAGCGCATCACCGCCGGTGACAAGCCGCTGGCGGGCCGGAGGTTCCTCGCCGGGTTTGAAGGCCTCAAGGATCACCGTTTCCTCGCCATAGGTACCGCGCTTGCCCGACTTCGGATCAATCGGGATGAGGCGAACCCCGGCGGGAACACGGAACGGAACAGCGGGCGTGTCGTGCAGCGCCATTTTCATGAAGTCTGCCACGATGGGAGCGGCCAGCGCACCGCCGGTCTCGCCCCTGCCCATCGGACGCGGCCGGTCGTAGCCGACATACACGCCAACCACCAGGTCAGGCGTATAGCCGATGAACCATGCATCGCGCTCGTCGTTGGTGGTGCCGGTCTTGCCGGCAACCGGCTTGCCAACCTGTTGCAACGCGCTGCCCGTGCCGCGTTCGACCACGCCTTCCAGCATCGAGGTGATCTGGTAGGCGGTGTAGGGGTTCATCACTTCCTCGCGGATCTCGATGAACTCGGGTTCGGGCTGGCCGTTCCATTCCGGCGCATTGCAGCCGGTGCACTCCCGCTTGTCATGGCGCCACACGGTGCGGCCGTACCGGTCCTGGATACGGTCGATCAGCGTCGGCTCAACCTTCTTGCCGCCGTTTGCGAGGATCGAGTAGGCGGCGGTCATCTTCAGCAGCGTCGTCTCGCCGGAGCCAAGCGATGTGGCCAGCATCGGCGGCAGGCGGTCATAGATGCCCAGTTGCTCGGTCAGGCCGGTGAACTTCTCGATTCCCATGTCCTGGGCGAGGCGCACGGTCATGACGTTGCGCGAGAACTCGATGCCGCGGCGCAGCGTCGACGGTCCATAGAACTTGTTGGAGTAGTTGGACGGCTTCCAGGTCTCGCCGTTCTGCAGCTTGATCTCCACCGGTGCGTCGAGAACGGTGGAAGACGGCGTGTAGCCGTTGTCCAGCGCCGCCGCATAGACGAACGGCTTGATGGCGGAGCCGGGCTGGCGCCTGGCCTGCACCACCCGGTCGAACTGGCTGCGGTTGTGGGAAAAACCGCCGGCCAGCGCCAGCACACGGCCGGTATGGGGGTCCATGGCAATCAGCCCGCCCTCGACTTCCGGCATCTGCACCAGGTGGAAAGTGTCGCCCTGCCCGGTAGGCGCGGCATACACAACGTCACCGGGCTTGAGGACCTGCGCCGCCGATGTAACCTTGTCGCCGCGCAGGATCGCGCCCTTGTCGCCAATGCCACGGGCCTCACGGGCCCAGGTCAGGTTTGCCAGCGGAATCACGCCCTGCTTGCCCTTGACCGGCGCCTTGCCCTTTACCGCGCGCGCCGGACGCAAGCCGATCACCGCCTGCTCGTCACTGACTTCCAGCACCACCGCCAGCTGCCACGGATACACGTCCGTGAACTGCTTCATCGCTGCCAGTTTCGCCGGCCAGTCGTCGTTAACGGCGATGGTGTCAACGGCCCCTCGCCAGCCATGGTTGCGGTCGAACTTGATCAAACCGCCGGCAAGCGCCTGGCGCGCCATGATCTGCAGTTTCGGGTCGATGGTGGTGCGCACTGACAGGCCGCCGGTGCGCAGCACTTCCTTGCCGTAGATCCGCTCCACTGCCTGGCGGGCTTCCTCGGTGAAGTATTCGGCGGCGAACTGCTTGGCGCCGAACGGGCGCAGCGTTACCTCGATGTCCCTGGCCTGCGCGTCCTTCAGCTCTGCCTGCGAGATATAGCCGTTCTCGTGCATGCGCTCGAGCACCCAGTTGCGACGTTCGATGGCGCGCTCGCGGTTGCGTACCGGATGATAGTTGGACGGACCCTTGGGCAGCGCCGCAAGATAGGCCACCTGCGCGAGGTCAAGATCGTTCAGCGACTTGCCGAAATAGTTGAGCGAGGCAGCCGCCACGCCATAGGAGCCCTGGCCGAGGAAAATCTCGTTCAGGTACAACTCCATGATCTGCTGCTTGGTGAACGAGCCTTCCATGCGGATGGCGATCAGCGCCTCGTTGAGCTTGCGCTGGATGGTGCGTTCATTGGTGAGCAGGAAGTTCTTTGCCACCTGCTGGGTGATGGTCGAGGCGCCAATGAGCCGGCGGCTGGAGCCGCTCAGCATGGCCTGCACGTTCACCACGATGGCGCGCAGCAGCGCTTCCGGGTCTACGCCGGGGTGATGGAAGAAGTTCTTGTCCTCAGCCGAGATGACCGCCTGCACCAGCCGTTCGGGAATTGCCGTATAGGGCACGAACAACCGCCGCTGCTCGGCATACTCGGCAAGCAGCGACCCGTCGCCGGCATGGATGCGGGTCATTACCGGCGGCTCATAGCGCGCCAGGCTCTCGTGAGACGGCAGTGTCTTGGAGACATCATAGATGATGTACGCCACCGCCACCGCGACGGCCACCCCCATCGCAATGCCGAACGTGAAGACGTACTTGATGAATCGTAGCATGTTGCCTTCGGAAACCCCGGTCTTTCCTGTCCTCACGGAATACTTCATCCGCGCGGTCAAATCAAACCCGGCGCGTATGATTTCCGTTCAACAGCAACATTGTGGCAAGGCCGCGGCGTCAGCGGCGAGGCGTCGCTTACTGGGCGGCAGACTGGCGGGCTGCCACTTCCGGCGAGAAGAACGCATCTATGGCGTCACTGACCGCGTTGGCTGCCTTGTGCCGCCATTTGGCCGATACCAGGTTCTTTTCGTCATGCCGGTTGGAGAGGTAGCCGAGTTCGAGCAACACCGACGGCACGTCCGGCGCCTTGAGCACCTTGAAGCCGGCAGAGCGCACGGGCCGGCTGTTCAACGGGGTCACCGGCCCGAGCGATTTCACCACCCGGCGGGCGAAATAGATCGAGTGATTCTTGGTTTCCCGCAGAGCCAGGTCCATCAGGATGCCGCTGACTTCCTCGTCCAGGTCCTCGCCCAGGTCGATGCCGCCGATGAAGTCGGACGCGTTTTCCTTTTCGGCCAGCGCAGCGGCTTCGGCGTCAGAGGCCTTTTCCGACAGGGTATAGACCGTCGCACCGCGCACATTGCGCTGGCGCAGGCTGTCGGCGTGAATGGCGATGAACAGGTCAGCCTTGTGGCTGCGGGCGATCCTCACCCGCTTGCCCAGCGAAACGAAGGTGTCGTCTTCGCGGGTCATGTGCACGTCGTACCGGCCCGTCTTCTCCAGCGCCTTGCGCAGTTCGCGGGCAAAGTTCAGCACCACCTCCTTCTCGGCCACGCCTGAGACCGAGACAGTGCCGCCGTCGATGCCACCATGACCGGGGTCGATCACCACGACGGGCCGGGCGGGAGGCAGTTGCGCCGCCGCCGGGGTTGCCGCATCGCGCGCAGGGGCAGTCAGTGCTGCCTGCTGTTGCAGCGGCTTCGGACGGGGCTTGGGCACCACCTTGGCCGTTTTGTCCTGCGCGATGCCTTCGCGCGCCAAAAGGGCGGCCAGGCTTTCAGCTGCGGGGCTGGGAGCCGAGGCAGGCTCGATGCGCGGCGCTTCGGCCGTGGCAGGTTCTTCGCTGGCCTTTACCCTGGCGAAGGTGCGCTCATCAGTCTGGACGATATCGATCACCATCCGCGCAGGCTGGCCGTTGGCCGCGTTCAGCACGAACGACTTCTCGATCAGCACCGGGCCGGTGGTATCAATGACAATGCGTGACTTGCCCGGCGAGATCTGGCCGAAGCGGAATTCGCGGATCAGCCCCTTGGCAGCCTCGCCCATGCTGGCGGGCATGGCGAAGCGGACATCGGGCAGGTCGACCACGATCCGGTAAGGATCGCTGAGTGCGTAGACCGAGTAGCTGACCGGCCGGTCCATGTCGGCGATGAAGCGGGTGCGGACGTCGGTACCGGCAACGCGCGCGGCGATGACCTCGGCCGCCGGCGGGCCGGACTGGGCCTGCACCGGTGAGAATGCCAGGTAGATGGCAAGCGCAAGCGCCACCGCCGCCATCACGAATGGCAGCAGTCTTCGCATCAGATTGTTGGCCGCGGGTACTGTCAGCACCGTATCGACCCCTTCCCCGTCCAGCTTGCGGTTTCATCCGGTCTTGTCGCGCGGGATTGTATTTGAGCGATGGTTAACCATCTGTTTACAGAGAGGCCTTGCCGCGCGCCGCAGGCAGCGGCTCGCTGCCCTTACGGCAAAATGAAGTTCTGCTATTGCAGCAATGGAACTTCGTGGTACAAGGTCAATCGTTCCCGAAGCGTGGAATCCCGTGCCCGATGGTGGCAACGGCCCACGCCTTGAGGACCAGATTTCCCGCGTCGGAAAAGTTCCGGGCTGCACCTATAGCCGCTTTTTCGATCTGCGAGTGTCTCCGCCCGGCGGTTGCGGTGCTCTCCGGCCTTTTTTGGCCACGTGTATCAGAGTTCCCAGCCAGTGGCGGTCGAGTGAACCGTTTTCGCCAGCCTCAAGGCGCGGAAACATGATGTGGAAACCGGAATGAGCGCGCCAGAACACACGGCCAGCCAGACAGCCCCCCTTCGTGGACGGGTTGCGGCGGCCGCGTCGCCGTCATGGCAGCGGCGCGCCACCAGCCAAAATTATCGCACAGCCCTCCGTATACAGTCAGCCGCGCCGCCCGGATGCGCGCCTGGCCGTTGTCGCGGCGCGTTGGGCGACGAGGATTTGCCGTTATGGCCAGCAAGATGCTTATCGACGCCGCCCACCCGGAAGAGACGCGAGTCGCCGTGGTGCGTGGCAACCGTATCGAAGAGTTCGATTACGAATCCGCCTCCCGCCGCCCGCTGAAGGGCAATATCTACCTCGCCAAGGTCACCCGTGTAGAACCGTCGCTGCAAGCCGCATTCGTGGAATACGGCGGCAACCGGCACGGCTTCCTGGCGTTCAGCGAAATTCACCCGGACTACTACCAGATCCCCGTGGCAGACCGCCAGGCGCTGCTTGAGGCAGAAGCCGAGGATGCGCGGCTTGCCCAGGAAGAGGAAGACGACGAGGGCGAGCGCAAGAAGCCCCGCCGCCGCCGCTCCCGCGCCGCCCGCTCCAGGGATGACAAGGTCGCCAGCGAGACGGTCGACGATGCCGCCAGCGAGACCGGCGGCGAAGCCGGGGACGATGATGGCGATGGCGATGATGCCGATACCGACGCCGGCGCCGAAGCCCGCGCCGATGCAGCCGGGCCGGAAGCCGACGAAGGCGACGAGGACGACAATGGCGACGACGAAGAGGTCGATACCGTTGCCGAGGATGCCGAGGAAGAAGCTTCCGTCTCCGCCCCCAAGCCGCGCAAGCGCGCGCCGCGCAAGGTCTACAAGATCCAGGAAGTCATCAAGCGCCGCCAGGTGCTGCTGATCCAGGTCGTAAAGGAAGAACGCGGCAACAAGGGTGCGGCGCTGACCACCTACCTGTCGCTGGCCGGCCGCTACTGCGTGCTGATGCCGAACACCGCCCGTGGCGGCGGCATTTCGCGCAAGATCGCCGATCCGGCAGACCGCCGCCGCCTCAAGGACGTTGTCAAGGAAATCGAGGTGCCGGCAGGAATGGGGCTGATCGTGCGCACCGCTGGCGCCCAGCGCACCAAGACCGAGATCAAGCGGGATTACGACTACCTCCTGCGTATGTGGGAGTCGGTGCGCGAACTGACGCTGAAGTCATCGGCCCCGAAACTCGTCTACGAGGAAGGCGACCTGATCAAGCGGTCGATCCGCGACCTCTATTCCAAGGACATCGACGAGGTTCTTGTGGAGGGCGAGGAAGGCTACAAGGAAGCCAAGGACTTCATGAAGATGCTCATGCCCAGTCATGCGCGCAACGTGAAGCTGTACAAGGACACCCGCCAGCTGTTCACCCGTCACCAGGTGGAGAGCCAGCTCGACGGGCTGTTCACGCCAACCGTCACCCTGCCGTCGGGCGGTTACATCGTGATGAACCAGACCGAAGCGCTGGTGTCGATCGACATCAACTCGGGCAAGGCCACGCGTGAGCACAATATCGAGGACACCGCCCTCAAGACCAACCTTGAGGCCTCCGTGGAGATCGCCCGCCAGTTGCGGCTGCGCGACCTTGCGGGCCTGATCGTCATCGACTTCATCGACATGGAGGAGAACCGCAACAACCGGGCGGTCGAGCGCAAGCTGAAGGATGCGCTGAAGAACGACCGGGCGCGCATCCAGGTCGGCCGCATCTCGCACTTCGGCCTGCTGGAAATGTCGCGCCAGCGGCTGCGCCAAGGCATGATGGAAAGCTCCACCCGGCAGTGCCCGCACTGCGAGGGAACCGGCGTCATCCGCGCGGTGTCGAGCTGTGCGCTTTCGGTGCTTCGCGGCATCGAGGAGCACCTGCTGTCGCGCAAGGCCGAAAGCCTTGACGTACGCGTCCATCCGGATGTTGCCATCTACATCTTCAACGAAAAGCGCGAGGCGCTGCTGTCGCTGGAACAGAACTACGGCATTTCGATCTGGATCATCCCGGACCGCGAGTGCGCCCAGGCCGAAAGCCGCATCGACCGCAAGCCGGACCGCAAGGGCCCGGCCGTGCGCCCGGCCGCGTCGCTGACGGCTGTCGCCATGGGCGACGAACTGGAGGCCGCTGACGAAGAGCCGGTGGCCGAGGACGAGGACGAAGAGGACGAGGACGCCGATGACAGCGCGCCGGCCGGCGCCGAGGCCCGCGATGGCGACACCGATGAAAACGGCGAGCCGCGCAAGAAGCGCCGCCGCCGCCGGGGCCGCCGGGGCGGCCGCCGCCAGCGCGAGGAGCGCCCGGACGGCGAGGCCATGGAGGACGACGAGCTTGCTGCGGGCTCCGAAGACGATGGCGAGGCTGCGGAGGCTGACGAAGCCGCCGAGGCTTCAGGCAACGACGCAGACGGCGAGCCGCGCAAGAAGCGCCGCCGCCGGCGTGGCGGACGTGGCCGCAGCGCCCGGTCTGGCGACGAAGCCAGCACTGGCAGTGACTCAGAGGTAGAAGCTGACGCAGATGGTGATGACGCCGATGGGGCTGTGGCCGCTGCTGAAGCAGTACCGGCTGAAGCACAACCGGCTGAAGCCGTTGCGGACGAGGTCGAGGCAGAGTCGGAAGACGCCAAGCCCGCCAAGAAGCCCCGCAAGCGGGCCGCCAAGAAGGCGGCTGCTACTGACGGCGGTGAAGACAGCAGCGACGACGCCAAGCCTGCGAAGAAGCCGCGCAAGCGGGCGGCCAAGAAGGCATCGCCTGCCGATGCAGCAGAGGCCGCGCCGGAACCGGTGGCGGCAGAAGCCGGGCCTGGCGATGATCATGTGATGAACGGCGCCCCTGCCCCCGAACCTGCAAGGCCGCAGGCGGCGGAAGATGCCGCAGAGGAACCGGCGCCACGCTGGACACCGCCTGCGCCAACCGTCGACCCGGCCTCGGCGCCGAAGAAATCGGGATGGTGGGGCAAGCGGTCCTGACATCTGACGACACTTGCCGGAGGCGGTTTCAATGACATGGAACCGCCTTCTGCTTGCCGTCATGGCGCTGGTGGCCGCATGGCTCGGCCATGGCATCTACCAGGATGCACGTGTCGACAAGGGCCGCCTAACCGTCACCCAGGCCGGTGACGCGGTGGTGCTGACCTGGGCTGCCGGCATCGACATTCCCATGGTCACCCGTTTCACCGAGGCATTCGACGCATGGAAGGGCCGCACCGGCCACTTCGTCATCCGGCTGCATTCACCGGGCGGGTCGTTACGCGAAGGCCGCGAGCTGATCGAGCTGATCCGGCAGGTCAGGCGCACCCACCGGGTCGACACGCTGGTGGCCGATGGCGACGTCTGCGCCTCCATGTGCGTGCCGGTCTACCTGCAGGGGCAATCGCGCTATGCGGGCCGGCGGGCGCGCTTCATGTTCCACCAGCCTGCCCGCTATGACAGCCACACCGACGAACGTATCGAAGGTCCCGCCTTCGAGCAGCGGGCGCTGGCGCGGCGCTTCTTCGAGCGCTATTTCGTCAACTCGCCGATTACGCCTGCGTGGCTGGAGAAGCTGGAAAAAGACTGGGTTGGCAAGGACATCTGGAAAACCGCTGAGGAATTGAGTCAGGAAAATTCCGGCATAGTCACGGACCTGCGCTAGGGCATCATCCGATCAGATTGAATCATCCGATCAGGTTGAATCATCTGACCGGATAAAGATGCCCGTTTCCAAAGTGCTGGAGCAACTTTAGCCGTTCAAGATGAACGGTTGTGGCTCTAGAGGAGTTCAGTGGCAAGCTTGGCCGCCAGCGCCCACATCACCATCCCGATCAGGATATCGAGCACCTGCCAGCTTTTCGGCCTGGCGAAAACCGGCGCCAGCAGCCGCGCGCCATAGCCCAGCGAGAAGAACCAGGCGAATGAGCCCGCGCTTGCGCCCAACGCATAGGCCAGCCGGTCCAAGCCTTCATAGCGCGCCGACAATCCTCCCAGCAGGATGACCGTGTCGAGATAGACGTGCGGATTGAGGAAGGTGAAGGCCAGGCACGCAGCCACCGCCTTGCCGGGCGGCAGTGACGGCCCGGCCCCTGCCTTCAGCACATCCGGGTTGAACGCCCGGCGGAACGCCATCAGCCCGTAGACGAACAGGAATGCCGCGCCGCCAATGCTTACCGCCATCAGCGCCGCAGGGTACTGGCGGATCAGCGTACCCAGCCCCGCCACGCCCGCTGCAATGAGCATGGTGTCCGACAGCGCGCAGATCAGGCACAGGATGAACACGTGCTCGCGCTTCAGGCCCTGGCGCAGGATGAAGGCGTTCTGCGCCCCAATCGCCATGATCAGCGAAATCGCCAGCACAAAACCCGCCAGGCCTGCTGAAAGCATGATGTTTCCCCCGTCTGCAACTACCTCTGACGCGGAGCCCTAGCGCATCGCACGGAAATTAGACAAACTGTTTTGGCTAATCGTGGATAAGCTTTGCTAATGCAGTTCGACTACAGCCACCTGGCCGCGCTGGCGGCCGTCATCCGCACCGGCAGCTTCGACAAGGCGGCCGTCTCGCTCGGCGTCACGCCGTCTGCCGTTTCGCAGCGCATCAAGCTGCTGGAAGAGCGCACCGGCACCGTGCTTGTGGTGCGCGGCCAGCCCTGCACCGCAACGGCGGCGGGCCTGCGCCTGTGCCGCCACGCCGAGGAGGTGCGGGCTCTCGAAGCCTCGCTGGGGGCTGACCTCGGCCGGCTGCAGGCCGGTGGCGAGCGGACCACGCTGCGTCTCGCCGTCAATGCCGACAGCCTCGCCACCTGGTTCATTCCGGCGCTGGCGGCGGCGGACGGTTTCCTGTTCGACCTGGTGATCGACGACGAGGGCCACAGTGCGGGGTGGTTGCGGCGCGGCGAGGTATCGGCCGCCGTCACCAGCACCGCCCGGCCCGTGCAGGGCTGCGACAGCCGCCTGCTGGGCAACATGCGCTACGTGGCCAGCGCCACGCCGGCCTTCGTGGCGCAGCACTTTGCAACCGGCATTACCGCCGCCACGCTGGCCAGCGCCCCTGCCCTTACCTTCTCGGTCAAGGACAGCTACCAGTCCGCCTGGGTGCGCAAGGTG
>JAZBOA010000577.1:0-2391 GCA_036350935.1 Anderseniella sp. | reverse complement strand
TGACAAAAATCTTGCCGTCGCCGATCTTGCCGGTGTTGGCGGCCTTCTCGATCGCCTCGATCACGCGCTCCAGCAGATCGGCCTTGATGGCCACTTCAATCTTCACTTTGGGCAGGAAGTCGACCACGTATTCCGCGCCGCGATACAGCTCGGTATGGCCCTTCTGCCGCCCAAACCCTTTCACTTCCGTGACCGTCAGGCCGGTGACGCCGATGGCGGACAACGCCTCGCGCACTTCATCCAGCTTGAACGGCTTGATGATTGCCGTTACGAATTTCATGTCATCTCCCAATTCAGGACAGGGGGAAAAATGGAGCGGGCGTGTGCACCGCTCCGGTGGTCGGTTCTTTAGAGCGCCTTGGAAATCCAGAAGGTAAAGGTGTCATCACCCAGGAACTCGTTGTTGGCATCCGTCCAAAATGCCTTGTCGGCATTGGTGTCGGTGTACTTCAAGCCGACGGTCACGCCTTCGGTAACCGGGGTCATCTTGCCCATGTCGTAGGCCGCGCTGACACTCCAGTCGTCGTAGTCCTGGTTGCTGTTGTTATCGAAACTGAACGTGCCCCAGCTTGCACCCAGGGTCAGGCCGGTTTCACCGACGGGCAGGCTGCCGGTAAGGCCCAGATAGTAGGAACCATCAGCATTGCCGAAGCCGAAGACTTCATCGCTGACATAGTAGGAATACTTGACCCCGAACCATTTCCAGCCCAGGCCGCCATAAATTTCGGTGGTGTCGGCATCCGTCACCCCGGCCGGTTTGTCACCGGGATAGTAGTACTGGATTGCACCCACGTCGAAGGTGAAATCGCTCGCGCCGATGTTGCCGCGGAAACCGCCGTACAGGTCGATTTCCATGTTGCCGGAATCGTAACCCTGGAAGTCTTCGATCCAGCCGACGTTGGACGCCCAGGTGCCGAGGTAGAAGCCGCTGCTGTGCGTATAGTCGAGGCCGCCCTGGATGGCAGGGTCGCCGCCGGTCTGGGAAATGCCGCGGAAGAGGTAGTCGCTGGTCAGCGTCACGTTGCCGCTCAGGCTGTGCGGGCTGTCCTCAGCAAGTGCAACGGCAGGCATGCCCACCAGACCGGTCAGAACCAAAGCGTTCAAAAGTTTTTTCATGAGTGTCTCCGAAAGGAAGTCGCGCAAAATTGCACTCGTCATTCAGCACAAGCTGTGCCAGCTTTTTTTTATATAAATATCAACGACTTAATATTCATGCCCCCAAAAACACAGCATAGACTGCACTTTCATGGTGCGCCACAAAATCGTCATGCACCCAATTTGGGCTGGTCGTCGCAGCAGGGTGCCTGTTACGCGCCCCCCACAGGGCGCGCTACACTCCCTGCTTGACTGGAGGCCGTCATGAACCCGAATCCGAAATTCCCCAACCCCGCTTTCATCAACGATCTGGTGAACAAACTGGGCGAGGTGTTGAAGCAGTCGCCCGCCAAGGACATCGAGCAGAATCTCAAGGCCGGGGTGACCTCGATGCTCGGCAAGCTGGACATGGTGAGCCGTGAGGAATTCGACGTGCAGACCGAAGTGCTGGCGCGCACGCGCGAGAAGCTGGCGCAACTGGAAGCGCGCCTGGCTGCGCTGGAAAAACAGCAACTCGAAGAAGACTAAGTGGCCGTCGCCGTCGTCAAAAGCCGTGCCCTGAACGGCATGGATGCGCCCGAAGTGGTGGTGGAGGCGCATCTGGCCAACGGCCTGCCCGCGTTCACCTTGGTGGGCTTGCCCGAAACCGAGGTCAAGGAAGCACGCGACCGCGTGCGTGCAGCGATCCAGAACGCGCGCTTCGAATTCCCGGCGCGGCGCATCACGGTCAATCTCGCCCCGGCCGATCTGCCCAAGGAATCCGGACGCTTCGACCTGCCGATCGCGCTGGCGATCCTCGCCGCCTCCGGACAGATTCCCCAGGACAAGTTCAGACACGCCGAATTCGCCGGCGAACTCGCGCTGACCGGCGAACTGCGCCCGGTGCGCGGCGCATTGGCGATGGCGCTGGCCACCCGTGCTGCCGGCCGGCTGCTGGTGCTGCCCGCCGCGTCGGCCGGCGAAGCCGCGCTTGCCAGCGGAGTCGAGACACTTGGCGCGACCAGCCTGCTGGACGTGTGCGCGTGGCTGTCCGATCAGGGCGCGCTGCTCGAACCGCTGTCGGACCGCACAGCCACCGCGCCGGACTACCCCGATTTCGCCGACGTAAAAGGCCAGGCCGCCACCCGGCGCGCGCTCGAAGTGGCTGCGGCGGGCGGCCATTCGGTGCTGATGGCGGGGCCGCCCGGCACCGGCAAGTCGATGCTCGCCGCGCGCTTCCCCGGCATCCTGCCGGCGATGAGCGAAGACGAGTCGCTGCAGGCCGCCGCCGTCGCCTCGCTCAACGGCGGCTTCCGT
>JAZBOA010000576.1:0-27938 GCA_036350935.1 Anderseniella sp. | reverse complement strand
GCGGCCGCGACCCTGCTGCTCGACGCGCTGAAGGGCACCCTGCCCGTCATGGCCGCCTTAACCCTCTCAGGCATGACGGCAGCGATCCTGACCGGCATGGCTGCGTTTCTCGGTCATATCTTCCCGGTGTGGCTGAAGTTCAAGGGCGGCAAGGGCGTGGCCACCTATGTCGGCGTCCTGCTCGGGCTTGGCTGGAAGCTGCTACTGGTTTTTGCCATTGTCTGGCTTTCGGTGGCGGTTCTGACCCGATACTCGTCGCTTGCAGCGCTGCTGGCTTCGGTCGCGGTTCCGGCTTACGCAGCCTATACGCAGAATGCGCCGCTGGCGCTGGCGCTGGCGGCAATGACCATCATCGTCTTTGCTACCCACCGTGCAAACATCACCCGCCTGTTCAGGGGGGAAGAAAGCCGAATCGGGGCTAAGGCGGGCCGGTGACATCGCCACGCCCTGACAGCGCTGGCGACGCCATCACCGGCAGCGAACGGCTGGCTCGGCTGAGGCTGGCTCTCAGCGACAATGTCGGCCCGGCCACCTGGCACCAGCTTGTCTCGCACTACGGTTCTGCCGAAGCGGCGATCGAGATTCTGCCCGAGCTGGCCAGCCGCGCTGGTGCAGGCCGGCGGGTCCGGCTTTACCCGGCAGACCGGGCCGAGCGCGATCTGGAACTGACCAGCAAGGCGAATGGCCAGTTGATAACATTTGGCGAGCCGGCCTATCCGTACATGCTGGCAGAGGCCGGCCAGCCGCCGCCCGTCCTGTTTGCGGCGGGCAACATTGAGCTGCTCAACTCTCCCTGCTGCGCTATCGTTGGGTCACGCAATGCCTCTGCCAACGGACGGCGCTTCGCCCGCGAAGTCTCGTTCGCCCTTGGTCAGGCTGGATGGACGGTAGTTTCGGGACTTGCCCGCGGCATTGACACTGCAGCCCACGAGGCCGCACTGGCGGCAGGCACCGTAGCAGTCATGGCGACCGGCCTGGATGTGATCTACCCGGCCGAGAACGGCGGATTGGCAGCGCGCATTTCCGATGGCGGATGCCTCGTTACCGAGATGCCTCCGGGGACGCACCCGCGGGCGGAGCTGTTTCCCCGCCGCAACCGCATCATCGCCGGGCTGTCGGCCGGCTTAGCGGTGATTGAGGCCGCGCTGCGTTCCGGCTCGCTGATCACGGCCCGGCTGGCCAACGAGATGGGCCGCGAGGTGTTCGCCATGCCGGGCTCGCCCTATGACCCGCGCTCGCAAGGCACCAACAGGCTGATCCAGGACGGCGCAAGCCTGCTGGGCGCTGCCGGAGAGATTGCCATGCTGCTGCCAGGCCATTCGGCCCGCATGCGGCCAGGCCCGGAGACGGCAATCGTGGTTGCAGCGCTCGTTTCGCCAGGCAGCAGCGCAGATGGCATCAGCGAAACAACACGGCAGACTGTGCTCGAACTGCTCGGGCCTGACCCTGTGGAGACTGACCTGTTGATCCGCGAATCAGGTCTTTCCTTGCGGCAGGTTCAGGAAATCCTGATTGAACTTGATCTTGCCGGGCGCCTGGAACGCCACCCCGGCCAAAGGGTATCAATCGTTGGGTGACGCCTTTTCCGGAACCTTGATCGTGGCCAGATGTCCGTTGGCCTCGATGAATACGATTTCGAGAAGATAGGCCAGATGACCCAGGTCGCTCTGCTTGCACAAACCACGCAATTCGAGCGCCATATCTGCCACATATTGACACGTGGCGGAGGGGTTGACCGGCTGTTGCGAAGTTGCGTGAGCTTCAACTTTCGCGCTCTGTTTCATCAGGTGCCACCGCTACCTATTTCGCGATTCCCCTGTCGCGACGCCTCAATTGGCGCTAAGTTACAATGTAACTCTATGATTGTATATATTAATTTGATAATCGCATAACGTGCATGTCGCAATTTGGCGCCCCGGCTTGCGTTCCGCCGCCATTTGCGCCTATGACGCTTGACTAGCTCTTGGAGCCATTGCTTCACGGGTCATGAATTCATCCTTGAAACCTGCCGGATCCGCATGAACGTCGTCGTCGTCGAGTCGCCTGCAAAGGCCAAAACCATCAACAAGTACCTGGGCAAGGATTACCAGGTGCTGGCCTCCTATGGCCACATCCGCGACTTGCCCGCCAAGGATGGCTCGGTTCGCCCCGACGAAGACTTCGCCATGTCCTGGGAGATGGATTCGAAGTCCTCGAAGCGGCTCAGCGACATTGCGGCGGCGCTCAAGGGGGCCGACAAGCTCATTCTTGCGACCGACCCGGACCGCGAGGGCGAGGCCATCTCATGGCACGTGCTGGAGGTTCTGAAGCGCAAGGGCGTGCTCAAGGACAAGGCCATCGAACGGGTGGTGTTCAACGCCATTACCAAGTCTGCCGTGACCGACGCCATTTCACATCCGCGCCAGATCGATGATGCACTGGTGGAGGCCTACCTGGCCCGCCGGGCGCTTGATTACCTGGTGGGCTTCAACCTTTCGCCGGTGCTGTGGCGCAAGTTGCCCGGTGCCCGCTCGGCTGGCCGCGTCCAGTCGGTCGCGCTGCGGCTCATCTGCGACCGGGAACTGGAAATCGAGCGCTTCAAGCGCGAAGAGTACTGGACCATCGAGGCGGCGATGAGCACCGGCGACGGCCAGACCTTCGCTGCGCGCCTGCAGGCAATCGGCGGCAACAAGCTGGGCAAGATGGACATCGCCGATGAAACGGCGGCGCGGGCCATCGAGGCAGCCCTCAAGGATGCACGCTACTCGGTCAGCACGGTAGAAACCAAGCCTGCCAAGCGCCACCCTGCTCCGCCATTCACCACGTCAACCCTGCAACAGGAAGCCTCCCGCAAGCTGGGCTTTTCCTCGCAGCGCACCATGCAGGTGGCGCAGAAGCTCTATGAAGGCATTGCCATAGACGGCGATGTGACAGGCCTCATTACCTATATGAGAACTGACGGCGTACAGATGGCGAACGAGGCGATTGCCGCCGCCCGCAACGTCATCCAGCAGCAGTACGGCGAGCCATATCTGCCGAGCGAACCCCGCATCTACCGCACCAAGGCCAAGAACGCCCAGGAGGCCCACGAGGCCATCCGGCCGACCGAACTGGCGCGCCTGCCGGACGACGTGCGCCGCAGCCTCGATGCGGACCAGGCCGCGCTTTACTCTCTGATCTGGAAGCGCACCATGGCCAGCCAGATGGAAAGCGCCGACTTCGAGCGCACCAGCGCAGACATCGTCACGACCGGCAAGGACGGCAAGCCGTACACCTTGCGCGCCAACGGTTCGGTTTTGAAGTTCGACGGCTTCCTGAAGGTCTATGAAGAAGGCAAGGACGACACCGAGGACGAGGAAGACCGCCGCCTGCCGAAGCTTGCCAGGGGCGACGTGGTGGGCGCGCGCAAGATCGAGCCGGTGCAGCACTTCACCGAACCGCCGCCGCGCTATTCCGAAGCCTCACTGATCAAGCGCATGGAAGAGCTGGGCATCGGCCGTCCCTCAACCTACACCGCCATCCTGACGGTGCTGAAGGATCGCGGCTATGTCCAGATGGACCAGCGCCGCCTGATTCCGGAAGACAAGGGCCGGCTGGTCACGGCTTTCCTGGAGTCGTTCTTCACCCGCTACGTGCAGTATGATTTCACGGCCGATCTGGAAGAGCAGCTCGACAAGGTGTCGGCCGGCGACAAGAACTGGAAACAGCTGCTGGCCGAGTTCTGGAAGGACTTCTCCTCGCAGATCGACGAGACGAAGGACTTGCGGGTTACCAACGTGCTCGATGCGCTTAACGACCTGCTGGAAGCGCACGTGTTTCCCGAGCGCGAGGATGGCAAGCCGCGGCGCTCCTGCCCGTCGTGCGACAATGGCCAACTGTCGCTGAAACTGGGCAAGTTCGGCGCCTTCGTCGGTTGTTCCAACTATCCAGAGTGCCGTTACACCCGCCAGCTCGGCACCAGTGGCGAAGGCGATGCGCAGGCCGTGCCGGCCGATGGCATCCTGCTTGGCGAGGACCCGGAGTCGGGACAGCCGGTGACCCGCCACGATGGCCGGTTCGGTCCCTATGTCCAGCTCGGCAAGCCAGAAGAAGGCGAGAAGCCGCCGCGCGCCTCTATCCCGAAGTCGGTCAAGGCTGACGACGTCGATCTCGAGTTTGCGCTGCGGCTGCTGTCATTGCCGCGCGAGGTGGGCCTGCACCCTGAAACCGGGAAGCCGATCACCGCCGGGCTTGGCCGGTATGGCCCGTTCGTCCTGCACGATGGCGTGTATGCCAATCTCGCAGATTTCGAGGAGATTTTCACCGTTGGCCTGAACCGCGCCGTTGACCTTGTCGCCGAGAAGGCGGCATCACGCGGCGGGCGGGGCCAGCAAAGTGCGCTGAAGGACCTCGGGGCCCACCCTGACGGCGGTGGCAACGTGCTGATCATGGACGGCCGATACGGACCCTACGTCAAATACGGCAAGGTCAACGCAACGCTGCCCAAGGACGTGACCCCCGAGACCGTAACCATGCAACAGGCAGTGGAACTGATCGCAGCCAAGGGTGGCGGCAAGGCGAAGAAGAAGGCTCCGGCGAAGAAGAAGCCGGCAAAGAAGGCCGCAACCAAGGCTGCCGAATGACATGGCAAAACCCCGGGGTCTCCCCTCGCCCGAACAGATACTCGAATTTCTGAGAACCGCTGACGCCAAGACGGGCAAGCGGGAAATCGCCCGCGCCTTTGGCATCAAGGGGGCGGACCGGGTGGAGCTCAAGAAGCTGCTGCGCAAGATGGCCGACGACGGCCAGATTGCCTCGCGCCGCAAGCGTCTGTCTGACGCGACAGGCATGCCGCCGGTGACCGTGCTGCGGATTACCGGAACCGATCCGGATGGCGAGCTTGTCGCCGAACCAGCCGAATGGTTGGACCACGGCGACAGCCCGCCGCGCGTGCTCATTGTCGGTGAAGGGGCACGCAGGCGCCCATCGGGACCAGTGGCCGGCGTGGGCGACTCGGTTTTGGCGCGTGTCACCTCAACCGGAGACAAGGACTGGCCGTACGAAGCGCGCATCATCAAGCTCCTGAAAGGTGCGACAGGCGCAGTCGTCGGCATCTTCACCGCAAGTCCCCGAGGCGGCGGACAGATCATGTCTGCCAACCGGAAGGACAAGACCGGCTTCGACGTGATGCGTGGCGATGAAGGGGACGCCCGGTCCGGCGACCTGGTGCGCGCCGAAATAACCCGCCAGCGTGGCCGTGGATATGCAGAAGCCCGTGTGGTGGAGCGGCTCGGCTCGGCAGATGACCAGCGTAACGTGTCGCTGATCGCCATCCACCAGCACGGCATTCCCGACGAGTTCCCCAAAGAGGTGATAAAGGCGTCGGAAGATCTGGCCGAACTGAAGCCGCCCAGGGGCCGCACCGACATGCGCTCACTGCCACTCGTCACCATCGACCCGCCTGATGCGCGCGACCATGACGATGCTGTGTGGGCGGCGGCTGATGATGACCCGGCCAACCCCGGCGGCTACAAGACGGTGGTAGCCATCGCGGATGTTGCAGCCTATGTCAGGCCCGGCACGGCACTTGACCGCGAGGCGCGGCTGCGTGGCAATTCGGTCTACTTCCCGGACCGCGTCGTTCCGATGCTGCCCGAGCGGCTGTCGACTGACCTGTGTTCGCTCAGGGGCAACGAGGACAGGCCGGCCTTTGCCTGCTTCATGACGTTCGACAAGCATGGCCGCAAGACCGGTCACCGTTTCGACCGGATCTGGATGCGCTCATCCGCCAAGCTCGCCTATGCCCAGGCACAGGCAGCCATCGACGGCAATCCTGACGATGTGACGGGGCCGCTGCTTGAGCCCGTCCTGAAACCGTTGTGGGCCGCCTACAAGGTGCTCAAGGCTGCCCGCGACAAGCGCGAACCGCTGGAACTCGACCTGCCGGAGCGCAAGCTCATCCTTGATGACGCCGGTGAAATCGTCAGTGTCGTCACCCCTGCCCGGCTTGATGCGCACAAGCTGATCGAGGAATTCATGATCCAGGCCAACGTCTCGGCTGCCGAGACGCTGGAGACGAAGGGCTCACCGCTGCTGTTCCGGGTGCATGACGCGCCAGCGCCGGAGAAGGTCGATGCGCTGGCGGAATTTCTCGCCACGCTCGAGCTGTCAGTGCCGAAGGGCCAGGTGATGAAGCCGCAGCACTTCAACCGCATCCTCGACAAGGTGCGTGGCGGCCCCAATGAGGGTGTGGTATCGCAAACCGTGCTGCGCACCCAGGCACAGGCGATCTATACGCCCGAGAACCGCGGGCACTTCGGGCTGAACCTGCGCCGTTATGCACACTTCACCTCCCCGATCCGGCGCTATGCGGACCTGATCGTGCATCGGGCGCTGATCAGCGCCCTGAAACTGGGTGACGATGGCTTGAGCCAGTTCGACATCGACAATCTCGAGGAAACCGCCGGGCTGCTCTGCCTTGCCGAGCGGCGCGCCATGGTCGCCGAGCGCGAGACGACGGACAGGCTCATCGCGCACTTCCTGCGCGGCCAGGTGGGCGCAGACTTCTCTGGCCGCGTCACCGGCATGGTCAAGGCCGGCCTGTTCGTCACGCTGGAAGACAGCGGCGCCGACGGGTTCATACCGGCCTCCACGCTTGGCGACGACTACTATGTGCATGACGAGGCGAGCCAGGCGATGATTGGCCAGCGCTCAGGCGAGAGCTGGCGCATGGGCGACGTGGTTGAGGTGAGGCTGGTGGAAGTCACACCCATCGCCGGGGGCTTGCGGTTCGAGATGTTGTCGAAGGGCCGCAAGGGCAAGCCGCCGGCAAGCCTTGGCCGCAAGGTCCGGCAGGCGCCGCGTGGCAAGGGGCCGCGGCGCAAGTCCGCCGGCAAACCGGCGAAACGGCACAGTTGACACAATGGGATGACCATCCCGCCTGACGATGTGGCATCCTGACGCGCGACCGGTCGCAGGCTTTGAATGGCCGTGCATGTGGCTAAGACTCTGCGCATGACACTAGAGACTCATCATCGCAGTCACAGCATCGAGATCATCGGTCAACAGGCCGATCGGCCGGGCGTTCCGTGGGCCATCGCCATGCTCAACGGCCTGCGCTGCAGGTGTCCGCGCTGTGCGACCGGCAAGCTGTACTCCAGCTACCTGAAGGTGGCGGACGTGTGTCCGTCCTGCGATCTCGAACTGCATCACCAGCGCGCTGACGATGCACCGCCCTACTTCACTATGTTCATCGTCGGACACCTGCTGATTCCACTGGTGTTTGTCGTCGAGCGGATGTGGCAGCCGCACTGGTGGGTCCACCTGGCGCTATGGGCGCCGCTGTCCATTGTCCTCACCCTGTGGCTCTTGCCGATCGTCAAGGGAGCAAGCATTGGCGTTCAATGGGCTAACCGGATGCACGGTTTTGGCGAACAGTCTGCCGGCGCAGACCAGATTGACGGCGACCCGACCCATCTGGCCGTTCCGCAAGAGCGCGACCGCTTCTGAGCCTGCGCTCAAGCCACGAGAGCAACAGCCGTTTGGAATGAACGGCTAAAGTGCCCCTGGCGCTTTGAATACGGGCGCCTTGGTTCGATCAGATGTTTCATTCTGATCCAATGATGCTCTATCTTGCGCGCATGAGTGAATCACAGTCTCCCCAGAAGCAGCCTGCCTTGCGCCCGCGGGACGCAGCAACGCTGATCCTCGTCCGGCGCGATGCTGCACAGCCGCGTGTGCTGATGGGCAAGCGCCATGAATCCCACAAGTTCATGCCCGGCAAATATGTGTTTCCCGGCGGCCGCGTAGACCTGGCGGACTGCCGGGTGCAGCCTTCACGGCCACTGGAACAGGCTGTTGCGGGAAAGCTGTTGAGCCAGATGCGCGGCAGGCCCAGCGAGGCCCGGGCGCAAGGCCTTGCCATGGCCGCAGTGCGCGAAACCTTCGAGGAGGTCGGTTATGTTGTCGGCACGCCGGGCAGCATCGCCACTACCCGTTCCAGCGCGTGGTCACAGTTTCACCAGACCGGGCATGGCGCTGATCTCTCGGGCCTGAAGCTGCTGGCGCGCGCCATCACGCCGCCCGGCCGGCCGCGCCGTTTCGACACCCGGTTCTTCATTGCCGATGCCTCCGTGATTGCCAATCCGGATAGCCCGCTCACGCCAGAAACCGACGAACTGCTGACGCCGCACTGGGTCACCATCGAGGAAGCGCGGCTGCTGGACCTGCCCTGGATAACCGGCCAGATCCTGAAGCGGCTGGAGGCCTTGCTCGAACGGCGCGATGCGCTGAGCTGCCAGCACGATTGCACCTTCCAGTTCATGCGGGGCAAGGACTGGCAATACGTCACACTGTGACCGGGCCGCCGCACCTTGACAAAACACAGGCGTTCAGGCGATACACCGCGCCATCACAGGTTTCATTGTTCCGGCTGCGCTAGCTTCATGGCGTGACTGACCGGCTTCACTTGCAAAGGGTCCACACATGGCCAAGGCTACAACCATCAAGATCAAGCTGCTGTCGACCGCCGACACCGGTTATTTCTACGTGACCAAGAAGAACTCCCGCACGCAGACCGAGAAGCTGTCGTTCCGCAAGTACGACCCGGTGGCCAAGAAGCACGTCGAGTTCAAGGAAACCAAGATCAAGTAAGCCCTGACGCGCGGCTACGCGCTCAAGGTTCAAAAGTGCAAGGCACCGGCCAGATGGCCCGGTGCCTTTTTGTTTGCCGGATGTGATGTGGTAGCGCCGGAGTTGGGTGGCCGGCCCGGATATCCCGTTCGAGGAGGCCTCTCGTTCGGGGCCGGACCGGCCAAACCCCGCGGTTTCAGGAGATGCGGCGGACCTGAAAAGCCTCGGGGCAAACCTGGGCGCCGAATGTCAGCAAAAGCAAACCGCCGCCCGTAACTCTTCCCGGTTCAGGCTTTCCGGCACAGGCGAGAGAGAGTTCCCGCACCGGACTGCCTTTTCCGAATGTGCGTAACTTTACTCGAATTTTACCGAGTTTCCAATGTGCCCAGATCGTACGAGGGCGGAATTTTCCAATTAACCTAACGAGTTAAGGTAAATCGTCCGGATTGATCCAGAGCGTGGATGCTCAGGCCGCGTCCGACATCACACGGTTACGGCCGGAGCGCTTGGCGTGATAGAGCGCTTCATCCGCCCGCTTGAGCAGCGTTTCAGGTGTATCGGTAACCGACTCATAAGCCGCCACACCGATCGAGACCGTTATGGACAGCGGCCCGTATTTTGCCCCAGCGTTGAAAGGCTTGGAGGCAATCGTACGGCGCAACCGTTCAGCCACGGTGAAGCCTACCTGCAGGTCGGTCTCAGGCAGGATGACGACAAATTCCTCGCCGCCCATGCGGCAGCACAGGTCGATGGCGCGAACCTGCGATTTGAGCCGCGATGCCAGTTCCTGCAGCACCCTGTCGCCAACATCGTGACCATGGGTATCGTTGATGGGCTTGAAGAAGTCCACGTCGAGGGCCAACAGGGAAACAGGCTTGCCACGCGAGGCGGCATTGGAGACATGGATAGCGAGCTGGTTGTCCATGTGCCGGCGGTTGTACAGCCCCGTAAGCGGATCGGTGACGGCAAGCTCCATGGAGCGCGTCACGTTCAGGCGCAGGCGATCTGTATAGCGTTTGCGCTTGATCTGGGTGTTTACCCGCGCCTTCAGTTCCAGCTTGTCCAGCGGGCGGTGCAGGTAATCGTTCACCCCCATGTCAAGCGCCCTCATCAACCGGGCCTGATCTTCAATGTCAACGACCACAAGGATCGGGATCTGGCGCGTGCGCTCAAACGAGCGCAACTGCGAACACAATCTGAGGCCGTCGTGATCGAGCAGGTCGAAGCTGATGATGATCAGGTCAAGCTCGGTCTCCTGTGCCAGCCTTACCGTCTGCGCCGGGTCGGACATCAGATGCAGCTTGTGCATCGAACCGAGGGAATCCTCGATACGGTCGGCAATCACGCCACGATTGTCCACCACGGCCACATTGGCGGCGGTCTCGACGTGAGCCAGATCCACGCGCTGGTCGCTGTCGCCTTCCAGAACCGGACCATCATTGCGGCCGCGCAGCTCATCCATAAGCATTTTCAGCCGCACCAGGCTTTTCAGCCGGCAGAACAGGGCTGCGTCGTTGACCGGCTTGGTGATGAAATCGTCGGCGCCGGCCTCAAGCCCCCTCACCCGATCCTCGACCTGGTCCAGCGCGGTCACCATGATTACCGGGATGTGCTGGGTTTGCGGGTTGGTCTTGATGCGGCGGCAAACCTCGATGCCGTCGATGCCGGGCATCATGACGTCAAGCAGGATGATGTCCGGCTGGAAACTGTCTACCGCCTCGAGCGCGTCTGCCCCATTCATTGCCGTGCAGACTTCGAAATACTCGCTGGTCAGCTTGGCTTCCAGCAGCCGGACGTTGGCCAGGATGTCATCAACGACCAATACCCGGGCTGTCATGACTTGACCTCGAAGAAGCCATTGATCGTCGACATGAACGACGCCACAGAGATCGGCTTGGATATGTAGGCCTCGCAGCCGCCTTCCCGGATCTTCTGTTCGTCGCCCTTCATGGCGAACGCCGTAACCGCAACCACCGGTATCGAGCGCAGCTCGTCATCTTCCTTGAGCCACTTGGTCACCTCGATGCCGGAAACCTCGGGCAGCTGGATGTCCATGAGAATAAGGTCCGGCTTGTGCTGGCGCGCGATGTCCAGCGCCGACAGTCCTTCGCGGGTTTGCAGCACGCGATAGCCATGGGCCTCCAGCAGGTCATTGAACAGCTTCATGTTGAGTTCGTTGTCCTCAACAATCAGCACCGTCTTGACCGCGGCGGGATCAGGCTGTTCTGATATTTGCGCCATGCGAGCTGCGCCCTTTTCATGTCCATTTGTCCCGACGGCCCGCGATGCCGAAGAGTCAAAAACCAGTACGGGATACGCATGAATTGTAGTGTGCGTTCTCCCCAGATAGCATGCACAATGTCGCGCAAGAAGGTTACGCCAACCTTAAGCTTTACGGCGTGACAACGCTTCTACCGCAGCTGGTTAAGGCTCATCCTCTCCTGACGGGTCAAATTTTATGATCAGTGTAGACGCTGCAGAAATTGTTGCCCTGCAAGCCTTTGAATTCATTGCGTCAACCGGCGAACAGCTGGAACGGTTCATGGCCGTGTCAGGGTTTGACCCGGCAAGCCTCGGCGAAGCGGTTCAGACGCGGCCGGGGCTGGCAGGGCTGCTGGAGTACATGTGTGGCGACGAATCACTGTTGCTGGCATTTTGCGAAACGGCAAATCTCAGCCCGCAAACACCATTGCAGGCGCTGGCGGCACTGCAGCGGCCAGCCTGTACGGGGGCGGCATGATGAGCACCATGGTTATTGACGAGGCAACCCGCAGCCAGATCGCCGGCTTGAGGCTGGACCCTGACCGCCCGCTGCTGCTGTGCGACGTTGACGAGGTGGTCGTGCACTTTCTGCGTGGCCTGGAGAACTGGCTTGACCGAAACGGCCTGTGGCTGGATCCGGCAAGTTTCGCCCTGAATGGCAATATCCGCCGCAAGGCAGACAACGAGCCGCTGCCGGCTGACGAGATCGGACCAGCGCTGATGGCCTTCTTCGAGGCTGAAACAGCCAACCTGGAGGTGATCGACGGTGCTGTGGAAGCGCTGGACAGCCTCAGCGCCGAGGCAGACATCGTCATGCTGACCAACCTGCCGTCCCGGTTCCGCGACGCCCGCACCGTCAATCTCCGCCGGCATGGCATCGAATTTCCCGTTGTCACCAATTCCGGCCCCAAGGGACCCGCCATTGCCGCGCTGGCGGGCCTGCACTCCGCCCCGGTGGTTTTCATCGATGACAACAACGGCTACCTGAAGTCGGCCGCCGACCACGTACCGCACACCTACCTCGTGCATTTCATGCAGGATGAGCGGTTCGGCCGGCATGTGCCGCTCGAGGACCATATCCATCACCGCACCGACAACTGGCAAGACGCCCATCTTCACATAGGCTCGGTCTTTGCCGGTCCGCGAACCCGCTGAGGCCCATGAACCGCATCGCCGGACGGATCGGGATAGATGTCGGCGGCACCAAGATCGCCGGCGTCGTGATGGACGAGGCCGGCCGCGAGCTTGAGACGCGGCGGATACCGACCCCACGCGGCGATTATGAGGGCGTTGTCCGCGCCATTGCCGCGATGGTCGATGAGCTTGCTGGAGCGGTGGGCGGTAGCGTTACCGTCGGCATCGGTATGCCAGGGTCGGTATCGCCGCTGACCGGACTGGTACAGAACGCCAATTCCACCTGGATCAACTCCCGGCCCTTCCAGCAGGACCTGGAAGCCGCGACCGGTCAACCGGTCAGGCTTGCCAATGATGCCAATTGCCTGGCGCTGTCAGAGGCGTTCGACGGCGCCGGCAGAGGCGCCGGCTCGGTTTTCGGGGTCATTCTCGGCACCGGTTGCGGCGGCAGCCTGGTGGTCAACGGCATGCTGGTGGAGGGCCGCCATTCCATTGGCGGCGAATGGGGCCACAACCCGCTGCCCTGGTTGCAAGACTGCGAACGCCCCGGGCCCGCCTGCTGGTGCGGGCGGCATGGCTGCATGGAGACGTGGGTTTCAGGCCCTGCCCTTGCCCGGGACCACCTTGCGGCGACTGGCGAGGCCCTCGACGCCGAGGACATTGCACGACGGGCCACGGCAGGCGACGCCGGTGCAAAGGCAAGCCTCGACCGCCACCTTGACCGCACCGGCCGCGGTCTGGCGCATGTGATCAACATAGTTGACCCGCATGTGATCGTGATCGGGGGTGGGCTAGTCGATCTGCCGGGCCTCGTGGAGCGTTTGCCCGCGGCAATCGCTCCACACGTGTTCGCCGATGCTGTTGACATTCAGGTCAGGGCTGCGCAACACGGGCCTGCATCGGGCGTGCGCGGCGCGGCGCGTCTTTGGGATGCGCCTCGTACAGAGCGGAGCCCGTCATGACACCTGCCTTCCATGTCAGCGATTCCCGTCTGCTTGGCCACCTCTTCTCGACTTCGTCGATGAAGGCGGTTTTCAGCGACAAGGCAACGCTGAAGGCGTGGCTTGACGCCGAGGCGGCGCTCGCCAGGGTGCAGGCCAGGCTTGGGCTCATCCCGTCCGGGGCAGGCAAGCTGATCGAACGTGCCTGCGTCCTGCATCATCACGACCTTGACATGCTGGGCGCCCGTATTGCCGAGGCAAGCCATCCGCTGACGCCCGTCATCGCCTCCATCGAGGCCGTCGCCGGAGAGGCCGCCGCCTTCGTGCATTACGGCGCCACCACCCAGGACATCATGGATACCGGCACCGTGCTGCAGGTGCGCGAAGGCTTGCGGCTGGTACTGAACACGCTTGAAGCGCTGCAGCAGGCCTGCGTTGCCCAGGCACAGCGCTGGCGCGGTCTGCCCATGGCCGGGCGCACCCATGGCCAGCATGCGGTTCCGGTCACGCTGGGGCTGAAGTTCGCCTTGTGGGCGCGGGATGCCCACCATGCCTGTGCAGCCCTCGATGCCATCAGGGCAAGTCTGCCGGTGCAGCTTGCCGGTGCTGCCGGAACGCTGGCAACGCTTGGCGAAGATGCCGGCAAGGTGCGTGCGGCACTCGCGGAAGATCTGGACCTGCGCAACCCCGGCGGCAGCTGGCATACTTCACGGCGTGTGTTTGCCGAAACCGTCTGTCAGCTTGCCCTTGCATCAGCGCTGTGCGGCCAGATCGCCAACGAGATCGTCAACCTGCAACGCACCGAGATCGCCGAACTGGCGGAAGGGGCTGCCATGGGCGCCGGCGGCTCGTCCACCATGCCACAGAAGCGCAACCCGATGATGGCCCAGAACGTGGTGGCGCTGGCCCGGCTGATGACCACCAAGCCGGCTGCTGCCATCGAAGCCTCGATGCACGAGCATGAGCGCGACATGGCCTGCTGGACCATGGAATGGGCCGTGATCCCGGAAAGCTTCGTGCTTGCCCATGCCGCGCTTGAACAAGCCGTGCTGCTGGTTGAAAATGTTGTGGTCGACGAAGCGCGCATCGCTGCCAATCTTGGGCTGACTGGCGGTCTGATCTGCGCTGAAGCAGTGATGATGGACCTCGCCCGTGACATGGGCCGCAACGAGGCGCACCACGCCGTCAAGGACCTGATCTCCGCCCTGCCCGCTTCCGGCCAGTCATTCGCCGATGCGCTGGCCAATCATCCGGTGATCGGCAAACTGAGGACACCGGTCCAGATTGCCCGGCTGCTCGATCCGGCGAACAACATTGGCGAGGCCACCGCCGTTGTTGACCGGATCATTGCCGAACTGGGATAATGCGGGCTGGTTCCACGCGAGGAACCGGAAGCTCTACGGACGCTCCATGCCAGACGCCGCCAAGCCGATGTGCCGTGACTGCCTGGCCGACGCCCGGCCGGGCGACCGGCGCTGTCCGTCGTGCGGGTCGCCACGCCTGATCAGCCATCCACGCCTGCACGAACTGGCCATCGCCCACATCGATTGCGACGCCTTCTATGCCGCGGTTGAAAAGCGCGACCGTCCGGAACTGGCGGACAAACCGGTCATCATTGGCGGCGGCACGCGCGGCGTTGTATCCACGGCCTGCTATGTGGCCCGCATCCGCGGCGTCAAGTCGGCCATGCCGATGTTCAAGGCCCTGGCGGCGTGTCCCGACGCCATCGTCATCAAGCCGGACATGGCCAAGTATGCCGAGGCCGGCCGCAAGGTGCGCGCGCTGATGCAGGAGCTGACGCCGCTGGTCGAGCCGCTATCGATCGACGAGGCGTTTCTCGACCTGTCGGGCACGGCGCGGCTGCACGGCATGAGCCCGGCGCGGGCGCTGGCCCGGCTGGTCGGAAAGATCGAGGCCGAGGTGGGCATAAGCGCCTCGATCGGGCTTGCCCACACCAAGTATCTGGCCAAGCTGGCCTCCGACATGGACAAGCCGCGCGGCTTCTTCGTGCTGGGGCCGGACGAGTGCATCGCCTTCCTGCGCGAACGGCCAGTCGGCTTTATCTGGGGCGTCGGCAAGGCGATGCAGGACAAGCTGCACGCAGACGGCATTCGCATGATCGGCCAGTTGCAGGCCATGGAGAAGACTGAGCTGATGCGCCGCTATGGCAGCATGGGTGCACGGCTCTATCACCTCGCCCGCGGCGAAGACGCGCGTACCGTATCGCCCGAGCACGAGTCTAAGAGCATCTCGGCCGAGACGACGTTCGACAAGGACGTTGCCGACCCGGCACAGCTTGAAAAGCTGCTGTGGACGTTGTCGGAAAAGGTGTCGCGCCGCGCCAAGAAGGAAGCCATGGCAGGCTATACGGTGACGTTGAAACTCAAGACCACCGACTTTCGTACCCGCACCCGCGCCACTTCGCTGAGCGAACCGACCGCCCTTGCGGCCCGCATTTTCGATGCCGCCCGGCCATTGCTCATGCGTGAGGCGGACGGACGGACGCAGTTCCGGCTGATTGGCGTTGGCATCAGCCACCTGGCAGGCCTTGATGCAGGGTCACTGACCGGCGGGCTCGACCAGAAGGCGTCCAGCCAGGCGCGGGCGGAGCTGGCGATGGACAGGCTGCGGGACAAGTTCGGCATTGGCGCCATCGGCAAGGGACGCTCGCTGGCAAAGCCCAAACCCGGCCCCGGCAAGCAAGGCGGCTGAAAGCCGGTTACTGCTTGCACTCGCCCTGTTCGAACACCTCAAGGTCCGCCAGGTTGGCATTGAGCGAAAAATCGCTGTAATTGAGGGTCATGTCGCCGGAAATGCCGTTCTGATAGAGCCGCATGTTGATCTGGTAATCCGGCGTTTCCTGCTCTTTCTTGTCCGGCTTGTAGTAGGAAATGGTCACCGGCCAGCTTGGCTGTCCGCCAACACCGGCGAGCTTGCTGCCGGAAGCCGCATCTGCCGCCGGTTTTTCGATTCCGATGAAGCTAATGGCAATGGTAGGATTCGCACCGTCGGAGCCGTCATAAAGCAGCGCCTCGTCACGGGTATTGCCGTCCATCGCAGCCTGAACCAGCTGCAACTGGTGATTTACCGGAAAGATCACGCCGTCTGGCAAGGTGAATACTTCCGGGGCGGGCTTGCTGATGGCGCCGCCCGCCTGCCCGTCCTTCCGTTCAGCCTTGAGTTCCTTCTCTTCCTGAAGCTGGCTGTCGACATACTGGCTTTGCACGTAGCGCAACTGGTCGCTTCCACCCGACTCCCACATCGACGAGCGGCTGTCGAGAACGCGCGACTTGCCGCCGGACAGGAAGAACTGGTTGATCATGCGGAAATTGATGGTCCAGCCTTCACAGCCCGACCCGAGAAACTCGATGACCATACGCCCTTGGGCGCCGTCGATGCCGCTGCGCTCCTCTGCGGACTTGAGCGAGATGTCATAGACGGCCCGGTGTGGAACGAGGTTCGGCGCTGCCGCCTGAGCGGCCGCCACAGGCATCAACATCATCAGGGCTGCACCCAGTGCCGCCCGCCGCCCAACATGCTTCACGTTCCGCAACTCCCTTTACCTATGGACCTCATCAGGCACTGAAGATCAGTGCGTGGCCGCCACACGTCAAGTTAACACGTTCCTTGGGTGCCCGCCGAAAAAGGCATTTACATGGTCAACTGTCTGGCGCCAGCACTCAGTCTGCGCCTCCAGGCTGGCCCAGGCCACGTGTGGCGTGATGATGACGTTGGGCCGGTCCATGACCTTGAGCAACGGCTGGTCCGGCGCCGGTGGTTCCTTGGTCAGCACGTCGAAGCCGATGCCCGCGATCAGCCCGTCGTCCAGTGCCGTAACGATGTCTGCCTCGTTGACCAGCCCCCCGCGCGACGTATTGATGAGGAACGGCTTTTTCTTCATCTTGCGGAACTCGGGCATGGCAATCATGTTGCGCGTCGCATCCATCAACGGGCAATGCAGCGTGATAATGTCAGACCGCTCCAGCACCTCGTCGAACGGCGTATAGAGCGGCCCGAGACCCGTCACGCCCTTGTGGGCGGCAAACAGCGGCTTCATGCCGAAGGCCCGCGCGATGTCGGCAACGCCCTGGCCGAGGTTGCCTTCGCCGAAAATGCCAAGCACCGAGCCCGCGAGATCCTTGATCGGGTGGGTATGGAAGCAGAACTGCCCGCTCTTCTGCCACATGCCGTTGGCCACGTCGCGCTGATAGCCGACGATGCCGCGGCGCAGGGCGAAGATCAGCCCGAAAGTGTGTTCGGGCACGGTGTGCGTGGCGTAGCCGCGCACGTTGGAGACGGTTACGCCGTGATCCTTGCAGGCAGGAATGTCGATGACGTCATAGCCGGTGGCGGCCACCGACACCATCTTGAGGTCCGGCAGCTGCTCCAGGCTTTCGCGGCGGATCGGCACCTTGTTGGTGATGGCGACAGTCGCGCCCTTCAGCCGTTCGACAATCTTGTCTGCCGGGGTATTGGCGTACTCGGTCCATTCATGCTCGATGGCTGGACGCACCAGGTCCACCTCGGGCGCAAATGTTCCCCGGTCCAGAAAAACGATCTTCGTCATGTCGGCTCCTACCCTTTGACCTTGGTCTAGTTCAGTCAGCTTTAACGCGGCCCTCCGGACCTCGCAACTGCGGTGAAACGACACTCCACGATATGGAACACCCGGCCGCGCATGGCAGCTGCCCGCCTGGCGGGGCTGGACGCGGCTTGTGCGCTCGCCCTAGATTGGCGCCCGAACCAATCACCAATCGAAACAATTACAAAAGGCAGGAAAATCATGGGCCAGATCGACAAGCGTCTTGCGGAACTCGGCATCGAAATCCCCACCCCGGCAGCCCCGGTGGCAAACTATGTTGGCTGGGTGCGCACCGGCAACCTGGTGTTCACCGCAGGCCAGGTGCCGCTCAAGGACGGCGAGTTCCTGTACAAGGGCATCGTGCCGGACCAGTGCTCCGAGGAAGACGCCAAGCAGGCCGCCCGACTGTGCGCCATCAACATCATCGCCCAGCTCAAGGCAGCTTGCGATGGCGACCTCGACAGGGTGAAGCGCATCGTCAAGCTGGTCGGCTTCGTCAATGGCGCACCGGGTTTCGGCGGCCAGCCAGGCATCATCAACGGGGCGTCCGACCTGATGGTCGAGGTGTTCGGCGACAAGGGTAAACACGCCCGCTCGGCCGTCGGCGCCGGCTCGCTGCCGATCAACCTGTCTGTCGAGATCGAAGCCGTGGCTGAAATCGAGTAAGCCCGAAACCTCCGGAAAATCCCGCCATGTGGCGTCCACACAATCCGGTGAGCGATTGGCTGACCGCGCGGCCGATCGCCCACCGGGGCCTGCATGAAAAGGCTGCCGGCATCGAGGAAAACTCGCTTGAAGCGTTCGCCGCAGCCATCACCCATGGCTATGCCATCGAGTGCGACCTGCAATTGTCAGCCGACGGCGAGGCGATGGTGTTCCACGACGACACGCTGGACCGGCTGACAACCGAAATCGGACCCGTAATCGCGCGCACCGCAGCGAACCTGCAGAAAATCACCTTCGCGAAAGGGCGTGGCACCATCCCAACCCTGACCCAGTTGCTTGACCTTGCCGACGGCGATGCCGGGCTGGTGCTGGAGCTGAAAAGCCACTGGAATGGCGACACCCGTCTGGTGGCCCGCGTGGCATCGCTGCTGGCAGGATATGACGGGCCGGTGGCGGTCATGTCTTTCGATCCCGTTCCCATCGCATGGATGGCGGATAATGCGCCGGCCCTGTTGCGCGGCATCGTGGCAGACGGGGCGACAGACCCGGAATATGACGCGCTTCCCCTGCCCGTCCGGCTCGGCTTGCGCGAGTTTCGCCATGCAGATGTCACCCGGCCTGATTTCCTGTCGCTGTGGCGCGAGTGGCTGCCATCGCCGGTATCGCGTGAAGCGCGGGCGGCTGGGCTTCCCATCATCACGTGGACGATCCGTGACAACCAACAGGCTTCTGACGCGTTAAGGTGGTGCGACCAGATCACCTTCGAGGGCTATCGTCCCGCACACCCATGACCGCCGCAACCACCGAGAAGCAGTTTGTCATCGAGGTTCATCAGTCACTGTCCGCCATTTCGGCAGAGACGTGGGATGCCTGCGCCAATCCCCAGGGCCAGCCGCACAACCCGTTCGTGCGCCATGCCTTCCTGTCCGCGCTGGAAAAGTCAGGCTCTGCCGTGGCTGAAACAGGCTGGCTCGGCCAGCACCTGCAACTGCGGGACGACAACGGCAATACGCTTGCCGTCATGCCCTGCTACCTGAAGAACCACAGCCAGGGCGAATACGTGTTCGACTATGGCTGGGCCGAAGCAATTCAGCGCGCCGGCGGGCGGTACTATCCGAAGCTCCAGGTATCGATACCCTTCACGCCGGCTTCAGGCCCGCGCGTGCTCACGGCGGCCCGCACCAGTCTTCCCGCCATGCGCGCCGCCATGGGCAATGCGGCGGAGCAATTGTGCGACCGGCTGGGGGCGTCGTCGGTCCACATCACCTTCCTGCATGACGACGAGTACAGGGACTTTGGCGAGCAGGGATGGCTGCAGCGCAACGACACCCAGTTTCACTGGCACAATGATAGTTTTTCATCGTTTGATCAATTCCTTGCAGCCCTTTCTTCACGCAAGCGGAAGAACATTCGAAAGGAGCGCAAGGCGGTCCATGAAAGCGGCCTGGAGATCGTGCGGCTGACGGGTTCGGATATCACCGAAGAGCACTGGGACCACTTCTTCCGCTTCTACATGGACACCGGCGGGCGCAAGTGGGGCACGCCCTACCTCACTCGCGAATTCTTCTCGGCTGTCGGCGAGACCATGCCTGAAGACATCCTGCTGGTTATGGTGCGCAACAATGGCCGCTGGATTGCCGGGGCCATCAACTTCATCGGCGGCGACACGCTCTATGGCCGCAACTGGGGCTGCATCGAGTATCATGACTGCCTGCACTTCGAAGCCTGTTACTACCAGGCCATCGACTTTGCCATCGAGCGCGGGTTGAAGACAGTCGAGGCCGGCGCGCAAGGGCCGCACAAGCTGGCGCGCGGTTACATGCCCGTCACCACCCGGTCGGTCCATTATATCCGCGACCCCCGCCTCCACGCGGCCGTTGCTGACTACCTCGAACGTGAGCGCCGCGCCGTAGCGCGCGACAACCAGTATCTGGGCGAACACTCGCCGTTCCGCAAAGGCGTCGAGCGTGATCTTGAAGGCGATTTCTGAGGGCTTGGCGCTGATGGGCGCTTGCGTTACTCATCTGGCATAAGCCGGATACCAAGCGGGAATGACCAACGATGACCAAGTACGACGACCAGAACGTGTTCGCAAAAATCCTGCGCGGGGAGTTGCCCGCCCACAAGATTTATGAAGATGAGAAGACCATTGCGATCATGGACATCATGCCCCGCGCCGATGGTCATGCGCTGGTGATCCCGAAAGCTGCCTCCCGCAACGTGCTGGACATCGCGCCCGATGATCTCGCCGCCGTTTACGCAACCGTCCAGAAACTCGCCAAGGCGGCGGTGAAGGCGTTCGGCGCTGACGGCGTCACCATCCAGCAGTTCAACGAACCTGCCGGCGGCCAGGTGGTTTTCCACACCCATGTGCACGTCATCCCTCGCCATGAGGGCGTGAGCCTGCGCCCGCATACCGGACAGATGGCCGACCAGGACGATCTCAAGGCGTGGGCTGAAAAGTGGCGCGCGGCCTTGTCCTAACCAGCCACCAGCGCCAGCACGCCCAGCGCAATGACGCAGGCAAAGGTGCCTGCCTGTGTGGCGCGGCCCCATAACGCAAATACCGCCACGCCTGACGCAATCGCCAGCAGCCGCGCGGCGAGAGGAATATCGGCCAGTACGCCCGACGGCGCGATGACGATGCGCATGACCAGCGCCGCCACGAGCGCGGTGGAAACCGCCCTAACCCACAGCAGGATGTCGCTTTCCGGGTCGATTCGGGTGACGGCCACCACGCCAAGCCACCGCCAGACATAGGTGATCGCCATGCCCGCAGGCACCATGCAGGCGATGATCCAGAGCGCTTCACTCATGCGGTTCGCCCCGGTTTATCAGGCCCTTGCGGCGTGGCCGGAACAGCACGAACGCCAGCGTTCCCCCGCCGACGCCTGCCAGCAGCAGGTCGACGTCAGGCGCAAACCAGCGCGCCAGCGGCAGCAGCACGACACCGGCTGCAATGGCTGCCCAGTCGAACCGCCACCTGGCGCTTGCCAGCAATGACAGCAGGAAGAAAGCAGGCGTGAAGAACACCATGCACGCTGCCAGCACCGGCGGCAGACGGTCCGCCACGTGATAGCCCACCGGCATTACCACGCACATCGCCGCCATGAGCGTGGCGCCAAGCCCGATCAGCCACGGCAGATGCTGGCGTTTTGGCACCTTGTCGAGATGGGTGACCGACAGAACCCAGATGGTCACGGCGGTGAAATAGGCCAGCAGGAATTCCGGCCAGCGCGCCGCGCCCGGCAGCCTTACCTGCGCCAGAACGCCGATCACCATTGGCAGCAGCCGCACTGCCGTAAGTGAAACAGCCGCCGCGATCAGCAGCAGCGCCGCACCAGCCTGCCACATGGTGACGAACAGAACCTGCCCCGGCAGCGCCCAGATCAGCGGGATGCTTGCCGTCCCGGCCAGCAGCGGAAACCCGAGGTCGTTGATCAATGCGCCGAAGCCGATGAACGAACATGCCATGACAAGGCCCGGCATGGAGAGCGCTGCGCGCACGCCGCCCCAGATACCCGTCCAGTCGTAGGTGTCGCGTTCGACCTGCCACCTGTGCTCGTCGCTCATGACCGCCCTGTTACGAACTGCCAGGCCCGGTTGACAAGCAGCATTGCCGCATGGTGCCCATGCAACAACGAAAAGGGCCGGAACCTGCGAGGCTCCGGCCCTTTGCCATCAGTGCAGTAACGGCTGGCTCGACCGCCAGCTACTTCACGGTTTCTTTCTTGTCCTTCGGTCCGCCGGGCTTCTTCTTTGCTGCGGCCTTGGTGGCGGGAGAGCCCTTTGCCTTCTTCTTCGCCGCTGGCTTCTTTGCCGGCGGCAACGACTTGCGGGCTTCGGGCTTTGGTAACGCCTTCTCTTCGTCGCGGGACAGATAGGTGAACTTCAGCTCGTCCAGCCCCTGCGCATCCTTGCCCAGCAGCACCCGTACGGTGCCGCCGCCCTTCAGCTTGCCGAACAGCACCTCGTCGGCGAGCGGCTGCTTGACGTACTTCTGGATCACGCGCGACAGCGGCCGGGCGCCCATCTGCTCGTCATAGCCCTCACGCGCCAGCCAGTCGGCCGCGTCCTCGGACAGTTCGATGTTGATCTGCCGCTCGTCCAGTTGTGCCTCGAGCTGAAGCACGAACTTCTGCACCACCATGCGCACCACTTCCGGCGGCAGGTGGCCAAACGGAATGATGGCGTCGAGACGATTGCGGAACTCGGGCGAGAACATCTTGGTGATGGCCTCCGAATCGTCGCCTTCGCGCTTGGACCGGGTGAAGCCGAACGCGGCCTTGGCAAGGTCTGCAGCGCCCGCATTGGTGGTCATGATCAGGATCACGTTGCGGAAATCGATGGACTTGCCGTTGTGGTCGGTCAGCTTGCCGTGGTCCATCACCTGCAGCAGGATGTTGAACAGGTCCGGATGGGCCTTTTCGATCTCGTCGAGCAGCAGCACGCAATACGGGTTCTGGTCAACGCCATCGGTCAGCAGGCCGCCCTGGTCGAAGCCGACATAGCCGGGCGGCGCGCCGATCAGCCGTGAGACTGAGTGGCGCTCCATGTACTCCGACATGTCGAAGCGAAGCATTTCAACGCCCAGCACCTCGGCCAACCGCTTGGCGACTTCCGTCTTGCCGACGCCGGTCGGACCGGAGAACAGGTAGCTGCCGATCGGCTTTTCCGGCTCGCGAAGCCCGGCACGGGCCAGCTTGATGGCCGAAGCCAGCGCCTCGATGGCCTGATCCTGACCGAACACCACCCGCTTCAGTTCCACGTCCAGGTCCTTCAGCAGTTCCTGGTCGGACTTCGACACGGTCTTGGGCGGGATGCGGGCCATGGTGGCGATCACATCCTCGATATCGGCCACGTCGATGGTCTTCTTGCGCTTTTTCTCCGGCAGCAACATCTGCGAGGCACCGGTCTCGTCGATCACGTCGATGGCCTTGTCCGGCAGCTTGCGGTCGTTGATGTAGCGCGACGACAGTTCCACCGCCGACTTGATCGCCTCGGAGGTGTACTTCACCTTGTGGAAGTCCTCGAAATAGGGCTTCAGACCGGTGAGAATCTTGATTGTATCGGGCACAGAGGGCTCGTTCACGTCGATTTTCTGGAAACGGCGCACCAGCGCCCTGTCCTTCTCGAAGTGCTGGCGGTACTCCTTGTAGGTGGTCGAGCCGATGCAGCGAAGATTGCCGGACGACAGGGCGGGCTTCAGCAGGTTGGAGGCATCCATTGCCCCGCCCGACGTGGCGCCGGCGCCGATCACCGTATGGATCTCGTCGATGAACATGATGGCGCCATCGTATTCCTCGATTTCCTTCACGACCGCCTTGAGCCGCTCCTCGAAGTCGCCACGATAGCGGGTGCCGGCCAGCAGCACGCCCATGTCGAGCTGGAAGATGGTGCAGTCCTTCAGCACCTCCGGCACGTCGCCATTGATGATCTTGCGGGCAAGGCCCTCGGCAATGGCGGTCTTGCCGACGCCGGGATCACCTACGAACAGCGGGTTGTTCTTTGACCGGCGGCACAGCACCTGGATGGTGCGGTTGACCTCTGCCTCCCGCCCGATCAGCGGGTCGATCTTGCCATCCAGCGCCTTCTGGTTGAGGTTGATGCAGAAGCTGTCCAGCGCATCGCCGCCCTTCTCGGTTTCCGGCGCATCATCGTCGCCCTGGTCGTTGTCGGGCTGCTGCTGGGCGCCCTGAACGGAGCGGCTTTCCGACATGCCCGGCTTCTTGGCAATGCCATGCGAGATGAAGTTCACCGCGTCGTAGCGGGTCATGTCCTGTTCCTGCAGGAAGTACGCAGCGTGGCTTTCGCGCTCGGCGAAGATGGCAACCAGCACGTTGGCGCCAGTCACTTCTTCCCTGCCCGATGACTGGACATGAATGACCGCGCGCTGGATGACCCGCTGGAAACCGGCAGTGGGCTTGGCGTCCTCGCCGGTCGCCATGATCAGGCTGGCGAGGTCATGGTCGACATAATTCTCGAGATTGGAGCGCAACTGCTCCAGGTCAACGCCACAGGCGCGCATCACCGATGCCGCGTCACGGTCGTCCACCAGCGCCAGCAGCAGATGCTCCAGCGTGGCGTACTCGTGACTGCGGTCGCTGGCCAGCGCCAGCGCCCGGTGAAGGGCTTGTTCAAGGCTTCCTGAAAATGTGGGCACTTGGGCGGGCTCCTATTCCTTTTCCATGGTGCACTGCAGCGGGTGCGAATGCTGACGGGCAAAGTCCATGACCTGTGTCACTTTGGTTTCGGCGATCTCGTACGTGTAGACACCGCACACGCCGACACCCTTCTGATGCACATGCAGCATGATGACCGTCGCTTCTTCCCGCCCCTTGCCGAAGAAACGCTCAAGCACATGCACCACGAACTCCATCGGAGTGTAGTCGTCGTTGAGCAGCAGCACCTTGTAGAGGCTCGGCTTCTTGGTCCTGGTCTGGGTACGGGTAATTACGCCGGTTTGCCCGCCGCCCTTGCCGTCGCCGTCCTTTTCCTTGTCTGCCAGATAAACCTTCATCGTCCCGCTGGTCTGCAGTCAGGCTGCAACCCCATAGCTGCACCCCCGTCTAATCATCCATGTCACATCATATAGGCGTCAATGGCCGGATTGCGAGAGCCAGCGAAAAGGCTTTCCACCTGCCGCAATAATCGTGTCGCCTGCCGGGGTATCATCCCACGCAAACGAAAAACCGCCCGGCACTTGCGTACCAGGCGGCTAAAACCGGCAACCCGGCGTGATGGGTTGCCTCGCTTTGTGTCAGTTCAGCGAATTACTTCGCTGCAGCCTTCGGCATGACCTTTTCGATCTGCGCTTCGAACGGCTTGTAGGCATCCTTGGCAGCGTCCATGTAGATCTGGTTGATCTTGTTGGCCTGCGACATGAAGCCTTCATAGGCCTTGGTCACGTGAGCCTGCTGCAGTTCCATGGCCTTCTCGAGGGACTTCGAAGCAATGACCTTCTCGGTCAGGGAAACGGAGTCTTCGAACGACTTCTTGGTGAAGTCAGCGGTTTCGGTGGCGATGGTCTGGAAACCCTTGGTGAAAGCGTTGGCGCTTGCGACGTAGGCGTCAAAACCCTGCTTGGCAACGGTCTGGAAATCTTCAAACGACTTGTACATGGCTGAACTCCTCTTTTGGATATGGCCCGGCGTTGATCGGATGGCTGATATATATGCACTGCACAATTTCTTGTCAAGATTTTTTTGTGCACCGCACCATTTTTTGAAATCAGGTACAGTTTTCAATCAAATTGGAGGTTTTCGCCGATAATTTACTCATTGGTAAGGATGCATGTGCACACACTGTAAATCAGGAATCAGGAACAGGCGATCGCGCATGCGGCTGGTGGGGGAACCGCTGCGTGGGCGCCAAGTGACGAAGCGGTGGGTGAGCGTAAAATGGGTTTTGTATCTGTGGGTAATTCAGTCGCGCGGCCGGCCTCAAGCCGTGCGTATGGCCTTGTCATCACGTTGATCCTGGCCCTGTTGCTGGTCGCGGGCCTCAACCGTCCCGTCCAGGCAAATCCGAAATTTGCAGCGATAACAGTCGATGCGGCGACCGGCGAGATAATCTACGGCAGCAACATTGATGAACAGCGGTTCCCCGCATCTTTGACCAAGGTGATGACGCTCTACATCCTGTTCCAGGAAATCCAGGCCGGCAGGATGAGCTTCAATACACGCATGACCGTATCAGCGAAGGCTGCGGCCCAGGCCCCGTCCAAGCTTGGCTTGCGCCCCGGCAGCACGATCAGCGCCCGCGACGCCATGTTCGCGCTCATCACCAAGTCCGCAAATGACGCATCGATGGTGATTGCCGAGCACATCGAGGGTTCGCAAGCTGCATTCGCCGACCGGATGACCCGCACGGCCCGCGCCATGGGCATGACGCGCACCACTTTCACCAACCCGAACGGCCTGCCCGATTCGCGCCAGGTATCGACGGCGCGCGACATGGCCACGCTTGGCCTGCGCATCCAGCGCGACTTCCCCCAATACTACAAGCATTTCTCAACCCGCAGCTTCAACTACGGCAAGCGCCGCTATGGCAATCATAACAGGCTGCTTGGCCGGGTTAAGGGCGTGGACGGGATCAAGACCGGCTATACCCGCGCTTCGGGCTTCAACCTGCTGTCTTCAATGGAAGTCGGCAACCGGCGCATCGTGGCGGTGGTTCTGGGTGGACGCACCGGCGCATCGCGCAATGCCTTCATGACCAAGATCCTTAACCGCGACATCGCCCAGGCAACCCGTTCACGCAGCAACCAGATTGCCGCGGTTGCGGGCAAGCCGAAGGGCTACAACCCGGCATCAGCTGCAAAGGTCGTGGCGCTGGCCAAGCCCCAGCCGGCGGCCACCAAGCCTCCGGTTCCGCGCGCCAAGCCAGATGACCTCGTGCAGGAAGCGGCCGTGTCCGCTACCCAGCCGATTTCGCCGGCTGAAACGGCCGCAATCGCCGCCAAGGCTGCCAGGGCTGCAAACGCGGACCTTGCAATCGCCTCAACCGTGCCGAACAAGTCGATCACAGAACTGGCGCTGCAGGCGCTGCCCGCTCAGGGTGTCACCTTCAAGTCTGTCACCGTCCCGGCGGCCAACACCAAGTCGGACAGCCTGATCGTGGCCAGCGCCGCGCAGGCCCTGCCCACCCCGGCTCCTGCCCAGAAGTTGCAGAAGCGGCTGAATGCGCCGGCACCGGCGGCGGTGGCAGCGGCCATAGAGAAACCTGCAGGAACGAACCTCGTGGTCAACCCTGGCGAAGTGAAGGAAAAGCTGGCCGAGCACCAGTCCACCTGGAACATCCAGGTCGGCGCTTTCCCGACCGCCGAGGGCGCCAAGAGCCGCATCGACATTGCCAAGTCATCCCGCGTCAGTGCGCTGAAGACGGCAACACCGTTCCTGATGGCCGTGGACAAGGACGGCGACACGATTTACCGCGCCCGCTTCTCGGGGCTTAACCGTCAGCAAGCGCGCAATGCGTGCCGGCAGTTGAAGCGTGCAGGCGTTGGCTGCTTCGAACTGGCGCCGCAGAGCTGAACTCGTACAATTTTGTCAGCATAGCCACCCGCCGGGAGACCGGCGGGTGCTTTTGTCTGGCGCGAAAGAGCCCCGTCAGCCCTTGCCACCGCCCAGCAACACGTTGCGCGCCTCGTTGATGCGGGCAGCAAACCAGGCGGAACCACCCTGGTCCGGGTGATGCTTCTTCATCAGGTCACGGTATGCCTTGCGGATAGCGGCATCGCTGGCGCCTTCCTCCAGCCCCAGCACATCCAGCGCCTCGGCACGGGTCATGGCGCCTGCAGCGCCTGGCGCGCCGCCTGCGTATTGTTGTTGTCCGCCGCCCTGCCCGCGCCAGTCCGGATGCGCCCGGTCAAGATAGGCCATCAACAAGGCCTCGCTGCGGTCGTTGGCGGCCACGCAGTCTTTCAGCAGCGCCAGCAGGTCTTCAAGCTTGAGCGAGGACAGTCTTGCCCCCTCAAACTGCCCGACGAGCACCTCACCATCCATCTCGCCGGTATCGTGGTCGAGGCTCATGTTGAGCATCGACGTCCTGACTGAAGATGTCTGGCCCTTTTCCTTGTTGGCCTTTCTGAATGCGCCCTGTGCACCGAAGATCGCCAACCCGACGAGGAACAAAGGCACCGCGAGCGGCAACAGCCCTCGCAAGGCAGTAAAGGCAGCCATTCCCATCAGCGTTCCTCCCAGTGTGCGGCGCGCGCCATTGGCCGCCGAAGACGGGTTCACCGTCGCCAGTTTCGGCAACAG
>JAZBOA010000575.1:0-5493 GCA_036350935.1 Anderseniella sp. | reverse complement strand
CTTGAACCCGGCATCCGCAGCGGCCCGGCTGCCGGCTTCAGCGCCATCTGCAAGGCAGGCGCTCAAGGCCCACTTGCCGTTGGCCGATCCGGCGGCAGCGGTCCACGGGTCGTGGGCCGGCGGCATGAAGCAGGAAAGCTCCTCGTTCCACACCGGCCTGGCCCCGCGCATGCAGGCCAGGTGCACCACCGGGCTCCAGCCGCCGGACATCGCCAGCGACTGGCAAGGGATCATGTCGTGTCCGTTGATCTCGACCGCGCTCATGCCATGCTTGCCGCCCTTGACGTTGGTGACAACGGCGCCGCGCAGGACCGGCACGCCGCCTGGGTCCAGCGCTGGTGCATCGGCGCGCGCATCGATGATGGCCTCGACGTGCACGCCGTGAGCCTTCATGTCGAGCACCGTGCGGTAACCCGAGTCGGTCGAGGTGAACACCACCACCGAGCGCCCTGGCGCGACGGCGTACTGATTGGCATAGGCGCGCATGGCCGAGGCCATCATAACACCGGGCCGGTCGTTGCCGCCAAACACGATGGGCCGTTCCTCCGCGCCCGCCGCCAGCACGCAGCGCTTGGTGATGATCCGCCACAGCTTCTCCACCGGGGCGTTGTGGTCCGGCTCGGCCACATGCTTCTGCACCCGCTCCAGCGCCCCGAACACCGCATCGTCGTAGGCGCCGAACACCGTGGTGCGCGGCATCAGCCGCACGTTCTTCATGCCGGCCAGTTCGGCGATGACGCCGCCCGCCCAGCTCACGCCGTCCGCGCCGCCGATCTCCTCGCGCTCCTTGAGCAGCGACCCGCCAAGCCGCGCGTGTTCATCGGCAACGATAACCCGTGCGCCTGAACGAGCCGCCGTGACCGCCGCCATCAGCCCTGCCGGGCCCGATCCCACCACCAGCACGTCGCAGTGCGCGTATGCCTTCTCGTAGCGGTCCGGATCTGCCTCGTGGCTCAGGTTGCCGAGACCGGCGGCCTTGCGGATGATCGGCTCGTAGATCGCTTCCCAGAACTTCTTCGGCCACATGAAGGTCTTGTAGTAGAAGCCCGCCACGAACAGTGACGAGGCCAGCGAGTTGATGGCGCCAAAGTCGCGCTCCAGCGTCGGCCAGCGGTTCTGGCTCTTCGACACCAGCCCGTCGTACAGCTCCTGCATGGAGGCGCGGGTATTGGGTTCAAGCCGCCCGCCCTCGCCGATCTCCATCAGCGCGTTTGGCTCGGCCGCGCCGCACGTCACCACCGAGCGCGGCCGGTGATACTTGAACGACCGGCCCATCAGCAGTTGCCCGTTGGCAAGCAGCGCCGAGGCCAGGGTATCGCCGGCGAGGCCCGTCATGCGCTGGCCGTCAAAGCTGAAACCGAGCGTCGTGGAGCGGTCGACAAGCCCGCCCTTGCTGAAACGGAACGAGGTCATCAGCGCTTGCCTCCAGCCTTCTTCGCCGGCGCCTTGCGGGCGGCGGGCTTTTTCGTTGACGCGCCCGTTCCCGGCTTCCAGTCGCGCGCCGCGGTCACGGCATAGACTTCGTGGGTCATCGAATCCCGCTCCACCACCAGCCATTGCCGGCAGCCGCCGGTATGGTGCCAGTGCTCGGCGATGCGGCCACGCACGTTGTCGCGGATGTGCACGTAGTCATGCCACTGGTCCATGGTGCCGTCGCCAATGGCGGTGGGCCGGACCTTCGAGGCATCGCCCTTGATGTAGAACTCGTCGGTGGTGCGCTTGCCACAATGCGGGCAGTTGATCAGATAAGCCATGGTTTCTGCCCTCACTAATGCAGGTTGGCCTGGGCGCCGTGGGCGGTTTCGTCAATCACGTAACCGGTGCGGAACCGGTCCAGCCGCATCTGCGAATTGAGTTCGTGCGGCTCGTCCTTCGCGATGGTGTGGGCGAAGCACCAGCCGGAGGCAGGCGTCGCCTTGAAGCCGCCATAGCACCAGCCGGCATTGATGTAGAGATTGTCGATCGGCGTCTTGTCGATGATCGGCGAGCCGTCCATCGACATGTCCATCACGCCGCCCCAGGCGCGCAGCACCCGCGCCCGGCTGAGCGACGGGATCATCGCAAGGCCGCACTCGATGACGTGCTCCACCATCGGCAGGTTGCCCCGTTGGGCATAGGAGTTGTAGCCGTCGATGTCGCCGCCGAACACCAGGCCGCCCTTGTCCGACTGCGAGATGTAGAAGTGGCCAACGCCGAAGGTCACGACGTTGTCGATCCACGGCTTGAGGCCTTCCGACACGAACGCCTGCAGCACGTGGCTGTCGATGGGAAGCTCAAGGCCCGCCATCTGCGCCACCCGTGACGAGTTGCCGGCTGCTGCCAGCCCCAGCTTGTTGCAGCCGATGAAGCCCTTGCTGGTGTCGACGCCGGTGACCTTGCCCGACGCATCGCGGCGGATACCGGTTACCTCGCAGTGCTGGATGATGTCGACGCCGCGGCTGTCGGCGCCGCGCGCATAGCCCCACGCCACCGCGTCATGGCGCACCGTGCCGCCACGCCGCTGCATCAGCCCGCCCATGATCGGGAACCGGCCATTGTCGAAATTCAGGAACGGCAGCATGTCGCGCAACGACTTCTGGTCGAGCAGTTCCGCATCGACGCCGTGAATGCGCATGGCGTTGCCGCGCCGCGTATAGGCGTCGCGCTGACTGTCCGAGTGATACAGGTTGATCACCCCGCGCTGCGAGACCATGGCGTTGAAGTTGAAGTCCTGCTCCAGCCCTTCCCACAGTTGCAGCGACTTCTCGTAGAACGGCTCATTGCCGGGCAGCAGGTAGTTGGAGCGGATGATGGTGGTGTTGCGCCCGATATTGCCCGAGCCGAGATAGCCCTTTTCCAGCACCGCGACATTGGTGATGCCGTGCACCTTGGCCAGGTAGTAGGCGGTGGACAGGCCGTGGCCGCCACCGCCGACGATAATTACGTCATAGTGGGGCTTTGGCTCCGGCGAGCGCCATGCCGGCTGCCAGTTCTGGTGGCCGGTGAGTGCATTGCGGGCAAGCGAGAAGATCGAGTATTTCATGGCGCCGGCTCCAGGGTCCGGGGGTAAGTCGGTATTGGGCGCGCAGCCCTGATCCGGCAGGAGTATAGGTGGCGGTGTTTCAATACCCATTGTCCCTGCGAGCCATTCACTTTACCATCCGCGCCATGTCCAACATCCAGGCCGAGCGCCCCTTTACCTTTGCCTTCCTGCTGGTTGACGGTTTCGCGCTGATGTCATTCGCCTCGGCCATCGAGCCGCTGCGCGCCGCCAACACCATTGCCGAGCGCGAACTGTACCGCTTCATCTGCGTGTCGCTGGACGGCGGGCCGGCCACGTCGTCGGTGGGCGCGCAGATGCCGTGCCAGGCCCGGGTGGGCGACATGATCGATGCCGACATCCTGCTGGTGTGCGTCGGCGGACGGCCCTGGGACTTCCAGGACCGGAAGACGCTTGGCTGGATCAGGCAGCTGTCACGCCGTGGCGTGCGCATCGGTGGCGTCTCGGGCGGGCCTTACGTGCTGGCCCGCGCCGGCATCATGGAAGGCCGCCACATGACCATTCACTGGGAGCATTCACCGGCCCTGTCCGAAGAGTACCCTGACCTGCTGCTGACCCGGTCCCGCTACATCATCGACCGCGACCGGCTGACCTGCGCCGGCGGCATTGCCGCGCTGGACATGATCCACGCCCTGATTGCGGAGGTGCACGGCAAGGTGTTTGCGACCCAGGTGTCCGACTGGTTCCTGCACCGCGATGTGGCGCTGGCCACCGCGCCACAGCGCGCCTCGCTGACCCAGCGCTACGGCATTCACCGGCAGGACATCGTCTATGCGCTTGAACTGATGGAAAGCAATATCGCCAGCCCGCTGGACCGCTCTGCGGTGGCGGCCCGCGTCGGTCTGTCGACCCGGCAGATCGACCGGCTGTTCTCAAGCCTGCTGGGCACCAGCTTCGCCGATCATTACCGCTCCATCCGGCTGGAGCGGGCCCGCAACCTGCTGCTGCAGTCCACCTTGCCGATCACCGAGGTGGCGCTGGCGTGCGGATTTGCCAATGCCAGCCACTTTTCGCGGGCCTATTCGGCAATGTTCGGCATCCCGCCGCGCCGCGACCGGGTGCAGGCCGGCCGTCAGGTCAAGCCTCGCCATCCTGGAGGCAAGGTCTGACCGGATCGCCGTTCAGTCACGGCCGTCACGCCGGTAAAATCCGCCGGGATTGTAGATCTGGCTGGAGTCGACATAGCAGCGGGCCTTGCGCGGTCCAGCCCCGCGCACCCGGTAGACATCACGGCCATAGACCCGCCGGCAGGCTTCCCACAATTCCTCGTCCGGCGCCTTGCGCACGAACATCCAGATGCCGACGCGGCGCTCGTTGTCGCGCCAGAACCCCGCTTCGGCCGGCGGCGGTGCTGCGGTCATGGCAGCCAGCGTGACGGCAAGGACTGCAGTGGCGGCGGCCGGGGTTGCCGGCAGTGTTTCGATGAACCGTCTCATGGGTTTCTCCGTGGTTCCAGGTTTGTCCGGGCCGTTGCACATGTCCTGGCAGTCACACCGTCCCGGCATCGATTGATTGCATGATAATGGGACGATGAGCCGCGCACCACTCACAACACGGTGTGCAAGTTGCCGCGGCAGTATCTGGAGCAGGCCATGCTTTGCAACAATCCGTCACTTTTGAGAGTGCGTGCGCTTGATCTTCAACCACTCTTGTGTATGTTGCGCCGGTTCCAATGCGGAGAGGTGGCCGAGTGGTTGAAGGCGCACGCCTGGAACGCGTGTGTGCGGGAAACCGTACCGAGGGTTCGAATCCCTCTCTCTCCGCCACCTATCTTATTGATTTCAATATATAATTTGTTTTTCTGATCTTGTTGGCAAAAGCGCCGCAAGTACGGGGAGTTAGCTGCGCTGCCTCCAACGTGACCGTATGGGAGAGCAGACCAGAAAGCGCTGGTAAGCGCATTTGTGCCCGCATTCTCTCCAATTCAGAATTTGGCGGTTCGCTTGCTGGCGAGCTTTAGTTGCCAGCCTGGTCGAGTACTCGACGGCAACCGACGGCCAGATGCCCTCTGACCCGAGTTCTCAGGATTTGCAGACGTCAGCTGCGATCAGGGAGCGGGTCCCAGCAGCCTGCGCTGCAGGTCCCACCGGACAGGCAGGTCGTTCATCCTGCGCAGTTTTTCCAGGGTCAGATCGACGGACTGCTCGCCGGCTATGATCTGCTTGAGGAGGCTGGTGTCGAGGAATGCCAGTTTGAGAACCTGCGAGACGTAGCGTTCGTTGCGGCCTTCAGCGCGGGCCAGATCCCTCAGCGTCTGGTATTCCCCGGACATGAGCTTTTCGAACCAGCTTCTGGCGCGGGCAATTCCGGAAACCAGGGTCTGGTCCAAAGCATTGGTCAATGTTGCAGTCCCGCTCTTGATGACCAGCTTCTTCTCGATGCCACGCCGACAGATGGAGATCGGCACGATGATCTCTGCGCTTGTCTGCGCGTCCGGATCTTGTCGACAGCCT